>NZ_DCAN01000010.1:0-203167 GCF_002311545.1 Sulfitobacter sp. UBA1132 | reverse complement strand
TGTTCCATCAGGTCGAAGGTCTGGCGATCGACAAAGACATCTCTATGGCGAACCTGAAATGGACGCTCGAGGAATTCTTTAGCGCGTTTTTCGAAGTCGAAGGCATCAAGACCCGCTTCCGCGCCTCGCATTTCCCCTTCACCGAACCATCGGCAGAGGTTGATATCCAGTGTTCCTGGGTCGACGGACAGCTGCGCATCGGCGAAGGCGACGGCTGGATGGAGGTGCTGGGCTCCGGCATGGTCCACCCGAAGGTGCTGCAAGCGGGCGGGATCGACCCGAACGAATGGCAAGGCTTTGCCTTCGGCATGGGCATCGACCGTATCGCGATGCTGAAATACGGCATCCCTGATCTGCGGGCGTTCTTTGATTCAGACCTGCGCTGGTTGCGGCATTACGGGTTCGCGAGCTTGGATCAGCCGAATTTGCATGGTGGTTTGAGTAGGTGAAGCGCGATTTTGACCGGATACGTCATCTGCTGCTTGAGTGCGAGGCCAGTCCAAGTGGCCACTATATGCTGCCTAGCGATATGGGAACATTTGACAAATACCAATTAGATAAAATGATCGAAGCCGGTCTGATCACTCGTAAACAGAGCGCCTTTGGAATCATGGTAAAGTCGAAATATCGAACTAAAGAAGGTTCAGCTGATGTCGTTGCTACCGAAGAAATTAGCCTAACGTGGAAAGGTCACGACTACCTTGATGCAGTTCGGGACAACGATATCTGGGAGAAGACCAAAGCAACAGTGGCCGAAACTGGGGGCAACGCTACGATCGAAATTGTGAAGTCGCTGGCAGTGGGGTTTTTGAGGAAAACGATATCTGACAAAACAGGCATTGATGTCTAACGGTTTGCCGGACTTATCCACTTTGGGGCCTAGATTTTTTCGAATTGATACTGATTTATGAGGATGAAATTGTTTCCTAAATTTTTATTTCGTCTGAATATTTTAGCTCTTTTTTTTGCCGCAACTCATTTGGCCACCGCCCAAACCCTCCCGCCCTGCGGCGGGGATACCGTCTGCAAGCTCGGTGACCGCAGTTACAATATCCTGATGCCCGACGATTGGGACGGCGTGACGCCCCTGCCTGTCATGATGCATTTTCACGCGTTCCTGCGGCGCGGGCGCACGGTGATCCATCATCCGCGTATCGGGTCTGAAACAAAGCCCCGTGGCGTGATGCTGGTGGCCCCGTCGGCGCAGCATCGGGCGTGGCGGTTCTGGCAGGATGACCCTGCGGATATCGCCTTTGCTGACGCGGTGCTGGCGGATGTGGCGAAACGCTATCCGGTGGATCAAAGCCAGATCTATATCTCGGGGTTCAGCTTTGGCGCAGCGATGGCGTGGCGCTATGCCTGCGCGCGCGGCGACCGGATCGCGGGGCTGATGACCATGTCGGGCACGATCAAACAGTCCAGCACCTGCGCCAACCCGCCGCGTCAGGTCCGCCATGTGCACGGGCTCAACGACCTGTGGATGAGCCTGCCGCGCGGGCCTGAGCATGACACCACCAATGTCGTCGCTCTGTGGCGCAAGGCGTTCCGCTGCGGCAAGGGCCGGCTGGACGGCGCGCTGACCCTCGCCCCGGGGGTAGAGTTCGCGCATTTCGCTTGGGACAATTGCGCCGGCGACCGCAGCGTGACGCTGGACATCCATACCGGCGGACATTTCATCCCGACCGGATGGCTTGGCTACCAGCTGGACGGGTTGATGCCCAAAACACCGGGCTAGGCGCAAAACGCAGCCGCACCGCATTGAAACCGCGCCGATTAAACGCTACGCCCTAGCGCAAGCATTGCATGAGGATCACCGCCATGAAATTCACACTGTCCTGGCTGAAGGAACATCTCGACACCACCGCGTCGATCGATGAAATCACCTATGCGCTGACCGATCTGGGGCTCGAGGTCGAAGGCGTCGAAGACCGTGGCGCGAAGCTGGCGGATTTTACGCTGGGCTATGTGCAATCGGCAGAAAAGCACCCCGACGCGGATCGTTTGCAGATCTGTCAGGTGGATACCGACGAAGGCGTCCAGCAGATCATCTGCGGTGCCCCGAACGCGCGTCAGGGCATCACCGTGGTTGTGGCAAAGCCGGGCGTCTATGTGCCGGGCATCGATACCACCATTGGCGTTGGCAAGATCCGTGGCGTCGAAAGCTTTGGCATGATGGCGTCAGAGCGCGAGCTTGAGCTGTCCGAAGAACATGACGGTATCATCGAGCTGCCCTCGGGCAATGTCGGCGACCGTTTTATCGACTGGCTGGCGGAAAACGACCCCGCCAAGGTTGACCCCGTGATCGAGATCGCGATCACCCCCAACCGCCCGGATGCCTTGGGTGTGCGCGGGATCGCGCGTGATCTGGCGGCTCGTGGTCTGGGCACGCTGAAACAGCGCGATGTGCCAGCGGTCGAGGGGCAGTTCCCGTGCCCGATCTCTGTTTCGATCGACGAAGACACGCTGGACCAATGTCCGGTTTTCTACGGTCGTGTGATCCGCGGCGTCAAAAACGGCCCGTCGCCGGCGTGGTTGCAGGACAAGCTGCGCGCTATTGGCCTGCGCCCGATCTCGTTCCTCGTCGATGTGACGAACTTCTTCACCTATGACCGCAACCGTCCTTTGCACGTGTTCGACGCGGATAAGGTCGCGGGTAACAGCCTGCGCATCCACCGCGCCAAGGGTGGCGAGACCCTGATGGGGCTGGACGACAAGGAATATACCTTCAGCGAAGGCATGACCCTGATTTCGGACGCCGAAAAGGTCGAAAGCATCGCGGGTGTGATGGGCGGCGCGGAAAGCGGCTGTTCCATGGACACGGTGAATGTCTTTGTCGAAGCGGCCTATTTCGATCCGGTGCGCACCGCCTACACGGGCCGCGCGCTCAAGATCAACTCGGACGCGCGCTATCGCTTTGAACGGGGGATCGACCCCGAATGGACGCCCTATGCCATCGAACATGCGACGCAGATGATCCTGGACATCGCAGGCGGTGAGGCGTCCGAAGTTGTCGTCGCGGGCAAGGTGCCGGACTATTCTCGTGCCTACAAGCTGGACGCGGCGCGCGTGCAGTCGCTGGTGGGGATGACCATTTCGGAAAGCGAGCAGCGCAAGACGCTGACGGCGCTTGGCTTCCGTCTGGAAGGCGACATGGCGCATGTCCCAAGCTGGCGCCCCGATGTGCAGGGCGAAGCCGATCTGGTCGAGGAAGTCGCGCGGATTGCGTCACTCACCAAGCTTGAAGGGCGCCCCTTGCCGCGCCTGACGACCGGCGTGCCCAAGCCCGTCCTGTCGCCGATGCAGCGCCGCGAGGCCATCGCGCGCCGCGCCTGTGCGGCCTTGGGTTATAACGAATGTGTGTCTTACAGCTTTATCGATCAGGCGTCTGCTGCGCTGTTTGGTGGCGGCACCGATGACACCCGTCTGGAAAATCCGATCAGCAATGACATGAGCCATATGCGCCCCTCGCTGCTGCCCGCCTTGCTGCAGGCCGCGGCCCGCAATCAGGCGCGGGGCTTCCCTGACATGGCGCTGTTCGAGGTCGGCCCCGTCTTCACCGGCGGCGAGCCCGGCGATCAGCATCTGCAGATCAGCGGCCTGCTGACCGGCAGCACCGGCCCCAAAGATGTGCATGGCGCATCGCGTCCGGTCGATGTGTTCGACGTCAAGGCGGATATCGAGGCGGTCTTGTCTGCCATCGGTGCCCCCGCCAAGGTGCAGATCAACCGCAATGGCGCTGACTGGTTCCACCCCGGGCGTCACGGGCAGATCTGCCTTGGCCCGAAAAAAGTGCTTGGCGTCTTTGGCGAAATTCACCCGCGGGTTCTGGCGGCACTGGATGTCAAAGGGCCCGCGATGGGCTTCACCATCTGGCCAGCCGAGGTGCCCTTGCCGCGCAAGTCCGGTGCCACACGTCCCGCGCTGAACACCAGCGCGCTGCAAGCGGTGGAACGTGACTTTGCCTTTGTGGTGGACGCCGATGTTGACGCGCTGACGCTGGTCAATGCGGCGATGGGGGCGGACAAGGCCCTGATTGACGATGTGCGCGTCTTTGATGAATTCATCGGCGGTGCCTTGGGCGAGGGGAAAAAATCGCTCGCCCTCACGGTACGGATGCAGCCAAGCGACAAGACACTGAAAGACGCGGATATCGAGGCGGTTGGCGCCAAGGTCATCGACAAGGTGACCAAAGCCAGCGGCGGCGTGCTGCGCGGCTAAAGCGAACGGAGGCGGTATGACACTGCATGTATATCTCTCGGGTGAAATCCACACCGACTGGCGCGATCAGATCATCGATGGCGCGGCGGGGTTGGATGTTGTGTTCACCGGCCCTGTCACCGACCACGCGGCCAGCGACGACTGCGGTGTGGCGATTCTGGGGGCCGAGGAAAACAAGTTCTGGCACGACCGCAAGGGCGCACAGCTGAACGCGATCCGCACGCGCAAGGGCATCGAAGAGGCGGATGTCGTCGTCGTGCGTTTTGGCGATCAGTACAAACAGTGGAACGCGGCTTTTGATGCGGGCTATGCGGCGGCTCTGGGTAAATCGCTGGTGATCCTGCATGGGACCGACCACGCGCACGCGCTGAAAGAGGTCGACGCCGCAGCTTTGGCTGTCGCCCAAGAGCCCGCGCAGGTCGTGCAGATCCTGCGCTATGTGCTGACAGGCACCCTGCCAGCGTAAGCACGCTTTGCACCGGATTGCGCGGTTTTCGCCTCTGTAAGGGGGAAAACCGTGCTTATCCGACAAAAACCCATCGTTATCTGGAAAACTTGTGCTAACGCATGCGCAGTATGTCGTGCGACGTAGCGGACACGGCTTTCAATCATACGAGGGACAGACATGATTCAAGAATTCAAGGATTTCATTGCCAAGGGCAATGTTATGGACCTGGCAGTCGGTATCATTATCGGCGCGGCCTTTACGGCTATTGTGACCTCGCTGGTCAGCGATCTGATCAACCCTGTGATCGGTCTGGTCCTTGGCGGCGTTGATTTCACCAGCATGTATGTGGTGCTGTCTGGCGATGTGCCTGCGGGTACCGGTCTGGACGCGGCGCGCGAAACCGGCGCGGCGATCTTTGCCTATGGCGCGTTCATCACGGCCTGCATCAACTTCCTGATCATCGCTTTTGTGGTGTTTATGCTGGTCAAATCCGTTAACCGGCTGAAATCGCTGGCCGAACGCCCTGATGATGTCGCTCCCGAAGTGGCGACTGGCCCCAGCCAGTTGGATGTGCTGCTGCAAATTCGCGATGAGCTTGCCAAGAAGTAAACGTTTCAACCGCGTGACACGAAAAGGCCCGCAGGTGCACTGCGGGCCCTTTTCGTGGTGCGTAGGGGGTGGTTAACCGGCGATGGCCTGATCGGCGGTGATCGCCTCCATCCCGAGCGCGTCGGCCACGGCGGCGTAGGTCAGCTGACCTGCGTGCACGTTCAGACCTGCCTTGAGGTGGGGATCGTCGGTGCAGGCTTGCTTCCAGCCTTTATCCGCCAGTGCCAGCATGAACGGCATCGTGGCGTTGCCAAGCGCAATGGTCGATGTCCGCGCCACGGCACCGGGCATGTTGGCAACGCAGTAGTGCATGATGCCGTCCACGTCGTATACGGGGTCTTGGTGGGTGGTCGCTTTCGAGGTTTCAAAGCAGCCGCCTTGGTCAATCGCCACGTCCACCAGCGCCGCGCCGGGCTTGAGCTCGGACAGTTGCGCGCGGCTGATCAGCTTGGGGGCGGCGGCACCGGGGATCAGGATGGCACCGATGATCATATCAGCCTCGCGCGCCAGTTCGATCGTATTGCCCGCCGAGGCGTAAGAGGTGTTGAACACGCCGCCATAGATGTCATCCAGATAGCGCAGACGGGGCAGGGACCGGTCAAGCACGGTGACATCCGCGCCCATACCAGCGGCAATGCGTGCGGCGTGGGTACCGACAACACCGCCGCCGATCACGACCACACGCGCCGGACCAACGCCGGGGACGCCGCCCATCAGCACGCCGCGCCCGCCGTTGGCTTTTTGCAGCGTCCATGCGCCCACCTGCGGGGCCAGACGACCCGCGACTTCGGACATTGGCGCAAGCAGCGGCAAGCCACCATTGCGGTCGGTGACGGTTTCATAGGCGATACAAGTCGCCCCGGAAGCGAGAAGATCCTTGGTCTGTTCGGGGTCGGGGGCGAGGTGCAGATAGGTGAACAGGATCTGCCCTTCGCGGAGCATCTTGCGTTCAGCCGCTTGGGGTTCCTTGACCTTGACGATCATGTCGGCGCTGTTGAAGACCTCTTGCGCGGTGGCAAGGATCGTCGCGCCTGCGTCGGTATAGGCGGCGTCATCAAAACCAGCGCCGATGCCGGCCCCTGCTTCGATAACAACCTCATGTCCCTTGTTCACCGCCTCGTAAGCGGCATTCGGGGTCATGCCGACGCGGAATTCCTGTGGCTTGATTTCTTTGGGGCAACCGATTTTCATGAGTTCATCCTATTGAGGGTGCATTTGAATTACGGTACGCCCCTCGATACGCAATTGGGCACGGATTATGGGCCGTTATCCCCGTTGCTCTTCGAATACTCTGCTGCATATTGGTTATTTCACGCGAAAGTATTGCGCCACATGAGTCTAGACGACATCGATCGCCGCATCCTTACTGCCCTGCAACGCAACGGGCGGATGTCGAACTCTGACCTGTCGGAAAAGGTACATCTGTCGCCGTCGGCCTGTCACCGGCGCGTGCAGCGGCTGGAAGCCGAAGGGTATATCCGCGATTACGTCGCCCTGCTGAACCCGCGCAAGATGGGCGTCCCCACGACGGTGTTTGTCGAGATCACCCTACAAGGCCAAGCGGACGAGGTGCTGGACGCCTTTGAAAAGGCGGTCGCGCGTATTCCCGATGTGCTGGAATGCCACCTGATGGCGGGGGCCGCGGATTACCTGCTTAAGGTCGTGGCCGAAAATACCGAGGATTTCGCCCGCATCCATCGCCAGCATTTGGCGCGGTTGCCCGGTGTGGGGCAGATGCAATCCAGCTTTGCGCTGCGCACGGTGTGCAACACCACAGCGCTGCCAGTCGGTTAAATCGCGGACGGAAACAGCGCCATCCAGATGCCCGCGAACATCGCGATGCCGCCGATATTGACCCAAGCGTGCCATGTCGCATAGCGAAAGCGCATGGCGCGGCGCACATAAAAGCCGACGCCGATCACATAGGCAAATGCCCCGCCGATGATGCACCAGAGTGTTGCCAGCGGCACCCCTGTCAGGTCCGGCAGTGCGCAAAGGCCAATGGCGCCCAGCCCCAGATAGGACGCGGTGGACCACTTGCCCTGAACCTGCGGGTCGGTGATTTTTTTGTACATCGCCACCAGCGCCAGCCCCCATGACACACAAAGCAGCGTGATCGTCCATGTCGTGCCGGCCTGCACGAAGAACGGCGTAAATGTGCCCGCGATGCTGGGGTAGATCGCCGCATGATCAATCCGCCGCATCAATTTGCGCGCGTCATGCCACGGCGCGAAGTGGTAGGCGCAGGATGCAAGGTTTGATGCCAGCGCGCAAAGCACATAGACCACCACCGCGACCGTCACCGCCGTTTGCAGCGATGTGGCCGATTTCATCACCAACGCGCCGCCAGCCCCAAGAATCAGCGCAAGCCCCACAAGGTGGACGATCAGATCAGCCCGCCGGTGGATCGGGGCAACGCTGGGGTAGGTGGGCTGGGTCATGGTCTGTCCTGTCTCTGGCCGCTTTGCGATACGCTCTGCCGTCGGGTCCTGTCTACTGTACCCATGCGTCACCACGCGCGCAGCGGCAGACAAAAGAAAACCCCCGGCACCGAAAGGTAACGGGGGTTCGTATTCTTATGCGTCGCTTGGATGATTTACATCATGCCTTCGCGCTGCAATTTCTTCCGTGCCAGTTTGCGGCTACGGCGGATCGCTTCTGCTTTCTCGCGTGCTTTTTTCTCGGAAGGTTTCTCGAAATGCTGCTTAAGCTTCATTTCACGAAACACACCCTCGCGCTGAAGTTTTTTCTTCAGGGCGCGCAGCGCTTGATCGACGTTGTTATCGCGAACACTAACCTGCATGTGGTTTTCACCACCTTTCTAGTTTGAAGTTGCAAGGATTTGCAGGAACTGGCCATATAGCAACCGAAACCTATATTGTCTAGAGCAAAGCCAATCACCCCTTCAGGAGGCCGCTATGACGAACACGTCCCAGACACCGAAAGAACAGCTGCTGGATGCCGCGCTGATGCATGTCGCGTTTGACGGCTGGTCAGAGGCGACGTTCAAGGCTGCGGTCAGCGATACCGGCATGGACCCGACCGTCGCGCGTGCTGTCTGTCCGCGCGGTGCCGTCGACCTGGCCGTCGCCTATCACAAGCGGGGCGATCAGCAGATGATTGACCGGATGAAGGCCGAAAACATGACCGAGATGAAATTCTCGGCCAAGGTTGCCGCTATGGTCCGCTTCCGTCTCGAAGCCGCCACGGACAAAGAGGCGGTACGTCGTGGGACAACCCTGTTTGCCCTGCCGCAATATGCGCCCGAGGGGGCCAAACTGGTCTGGGGGACGGCGGATGCCATATGGGCTGCCTTGGGGGATACGTCCGAAGACGTGAACTGGTACACCAAACGCGCCACGCTGAGCGCGGTCTATTCCTCGACCGTGCTGTTCTGGTTGGGCGATACCAGCGAGGGCCACGCAGAGACATGGGCCTTCCTTGATCGGCGGATCGAGAATGTGATGCAGATCGAAAAGGTCAAGGCGCAGGTGAACAGCAGCCCGACGCTCAGCATGTTGATGGCCGGGCCCAACTGGTTGCTTTCCCATGTGAAAGCCCCCTCGCGGCTGAACCGCAGTGATCTTCCCGGCAGCTGGGGCAGCCCGCGTCCCTAGGCTGGCTTTCCTCGCCAGACCAGACCTGCTAGGTGCTGCGGCGTCCGCATCCGGCGCGGGCGCGGCTTATTGGTACTCACGCATATGCACCCGTTTCTGATCGATCTGGAGAAGGTTTCCTACACCCCCGAAGGAACCTCGGTGCTATGTGATGTGACACTGCAGGCATCCGAGCGGCGGATTGGTATTGTCGGGCGGAACGGCTCCGGCAAGACATCTCTGGCACGGGTGCTGGCGGGGCTGGTGGCCCCGTCGTCGGGCAAGCTGCGGATCAACGGGGTGGATGTGGTCAAGGACCGCAAGGCGGCCTTGCGGCAGGTCGGCATCCTGTTCCAGAACCCCGATCACCAGATTATCTTCCCCACGGTGGAAGAAGAGATCAGCTTTGGCCTGACCCAGCTGAAACACTCCGCAAAAGAGGCGGCAGAGAGAACGGCGGATATCCTCGCCCGCTTTAACCGCAGCCATTGGGCGAAGGCGGCGATCCATCAACTATCTCAGGGGCAGCGGCAGCTGGTCTGTCTGATGTCGATCCTTGCCATGCAGCCGCGCCTGATCATCCTCGATGAACCTTTTGCGGGGCTTGATATCCCGACGATGATGCACCTCACGCGCGTGCTGCACGCGGTAGAGGCGCATCTGGTGCACATCACCCATGACCCCGCGCATCTGGCGACCTATGACCGGATGATTTGGATCGATCAGGGGAAGATCGTGCAGGACGGCGCGGTGCCTCAGGTGACCCAAGCCTTTGTGGCACAGATGCAAGAGATCGGGGAAAGCTATGATTTCACTCACCTCCCCGGTTGAGACCCGCGCCCACGGTTGGCCTGCGGGGGCAAAGCTGGCAGCGCTTTGCGTGGCGACGATGGGGCTATTCAGCCTGACCCACCCCGCGCTGCAGGCGGCGGCGCTGGCGGTGACCCTGTTGCTTTATGCGCTGCCGGGATGGCGGTTTTTCAAGGTGGGGCTGGCGCGCTTGCGGGTGCTGCTGCCCTTCGTTGTGCTGATCATGGTCTGGCATATCGTGACCCATGACATCATGGCGGGGGCGACCGTGACGTTGCGGATGATGACAGCGGTGGCGCTGGCGAATCTAGTGACCATGACGACCAAGCTGGCGCAGATGGTGGCTGTGGTGACATGGCTGACAACGCCGCTGCGCCGTCTTGGCATCCAGACCCGCGCGATCGAACTGGGCATCGCCCTCGTCATCCGCTTTACTCCCGTTCTGGCGCAAAAGGGCCAGTTGCTGGCGCAGTCATGGCGCGCGCGATCCACCAAACGGGTCGGCTGGCGGATGATCATCCCGTTTACCGTGCTGGCGATTGACGACGCCGAACATGTGGCCGAGGCCCTGCGTGCCCGTGGCGGGCTTTGATGTGAGACCCTCCGCGACCTGACGCCTGTCAGTTCGCATTGTGTGTGCCGAAAACCGTGCCTATGGTGCGGCAAAACAGATTTACGGAGGAGACGTAGTCGATGACAGAAACCATGCGTGCGATAGAGATCACCAAGGCCGGCGGGCCCGAAGTGCTGCAACCCACCGACCGCCCCATGCCGCAGCCGGCCCACGGGCAAGTAGTGATCAAAGTGGCCTATGCCGGTGTGAACCGCCCCGATGCGCTGCAACGTGCGGGCATGTATGCGCCGCCCCCGACTGCCAGCGATCTTCCCGGGCTTGAAGCCTCGGGTGTGGTGTCCGCCGTGGGTGAAGGCGTCAGCGATCTGGCTGTCGGCGACAAGGTCTGCGCGCTGCTGCCCGGTGGCGGCTATGCGGAATATGTCGCGACGCCTGCGGCCCATTGTCTGCCGGTGCCCAAGGGCATGGACATGAAGGAAGCTGCCTGCCTGCCCGAGACATTCTTCACCGTCTGGTCCAATGTGTTCATGCGCGGTGGCCTGAAAGCGGGCGAACGGTTCTTGGTGCATGGCGGGTCGTCGGGCATCGGGACGACAGCGATCCAGCTGGCGCGCGAATTCGGCGCACGGGTTTTTGCCACGGCAGGCACTGACAGCAAATGCGACGCCTGCGCCAAACTCGGGGCCGAGGCCGCGATCAACTACCGTGACTCGGATTTCGTTGATGTGCTGAAAGCCGAGGGCGGGGCAGACCTGATCCTTGATATGGTCGGCGGCGATTACATCCCGCGCAACCTGCAAGCGCTGGCCGAAGACGGCCGTCTTGTGCAGATCGCCTTCCTCAGCGGGCCGAAGGTAGAGGTGAACTTTGCCACGCTGATGACACGCCGTCTGACGATGACCGGCAGCACCCTGCGTCCACAAAGCGATCTGGCCAAGGCCAAGATCGCGGAAGAGCTGCGCGAGAAGGTCTGGCCACTGCTGGACGCGGGCAAGATCGCACCGGTGATGGACAGCGAATACGCGTTCGAGGACGCGAGCGAGGCGCACGCCCGCATGGAGACAAGCGGCCATATCGGCAAGATCGTGTTGAAGGTCGACGCCAACGCCTAAGCGGCGGGCAGTGAGATCTGGCAAGGGGCGCTCTGATATCAGGGTGCCCTTTGTCGTTCAGGGGGCGTTACGCCGACAGGCGCGCCTCCCATGCATCAAGGGTTTCGGCCCATGCCGCGGGTACTTTGGCGACCTGATCACGGGCTTTATCTACGTCGCCCTGTTTGCAGTCCTGTTCGATGGTGGCGAGCAGCGCGTGCATACGCTCTGCGCCGAACATGCCGCACAACCCGGCAAGGTCGTGGGTCTTGCGTTGCAGATCGTCGCGGTCCTCGGCAGAGGCAAGGGGCGGCAATTGCCCCTCTACCCGTTGCCGCAGATTGCCAATGCGATCGGCAAGCTTTTCAGGACCAAGCAGTTCAAACAATTCGTTCACCTGATTGGCGTTCAACACCGGATGCTGCGGCTCGGCGTGCGTCGCTTCAGTCGCATCAGAGGCACCCTCAGCGGCGGGCATCACAAGCTCGCTTAGCGCGGTTTTCAGACGGCGCGTGTTGATGGGTTTTTGCAGAAAGCCGGTCATCCCGCCCGCGGTAAATGCCGCGCGTTCGTTGGGCAGGGCGTGGGCGGTCACAGCCATGATCGGGGTATCGGCATTGGGCCCGCCCCCTTGAAGGATCACCTGCGTGGCCTGTAGCCCGCTCATCCCCGGCATCGAAATATCCATCAGGATCGCGTCAAACCTCTGTTCGGCCGCACGATCGATGCCTTCGGGGCCGCTGCTGGCAAGGGTGACCTCGTGACCCAGACGGCCCAGCATCGCCTTAAGCAGATCGCGGTTGATCTCGTTATCGTCGACAACCAGCAGGTTCATCGCGGGGGTGTCTTCGGTATCAAGCTGCGGTTGGGCGACGGGCTGCGGGGCTTCTGTCTGCACGAAGTCTGCTGGCAGTCGCACGATAAACCGCGCGCCTTTGCCAACCTCGGAGACGCAGGTGATCGTGCCGCCCAGACGGTGCACCAGCCGCCGCACGATGCCCAGCCCCAGACCGGTGCCCCCTGTGCGCCGTTCGTAGCGGCTGTCGAGCGATACGTAATCCTCGAAAATCCGCTTGAGGTCATCGGGCGGGATACCGGGGCCATTGTCTGCCACTTCGATATGCAGCATCGGCGCATTGGCCGGTTCCATGTCATAGGTCGCGCTAAGCACAATATCGTCGTCGGGGCTGAATTTTATCGCGTTGCTGATGAGGTTGACCAGAATCTGCTGCACCGCGCGCGGGTCTGTCAGGATGGGTGTGTCGGTCAGCCCGTCCTGATCCAGATGCAGCCGCGTGTCCGATGTCTTGGCCAGTGGCGTCATGGTGTTGACCATGCCGGCGGTCAGCGCGACCATATCACTGGCTTGCAACTCGTTGTCGTTGGTTTCGGCCTCGCTGCGTTCGATGGCTAGCACGTCGTCGATATGGCCCAGTAGGATGTCACCGGATTTCAATGCGGCTTCGACGTATTTGCGCTGTTCGGCGTCCAGCTTGTCGTCGTGCAGCAAGTGGATGGCAGAGAGGATGCCGTTCAGCGGCGTGCGCATCTCGTGGCTCATCATCGCGAAGAAACGCGATTTTTCCTGATAGGCATCCAGTGCCTCGTCGCGGGCGCGGATGATCTCTTGCTCTTTTTGCAGTTTGTCGGTGATGTCGCGGATATAGGTGACGAAAACCGGCGCGTCGTTTGACCGCGCCAGCGACACGGAAAGTTCGACAGGGAAAATGCGGCCGGTGCCGTCGATCATCTCTGTCTCGTGACGGCCGGTTTCGGCCAGCCGCGTTTTGCCCGTTGCGTTGAAATGGGCGAGGTTATCCCGTTGGCGATGGCGCAGTTTAGGGGGGACCAGCAGTTCGATGTAGCTGCGCCCAAGCGCATGATCGCGCGAGATGCTAAAGACCTCTTCGGCAGAGCCGTTGAAATCGATAATCTCGCCATCTACCGACAGCACCATTACCGCATCAAGCGAGGCGCGTAGCATGGTCGCCAGTTGCGAGTGGTTGCGTTCGACCTCGCGCGAGGCACGGTTGAGCGTGATCGTCTGGCGCGACAGCCGGAGGATCGCCCCCAGTAGCGCAATGGTCACGGTCACCACGATCACCAGCAAGATCTCGATCAGCTGCGCGATCTCTTTGCGCTCGGCCTCCGCCGCTTTGGCGGCAAAGGAGATGGAGGCAAGCCCGATGTTGCGCGGCATATCCTCGACCGTGGCCAGCGCTTCCGATAGGGCGGGCACACCGGCGGCGAGCGCCTCATTGCTGCCGTCGATCAGGGGGATCTGTGTGTCCAGAACCGCTTGTATCTTCTGGATTTCCCGGCTTAGGTCGCCGCTTTGCTGTACGCGTTCGGCGACTTCGGTGCGGCTGTAGAAGATGTCGAACCGTTTGCGCAGGTTCGCCAGATCATTTTCGGCACCTGACCGCGCCTGTTCAACGGCACCATCCAGTTTGAGAAAGTCGATTTCAAGCTGCGAGAACACCCATTCGGCATGATCCTGCTGCGCGCTGCCAAGGGCGCGCACGCGGTCCCAGACGTTGAACGCCAGGTAACCGGCAAGCAGGATGCCGACCATCAGCGCCAGGGCAAGAATATATCTTACCCTGTTGCGCTGTGGGCCGTCCTGCATCAAATCGGCCATGGTAAACATGCCTTGCGGTTACTTGATCGCCAGCCGGTTCAACTGCCAGATAGAACGGCTATAGATCGTTTCTGTCTGGTACTTTACGTCGCTGTCATAGGGATAGACAATCCATAGCGGACCTTTCCCGCGGCGCGACATCTCTTTGTCGTTGTTGGCATAGGCGATGATCGGCCCGTCGGACACCGCATCCTCCATCGGGATTTCGACCGCATAGTCGTTGATCGCGGTTGCTTCGATCATACCTTCGGACACGTCCAGCGTGTCCATCAGATCCTTGAGCGATACGCCCTGAAAGGTCTGCGCGCCTTCGGTCCAGATGGTTTCGGTCTCGAAGCTGGACGACGGCAGTTCTTTCAGCTGCTCCATCGTATAGGTGTGTTCCATGTCGCCTGTCGTGACGGTCAGAACGGCGTCTTCTTGTGCACTCACAGCAGTGGCCAATGCGGCACCGCACAGTGCGGCGGTGATTGTCTTGGTGAAAGCTTGAAACGTCATAACTCGGTATCCTTCCCCTGTGTTTGTACATCAACCTTAGGTTAACGCCGTTTGGAGAGCGACTGAGATTAAGGGTATTCTTACTATACGAAGGTATAGCCGTCAAAAATTCGACACAGTTATCCTATCCTCATGTGTGCTATTATTCGCCCATAAGTTGGTCTACGACTACTTAAGCAGCATTGAGGTGGTGGCGAGGGAAGGAAAGAACTTATGGCATTACGGATACTGATTGCGGACGATCACGATATGGTCCGCGAAACGATTGCAATGTTTCTGGACGCCGATGGCGGGACAGAGACGGTTGCAGCAAGCGACCTGCCCGAAGCGATGGCCAAGATAGAGGCAGAGGGGCCGTTTGATCTGGTACTGCTCGACTATACGATGCCCGGCATGAAGGGGCTTGAGGCGCTGCCTAAGGTCATGAAAGCCAACGAAGAAAAGCCTGTCGGTCTGATTTCGGGCACGGCAACGCGGTTGATCGCGGAACAGGCGCTGGCCATGGGCGCGATCGGTTTCCTGCCCAAGACGCTGCCTGCGAAATCACTGGTCAACGCGGTCCGCTTTATGGCCGCGGGCGAGATTTACGCGCCCGTCAACTTTATGTCTGGCAAGGACGATCCCGAAGAAACCGACTTTGAAAAGGCCCTGTCAGAGCGGGAGCGTCAGGTTCTGCGCGGCTTGATGGAGGCGAAATCGAACAAGGAAATCGCCCGCGACCTAGAGTTGCAAGAGGTCACGATCAAGCTGCACGTCAAAACGCTGTGCCGCAAGCTGGACGCCCGCAACCGCACC
The DNA here is from genome assembly GCF_002311545.1 of Sulfitobacter sp. UBA1132. Classification (NCBI taxonomy): domain Bacteria; kingdom Pseudomonadati; phylum Pseudomonadota; class Alphaproteobacteria; order Rhodobacterales; family Roseobacteraceae; genus Sulfitobacter; species Sulfitobacter sp. UBA1132. The sequence goes on along the minus strand of NZ_DCAN01000010.1, from coordinate 187,887 downwards.
GACGCCGCAATGATCGCACGCAGTGCGGGGTTTATCTGATCGGGGTAAACAGCGCGTCGTCCAGCGTGCAATCCTTGATCACGTCGCGCCCGCAAGGCACCGGCTCCAGCGTTTTTGACAGGCATAGACGCACTTCTTGAATGTAGCCTCTTTTGCAGGTGACAGTGACGCCATCGGCCTCCATCGTCGGGTTTGCTTTCAGAAACGCTTCCTCCACCACCGAGGCGGGCAGTCGGATGTCGCCTGTGACCTTGCGAAAGACCGCGGGGCGGGTCACGGCATCATAGGCCTGACGCGACAGATCGAAATATCCGGTGGCGGGCAGGCCGGTACAGCTGCCGTGTTTCTTCCATTGATGCCACGCCAGACCGGGCGTCCCCATAATGTCAGCCATGGCGGCGGTCATGCCACGGGTGGGGGGCCGTTCGGCGGTGCGGCAGTAGGAGGGGAACCCCCGATGCAGCTGCGGCCAAAGCCCGTGCATGATCCAGCCGTGATCGTGGCGCGCGTCGCATTGCGCGGAATCGCGCGCATCGCCTTCCAGCGCGCACCAGTTGGGCGACCAGCTGAGCGCCAGCACGTAATAGTCGAATTCCCCTGCAATTTCGCCCTTGGCCGCCGCGGGGCGGGGCATCGGGGCCAGCAACAGACACAGGCACAGGATCAGCAATCGCATTGGGGTCTTTCCTTATTTTGCCGGTCCGAGTATAAGGCGTTCAAGTTCCCCCACAATGGAAACCGTTCTGCCCCGCAGGACAGCCTATTTCAGGCGACGGGGAAAGTGCGTTTTAAGGAGAGACCGACATGGCAAAACCGATTATGGCCCGCGCTACTGCCGTATGGCTGGTGGACAACACAACCTTGAGCTTCAAACAGATCGCGGATTTCGTGGAAATGCACGAGCTTGAAGTGCAGGGCATCGCGGATGGTGACGTGGCGCAAGGTGTGAAGGGCTTTGACCCGATTGCCAACAACCAGCTGACCGAAGAAGAGATCGAAAAAGGGCAGGCGAACCCGCTGCACAAGCTCAAGCTCAAGTTCAACGCGTCTGCTCAAGGCGAAGAGAAACGTCGCGGCCCGCGCTATACGCCGCTGTCCAAACGTCAGGACCGCCCCGCGTCGATCTACTGGCTGGTCAAGTTCCACCCCGAACTCTCCGACGGTCAGGTCAGCAAGCTGGTCGGCACCACCAAGCCAACCATTCAGGCGATCCGCGAGCGGACGCACTGGAACATTGCGAACATCCAACCGATCGATCCCGTGGCTTTGGGCCTGTGCAAACAGTCCGAACTGGACGCCGCCGTCCAGAAAGCCGCTGCCAAGAAAGCCGCCGAAGGTGGCTTGATGACCGATGACGAACGCCGCCGTTTGGTCAGCACCGAACAATCGCTTGGCATGGATACGGAACCGAAGATGCCGACCTCTATCGAAGGTCTGGAAACGTTCACCCTGTCCGGCAACCCTGCGGATGACGAAGAAAAAGACCACGGCGACTATTCTGACGCCGACAGTTTCTTCAAGCTGCCCGAGGGCGGTTCCGACACGGATGAAGACGAGGACAAGTAATTCGGTTCCGCCCTTCTGGCGGCTTCGGAACAAATCCGCTTAACCTTGTGTTGAGCTAGGGGTGCAGGGCAACCGCTCTGCGCCCCTTTTTTTGACGTAGGGGGCATGCATGCTGGCGACGATACTACTCGGTCTGTTTTGGGGCGTTGTCGCACTCGTTGCTGCGATCAGCGTGCTTCCCTTTAGCAAGATACCGCATGGCGCGATCCGGGGGATGGCATTCCCCCGTGAGCAGCTGTTTGTGTTGACCGTGGCGCTGGCTGCCGTGGCGCTGGTGTTTCTTGAACCTGACCATCGCAACCCGGCGCTGGCGATCCTCGCTGTGATTGCGGCGATCCACACGGGCTACATCCTGAAATTCACGCCGCTCTGGCCGCGCCAATCCGTGGATGCGACCAAGGCACAGGCCGCTGACGCGGAAAACCGTGTCACCATCCTTGCGTCAAACGTGAAACAATCCAATCGGCAATATCAGCGTCTGATTGACCTGATCCGCACCGAAGACCCCGATATCGCCGCCGCGCTTGAGGTGGACCCGGACTGGGTCGACGCGCTTTATGACGCGCTGAAAGACCAGTACCCGCATTGGGTGAAAGTGCCCAAGGATAACTCCTATGGCGTGGTCATGATGTCCAAGATGGAGCCGTCAGAGACGCAGGTGCGGGACCTGCTGGTCGATGATGTGCCGTCGATCCGGACCAAGGTCGCGATGCCGTCAGGGCGGATGTGGCGTTTGTATATCGTGCACCCCGAACCCCCCGTGCCCTATCACGACACCAAAGGCCGCGACGGAGAGATCGCGTTGGTCGGCATCGAAGCCAGCAAGGACGATCTGCCCGCGATCGTGACAGGTGATCTGAACGACGTTGCCTGGTCCACCACCACCCGCCGGTTTCAGCGGCTGTCGGGGCTGCTTGATCCACGGGTCGGACGTGGCTTCTATAACACGTTTCACGCGGGTATTGCCGTCATGCGCTGGCCGCTTGATCATCTGTTCCATGATGCAGAGTTCCGCCTGATCCGTATGTCGCGCTTGCCCAATATCGGGTCCGACCACTTCCCGATCCTGTTCTCGCTTGCCCTGACAGGGGAGCCACAGTCAAATTCCACGCCCGAACAAAGCGACGCCGAAGAGCGCGCCGAGGTGCGGGAAATGGCAGCTGAGGAACGCGAAAAGGACCGCGAAGCCATCGGCACGGATTGGGAAAAATAGCCCCGATCCGTCACCGCTCACCGGTACGCAGCGCTTTGCGTGCCTCCTTGAAAAACGAATTGTCGTATCAAGTATTTTGCCACTTGCGCGAATCTGAAAACAGCGTAAATGCGCGCTTACAGACGCCAACGCACGCGCCTCTGGCCGGTCCGTCTGTCCGCGGATTGACCCCGCGCCTATGCAGCGACGGTAACGTCTCTTGAAACGACATGTTAGGGTACTCCCGCCCTTCCTTGCTCTTTGGAGATGACCATGAACGCCACAGCTACCGCCACCGTGAACACATCCGCAGCATCGAACTATGACGAAGCGGCTGATTACATCTGGAACAACAGCTTCGACAAACCGACTCTCGTCGTCAGCCGCGCCCGTGTGGGTGTACAATACGACGCGCTGCAAGCCGGTCTGGGCGATGCGCGAATCCACTATGCGGTAAAGGCGAACCCCGCCCCCGAGATCATTCGTATGCTGGTCGAACGCGGCTCCGGCTTTGATGCGGCGTCGCGTCAGGAGATCGAGCTGTGTCTGTCCCAAGGGGCGGATCCTGCGAAAATCTCTTTCGGCAACACCATCAAACGCGGCGTTGATATCGCCTTTGCCCATTCTATCGGGGTGACCATGTTCGCCGCCGACTGCGAGGCAGAGCTCGACAAAATCGCAGAGCACGCCCCCGGCGCGCGCGTCTATATCCGTCTGATCGTCGAGAATTCCATGGCGGACTGGCCGCTGACCCGCAAGTTCGGCTGCGCGGGCTCGCTGCTGCCAAGCCTGCTGGAGTACACCAAATCCGTGGGTCTCGTGCCTTATGGTCTGTCGTTTCACGTCGGTTCGCAAACCCGTCGCGCCGAATACTGGCATCCCGTTCTGGATCAGGTCGCTCCGCTATGGCACGCCGCGAAAGAAGCAGGGCACGACCTGCAACTGCTGAACATCGGCGGCGGTTTTCCTGCCTATCACGGTGATCCGGTGGATGCGCCGCGCGGCTATGCCGCCGCAGTCGTTGCCGCTGTCAAAGAACGCTTTGGCGAGATTCCGGTCCTGATGGCAGAGCCGGGCCGCGGCATGGTCGCAGAGGCAGGGCATATCGCGGCTGAAGTGTTGCTGGTGTCGCGCAAATCGGCAGAGGCGGCGCGCCGTTGGGTCTATCTGGATATCGGGCGTTTTTCCGGTCTGGCCGAAACCGAGGGCGAGGCGATCCGCTATCAGTTCGTGACCCCGCATGACGGCAAGCCCGTCGGCCCCTGTGTGCTTGCTGGCCCATCTTGTGACAGTGCCGATGTGCTTTATGAAAAAAATCCGGTTGACCTTCCACTTGACCTAAGGGACGGTGACAAAGTCATGATCAAGAACTGCGGCGCTTACACAAGCTCGTACAGTTCGGTCGGCTTTAACGGGTTTCCGCCGCTTGATGTATTGGTCCTGTAAGAGGATCATCAACGTCGCGCGGGAAGGGCCGTCTGCTTTGGGAGGAGCAGGCGGCCCATCTATTTTCAGCTCTACGGTTTGACGCGGGGGTTTTACCCGCGGTTTGTGCCGTTTTTACGGGAAACTCTTGACTTCCGCGGCCCCAAACGGTGTACCTGCCCCGAACAATTCTAGCCCTCGAAAGGGACCCGTCATGCACGCATATCGCAGCCATACATGCGCCGATCTGAGCAAGGAAAACGTTGGCGACAAGGTTCGCCTGTCCGGGTGGGTGCACCGTGTGCGCGACCACGGTGGTATCCTGTTTATCGACCTGCGCGACCATTACGGCATGACCCAAGTGCTATGCGACCCTGATTCCCCCGTCTTTGCCGAGGTGGAAAAGGTGCGGTCCGAATGGTGTATCCGCATCGATGGCGAGGTAAAGGCCCGCGACGCCGATCTGGTCAACACCAAGATCCCCACCGGCGAGATCGAAGTTTTCGTGCGCGACATCGAAGTGCTTGGCCCATCGAAAGAACTGCCTTTGCAGGTCTTTGGCGATCAGGAATACCCCGAGGAAACCCGCCTGCGCTATCGCTACCTCGATCTGCGTCGCGAAAAAATGCAGGACAACATGGTGCTGCGGTCCGACGTTGTGTCATCGATCCGCAAGCGCATGTGGGACCAGAACTTCAAAGAATTCCAGACGCCGATCATCACCGCGTCTTCCCCCGAAGGCGCGCGCGACTTCCTCGTGCCGTCGCGTCTGCACCCGGGCAAGTTCTACGCTTTGCCGCAGGCCCCGCAGCAGTTCAAACAGCTGCTGATGGTGTCCGGCTTTGACAAGTATTTCCAGATCGCGCCCTGTTTCCGCGACGAAGACCCGCGCGCTGACCGGTCGCCCACCGATTTCTACCAGCTCGACCTCGAGATGTCCTTTGTCGAACAGCAAGACGTGTTCGACACCATCCAGCCCGTGCTGACCGGCATTTTCGAAGAATTCGGCGGCGGCAAGGCTGTGGATCAGGAATGGCCGCAAATCTCTTATAAAGACGCGGCGCTGTGGTATGGCTCTGACAAGCCCGACCTGCGTAACCCGATCAAGATGCAGGTCGTGTCCGACCATTTCCGCGACTCCGGCTTTGCGATCTTCGCGAAACTGCTGGAACAGGAAGGCACCGAAATCCGCGCCATTCCCGCGCCCACTGGCGGCAGCCGCAAGTTCTGCGACCGCATGAACGCCTTTGCGCAAAAAGAAGGGCTGCCCGGCATGGGCTATATCTTCTGGCGCGAGAAAACCGCCGACAGCGTGGCACAGGAGCTGGGCATCACGGTGAAAGAAGCCCAAGCCAAGCTGAAAGCCGGTGAGGTCGAAGGTGGCATGGAAGCAGCGGGCCCGCTGGCCAAGAACATCGGGCCAGAGCGTACCGAGGCGATCCGCCAGCAATTGGGTCTGGACGTGGGCGATGCGGCGTTCTTCCTTGGCGGCAAGCCCAAGTCCTTCGAAGGTGTCGCGGGCCGTGCCCGTAACGTTATCGGTGCCGAATTGGGGCTGACGGACGAAAACCGTTTCGCCTTTGCCTGGATCGTTGATTTCCCGATCTACGAGAAAGACGAAGAAACCGGCAAAATCGACTTTGAACACAATCCGTTCTCTATGCCACAGGGCGGGATGGACGCGCTGATGGGCGACCCGCTTGAAGTGCTTGGCTATCAGTATGACCTTGCGTGCAACGGCTACGAACTGGTGTCCGGTGCCATCCGGAACCACAAGCCAGAGATCATGTTCAAGGCGTTCGAGATCGCAGGCTATGGCAAGGACGAAGTCGAAAAACGCTTTGGCGGCATGGTGAACGCGTTCCAATACGGTGCCCCGCCCCACGGTGGTTGCGCCGCCGGTATCGACCGGATTGTCATGTTGCTGGCGGAAGAGGCGAACATCCGCGAGGTGATCCTCTTCCCGATGAACCAGCGCGCCGAAGACCTGATGATGAACGCACCAAGCGAGCCACAGTCGGATCAGTTGATGGAGCTGGGTCTGCGGGTCATCCCGCAGGACTAAGCCCTGCAACATACCCATAGAAAAGCCCGTCTTTGATATGCCAAAGGCGGGCTTTTTCGTTTGAACGCGATGGAACCGCGTTGGTGTCGGGGTGGTGGTCTATGTCATGCCGGCCTGCGCCCAAAGGTCAGAAACCGGCGTGCGCAACCTCTACCACGGTCTGCGCGCCAAAGTCGCGCGCATGGGCAAAAGCCAGTGCCACGATCGCCACACCCACCACATTCGCCGCAAAGACGGTCCAGTCGAAACTGGTTTCCTTGGCGTAGATGCGGCGCAGTTTGGTGAACATGATGTGCCCCTTGGGATGGGTGACGTGGGTGGCTTGGTGGTTGCGGATGGCATCAGCCTCGCAGGCGTTTGTGGCAAAAACAGGACTTTTCTGCGCTCCAGTTTGGGTGATGTCATATGACATTCGGGTCTTGGCGCTGACAGCGCTTAGCCTTAACGTAAGCGCATGAAACAAGATGACCAGCCCCCCGGCCCACTTGGTGCCCCTGTTGCAGTTTTTTCCGTCCCGCCGCGCCCGCCGCGGACGGTGATGACGGGCCGTTACGCCCAGCTTGAACCGCTCAACGCCGAGGCCCACGCCGCCCTGCTGTTCCGCGCCTTTGAAGGGCAGGATCAGCTTTGGCATTATATGTATGACGGGCCGTTCTCATCCTCTGCCCAGTTTCACCGCTGGGTGCGCGAGGTCGAGACCAAAGACGACCCGCTCTTCTATGCGATCAAGAACCTAGAGACTGGGCATATCGAAGGGGTGGCAAGCTATCTGCGCATCGCGCCAGAGGCCGGATCGATAGAGGTCGGGTCAATCACCTTTGGGCCCGCGTTGCAGCGCACGCGGGCGGCGACGGATGCCATGTATCTGATGATGAAATGGGCATTCGAGGCGGGATACCGTCGGTATGAATGGAAGTGTAACGCGCTGAACATGCCGTCGCGCCGTGCCGCGCAACGCTTGGGCTTCAGCTACGAAGGCATCTTCCGGCAGGCGGCTGTCGTTAAAGGGCGCAACCGCGATACGGCATGGTTTGCGGCGATTGACGCCGAATGGCCGGGCCTGCGCGAAGCCTTCGAGGCGTGGCTTTCCCCTGCAAACTTTGACGCAGAGGGTAAGCAGCGCGAACGGTTGGGCGATCTGACCAGCCTCGTGCGGGTGTCCAGTGACCCGCTGACGTGACCCGCGACTAGATCGCGATTTGCCGCATCAGCCGTTGGCGCAAGACCGACCGGATCACCCGTTGTTCTTCGATAGCAGGCAGGCCCAAGGTGCTGCGTGCTGCCAGCGCTGTCGCCGCCTGCTCCAGTGCTGCGTCCCGCGCGCTGCGCGCCACGCCTGTCAGAAACTGCGCGACATATTCCAGCGTCTGAGGCGTACAGGGGCCGGACAGAACGTCATCCATATGCGCCATGTCATCCTGCAACGCGATAGTGTCGGGCGTGATCGTTTCATCGGCAAGCACGGACAGTCCCAGCGGACGGTGATGCTGGGGCAGGGCGGCCAGCACGACCTGTTGAAACTGTGACAAAGACTGCAACGGTTTGCTCATGAAACGGTCTGCCCCTGCGGCCAACGCATCCGCCGCCAGATGGGTCTCCCCCGAAATCGCCAGTAACGCATCCACGCGGGGCTGCGATTGTGCCAGTTCCGCAATCAGATCAATGCCGTTTCCGTCTGGTAGCCCCAGATCGGCAATCACGATCGACGGGCGGTAGACCTGCAAATGCCGCCGCGCCGCGCGCAGGCTGTCGGCCCGTCTGATCCGCGCGCCAGAGCGGAGACAGAGCAGGCGCATCGCCTCGCAGGCAAAGCGGCTGTCTTCGATCACCAGAACGGTAAGGCCCAAAAGCGGGCGGTCGGCCGTGGGGGCGGGCAGGCTTTGGGCCTGATGTTCAAGCGTATCCATGATTCCTCCGTTATGCTTTGTGGGTGACCTATGGTTAGGCGCGCTTCGCTAATACGGTGTTAACGTGACGCATTGCTCTTGCGGCAGCGACAGCCCATAAACCGGGTCAAATGTTGATTTGAGGGAGAAGAATGATGATCGGTCGCCTAAACCACGTAGCCATCGCCGTGCCGGACCTTGAGGCCGCTGCGGATCAATACCGCAACGCTTTGGGTGCGAATGTCGGTCCTGCGCAGGATGAACCCGACCACGGCGTCACCGTGATCTTTATCGAACTGCCCAATACCAAGATCGAACTGCTTTACCCGCTGGGGGACGATAGCCCGATCAACGGTTTTCTGGAAAAGAACCCCGCCGGTGGCATCCACCACATCTGCTATGAAGTCGAAGACATCATCGCGGCGCGGGATCGCCTGAAGGAAAGCGGCGCGCGTGTTCTGGGGAACGGAGAGCCCAAGATCGGTGCCCACGGCAAGCCGGTGATTTTCCTGCACCCCAAAGACTTTAACGGCGCGCTGGTCGAGCTGGAGCAGGTGTAACCATGGCCGTCATGTCAGGTATCGTTCTGTTCACCGTGATCTGGTCGATGGTCTTTATGATCCTGCTGCCAGTACGGGTGCAGACCCAGGGGGATCTGGGCCAGATCGTCGAGGGCACCCACGCGGGGGCCCCCGAACATCACCACCTAAAAAAGAAAGCGCTGTGGACGACCGCTGTGTCGATCGTGCTTTGGGCGATCATCGCGGGGATCATCCTGTCGGGCTGGTTCACCGTGGCGGATGTGGAGCAGTGGCTCCACGGGGCGCCGACGCCAATTGGTGGAACAAATGGGTAAAGGTCGCCGCCGCTAGGATCGGAATCACCAGATTCAGCAGCGGCACCGACAAGGGAATCGCCATCAACACGCCGGCGGCCCAGATTGTAAGGCCGTGTTTCCCGCGCAGACGCTTTGCCTCGGTCCGGCCCACCCGCCGGATCGCGGCAAGAGTGAAATACTCGCGCCCCAGCAAGAAACCGTTCACGCTCCAGAAGATCAGGGGCGCGAAGGGGGCAAACATCAGGTACGGCACCAGCGCCACGACGTTCACACCGATCAACACCCCCATGAAGTTCACCGTGTCGCGCAGCGCATCGCCAAAGGGCACGGGCGTGGCGGGGGGCAGATGGGGGTAGTGTTCGGCCTCTACCGCGTCGGCCACATCATCCAGAAACATCGACGTGATGGCCGAGGCGACGGGCACCATCAGGAACACCGACAGCACCATCAACAGCAGCGCTGCCCCCCAGCTGAACAGATCGTCAAGCCACGAGACCTCGCCCAGAACGGGCAGCCAGTTGTCCTCTCCGGTCAGCCAGTCGATCAGCCAGACAAAGCCCGCAGACGCACCGACCAGCAGCAGCAATGCCAATCCGACACCCAGCAGCAGCACGCGGCGAAAGCTTGGATCGCCAACCTGTCCAACGGCCAGCCCGAAGGCGCGAAAAATCTGTGCTATTGCCATGTGGTGATCGCCGTGATGTCGGGGCGCCCGCGCTCTGGCGGGGCGGAGGTTTCGGTGCCGATATGGATGATGCCGGCGATGCGTTCATGCTCCGCGAGGTCGAAAGCCTCGGTCATGAAGGCGCGGTCGTGGCTGACCCAACCGCTCAGCCAGTTCGCGCCCCAGCCAGAGGCGAGCGCTGCATTGACCAGCGACAGGCAGACCCCGCCCACGGCATAGGTCTGTTCCAACGGCGGGATCTTGGGCGAGGGTTTCTGCACCTCGACCACAACAACCGCCAGATCGCCCTGATCGAATTGCCCGCGGCCCTTCTGGATCTGCTCGGGGTCGAGCGCCAGGGCGGTGCCGCGTGCCTCGGCGATGTCGGCCAGACGCGCCATCGCGGGCTTTTCGATCACGATAAAACGCCACGGCTCCAGCATCCCGTGATCCGGCACCCGCGAGGCCACGGTCAACAGCTCGGTCAGCGTGTCGCGGTCGGGGACCGGTGTGGTCAGGGTCTTGGCGGGGCGCGAACGGCGGGTTTGCAGGAAATGCAGCGCGTCGGGATTGGGTGTTGGCATCGGGGTCTCTCTTATAGGTTCAGCTCTTGCGCCATGTCGTCAATGGACGCGCGCAGGAAAGCGTCGAATGCGGGGCTTGGCTGGCGAATGCGAAAGTTCTTCGCATGGGGATCTGGCGCTGTGATGTCACTGTCTGCGAGGGCTGCAATGGTGGCGTGGCCACAGAAGGGAACATAGGCCTCTGAATAGCCGCCTTCATGGACGAGCACCAGCTTGCCGCCGCAAAGTTTTTGCGCCGCGGCTTTGATCCGCTGTGTCATCTCGGCAAAGGTTTCCGCTGTGGCCTGCATGCGCGCCAGCGGGTCCACGATAGAAGCATCGAAACCGCAGGCGACGATGATCATATCGGGTTGATACGCGTCGAGCGCGGGGATCACGACGCGGTCGAGCGCGTGCAGATAGGCCGTATGCCCCGACCCCGCGTGCATCGGTAGGTTGATATTATAGCCTTCACCGGCACCGTTCCCCCGATCCGCCAGCGCACCGGTATCAAGCGGGTAGTTCCCTTCTTGATGGAGCGAGATCGTCAGCACGTCGTCGCGGTCATAAAAGATCGCCTCGGTGCCATTGCCGTGGTGCACATCCCAGTCCAGCACGGCAACGCGGCGCACCAGTCCCTTGGCCTTTGCTGCCTCGATCGCGATGGCGATATTGGCGAGCAGGCAGAAGCCGTTGGGGAAATCAGGCAGCGCATGGTGCCCCGGTGGACGGCTGAGCGCATAGGCATTGTCGAGGTCACCTTGGGCGACGGCCTCTACCGCGGCGATGGAGAGGCCCGCGGACAGCGCTGCAATCTCGAACCCGCCGGCGGCGAAGGGGGTGCGCAACCCCAGCTCTCCACCGCCCGCGTCTGAAAGGCGTTTGAAGTCGTCGAGATAGGCAGCCGGATGGACGCGCAGCAGATCGTCGCGGGTGGCAGGTGCTGCGCTGCGCAGGTCGAGCTCGGCCATCAGGCCGGTGACCTCCATCAGATTGCGCAGGCGGCGTTTGGTCTCGGGGTTTTCCGGCAGGCCGCCCGCCGCCAGCGGCTGCACCAAGCCTCCCACGGGCATGGTAAAGGCATAGTTGCCACCTGCGTGCCAAAAGCAGCGTTCATCCATGAAAAAACCGGTGGTCATCTTCTATCCCCTTCGTGGTTCGGGCGAAGGCTGGCAAAACGCTAAAGGATTGTCCATGGGGGCAAGGCCCGCAGCCGGGGTGCTGCGGGGGGACCTGTGGAGTGAGTATTTGGGAAAGGGTGAAGGGGCGGGCTGGTTTAGCCTACCATGCCCACAATCTCGTAGGTTTTCTTGAGGATCGGCGCGGTGATCTCGCGCGCTTGGGTCGCGCCGTGGGCCAGAATGCGGTCGATCTCTGCCTCGTCGGCCATCAGCTCTGCCATGCGGGTGCTGATCGGGGCCATTTTGGCGACGGCGAGTTCAGCCAGTTTGGGTTTGAAGGTGCCGAACTGCTGGCCGCCCACATCGGCCAGAACCTGTTCAACGGTCTGGTCGTTCAGCGCGGCGAAGATATTTACCAGATTGCGCGCCTCTGGCCGGTCCTTGAGGCCGTCCACTTCGGAGGGGAGCGCATCGGCGTCGGTCTTGGCCTTGCGGATTTTCTTGGCGATGGTGTCGGCATTGTCGGTCAGGTTGATACGGCTGGCATCGGAAGGGTCGGATTTCGACATCTTCTTGGACCCGTCGCGCAGGGACATGACGCGGGTCGCAGCCCCTTCGATCACCGGTTCGGTCAACGGGAAGAAATCGACGCCGTAGTCATGGTTGAACTTGGCCGCGATGTCGCGGGTCAGTTCAAGGTGCTGTTTCTGGTCCTCGCCCACGGGCACATGGGTCGCGTGATAGATCAGGATGTCGGCGGCCATCAGCGCGGGATAGGCAAAGAGCCCCAGCGAGGCAGCTTCGGCGTTCTTGCCGGCCTTGTCCTTCCACTGGGTCATGCGGCCCATCCAGCCCATGCGCGCCACGCAGTTAAAGACCCAGGCCAGTTGCGCGTGTTCGGGCACCTGGCTTTGGTTGATCAGGATGGATTTATCGGGGTCGATGCCCGACGCGATAAAACCGGCACAAAGCTCGCGCGTGCTGCGCTTGAGGTCCGCAGGGTCCTGCCAGACGGTGATCGCGTGCAGATCGACCATGCAGTAGATCGACTGTACCCCCTTGTCCTGCGCATCGGCGAAACGTTTGAGCGCGCCCAGGTAGTTTCCAAGATGCAAATCGCCCGACGGCTGGATGCCGGAAAACACACGCGGGGTGAAAGAGGTGTCGGTCATTGGATGCTCCGATAAGGCTGGAAACTACGGCCAGATGGGCTTACCCATGCGCACCATGCCCGTCAAGGAGGCCCTATGGAAGACCCAGATTTTCACCCCCCCGTGAACCCGATGCCCGCAACCGTCACGCTGCTTTTTCTGGCGCTGGCGGGGATAGAGGTCGTGCTGTCGCTGGCCGAGGCCGGGATCATCGGCGGCCCTGCAGCCGTGGGCTGGCGTCTGGCCTTGATCCGCGACTACGGGTTCTCGGGCGATGTCTTTGACTGGATGGTCGCGAATATGCAATTCCCCCTGCGCGAGCTGTCGCGGGGGGTGAGCTATAGTTTCATCCATCTGGGGTTCACCCATGCGATCTTTGCCTGCGTGCTGTTGCTGGCGCTTGGCAAGATGGTGGCCGAGGCGATGGGGCAGGTGGCGTTTCTGGCGATCTTCTTTGTGTCGGGCATTTTCGGCGCGGTGGTCTATGCGCTGGTGCTGGATGATCCGGTCTGGCTGGTCGGTGCCTACCCGTCGGTCTATGGGCTGATCGGCGGCTATTCCTTTGTCATGTGGCGCAAGCTGGCGGGGCAAGGAGAACAGCAGTACCGCGCGTTTTCCCTGATTGCCGTGCTGATGGGGTTGCAGCTGATCTGGGGCGTGTTCTTTGACGCGGGCACCCAGTGGGTGGCGGAGCTTTTGGGCTTTGCCTGTGGTTTCGCGCTGAGCTTTGTTTTTGCGCCGGGCGAATGGAGCAGGCTGCGGGAGCGTATTCGGCATCGGTGAGGCTTGCAGGCGGGACAGGCAGACGTGACAGGCAGGGGGCCAGCCCCCTGACCCCCGGGATTTAATGCCATTTGGAAGCGGGTCGGGTTAGCCGCGTTTTAGGGCGCGTTTGAATTCGGCCAGTTTGAACGCACCGATGAGCTGGCCGGTGCCGAAGTAGCTGACGGCCGCCAGGGCAATGAGGATCACCAGGGCGACCCCGCGCCACCAGGGTTCGGCGAGCAGGGGTTGCAGGGCCAGGTTGCCGATCCAGAGCGCTCCGCCCATGACTGCCGCCGCTGCCATGATGCGCCAGATGCGTTTGTGAAAACGCGCATCGAATTTCGCGGCCAACCCGAAGCCACGTGCGCCATAGGCCAGCAAGGCAAACATCGCCCATCCCGCCAGTGTCGTCGCGATGGCAGGGGCAATCCAGCCGATCACGGGGCTGAGGCCGACGGCCAGTACCACGTTCACCACCATTGCCACCACGGCAAAGTAGAACGGGCGGCGGGTGTCTTCACGCGCGTAGTAAAGCGGTTGCAGGATCTTTTGCAGCACGAAGGCCGGCAGGCCGAGCCCGTAGATCGCCACGGCAATGGCAATGGCCGCGGCGTCATCCGTGGTTGTGGCCCCGCGTTGGAACAGCACCGTGGCCAGCGTGAAGGGGATCACCATCAACGCAACCGCCGAGGGGATGGTCAGCGCCAGTGACACCTCGGCGGCGCGGCTGATCTGGGTGTGCGATCCCTGTTCGTCTCCGGCCTTGAGCCGTCGTGACAGGTCGGGCAGCAGCACCACGCCAATCGCGATCCCCACCACGCCCAAGGGCAGTTGGTAGAGGCGGTCTGCGTAATTGAGCCAAGCCACGGCCCCTTCGTAGAAGCTGGCGACCTGACGGCCTACCAGCAGGTTGATCTGCATGACCCCGCCCGCCAGGGCCGCAGGGGCGGCGATGATGGCGAGGCGTTTCAGCTCGGGCGTCAGGCGGGGGCGACGGCCGAAGGTCAGTGTGAAGCCTGCGCGTTTCGCGGCCCACCAGACCAGCGCCAGTTGCGCGATCCCCGCCAGCGGGACAGACAGCGCCAGCGTGTCGCCGATCTGTAGGCCAAGCGCCTTGTCGATGCCCATGCCGATCGCCTCTGATCCGTCGCGGCCGAGGGCGGCTCCGATAAGGACGGCGAGGATGAAGATGACGTTCAGCACCACAGGGGCTGCCGCCGCCGCCATGAAGCGGCCGGTGGCGTTCAGCACGCCCGATACAAGGGCGGCGAGGGAGATGAACAGGATATAGGGGAAGGCCAGACGCCCGTATTCGACCGCCAGATCGAACCGTTCGTCCCCCGCAAAGCCCGAGGCCATCAGCAGCACCAGCCCCGGCATCGCGACGATCCCGATGATGGTGAACAGCGTCAGGATGAACGCCATACCGACAAAAGCATCCTGCGCGAATTTTTCCGGATCATCGCCGCTTTCGAGCTTTTTCGAGAACATCGGCACAAAGGCCATGTTGAACGCCCCCTCGGCAAAGAAGCGGCGGAACATGTTGGGCAGGGAAAAGGCGACCAGAAACGCTTCGGCTGCGGGGCCAGAGCCAAGGTAGCCCGCGATCATCACATCGCGCACGAACCCCATGACCCTGCTGAGGAGGGTCCAGATCCCGACGGTGAAGAAGCCGGACATAAGGCGGATAGGTTTCATGGTGGTGCTGCCCCGTAACTGCGGTGCAAATGGCCTAGCCGTTGGCGCCGCACTGCGCAATCAGGGAAATGCGAACACAGCCGTCATGCCCGCGCGAAAGCGCCGATGTCAGTCCTGCGCCCGTGCCACACCGTCGATGATCGCCGCGCGCAATCGTTTCTCGAGCGTCTTTTGCTTGCTTTCGGTATAGTATTTCAGCCCGAACATATCCTTGACGTAGAAGGTATCGACCACCTGTTCGCCATAGGTCGCGATCACCGCATTGGCGATATAGACGTTGGATTCAGACAGCGACCGCGTGAGGTCATAGAGCAGGCCGGGGCGGTCGCGGGTATCCACCTCGATAATCGTGTAGATTTCGGAGCCTTCGTTATCAAAGGTGATATGCGTGGGCACCTTGAACACTTTCTCGCGCTTTTTCACCTTGTCGCGGGATTTCAGCGCATCGCGGGCCAGAATTTCACCCTTGAGCGTCTTGGAGATCATCTGCCGCAGCCGTGGCAGGCGCGAGACGTCGTAGGGGTTGCCCTCGGCGTCCTGAATCCAGAACGCATCAGTCACCCAGCCATCCTTGGTGGTATAGCTGCGGGCATCGACGACATTGGCCCCGACCAGCGCCAACGCACCGGCAAGCCGTGCAAAGATGCCCGGGTGGTCAGCCATGACAAAGCAGGCGCGGGTGGCGTCGCGGTCATCGTCAGGGTGCAGGTCAATGCGGATTTCACCGTCCTGGATATCGCGGAGCTGTTCGGCGAATACCACCTGCGATGCCGTATGAAGCCCCTGCCAATAGGGCGGGTAGTGGCGTGCGGTTTCGGCCTGAAGATCCTTGCGCGGCCAATGGGCGAGGGCCGCACGCAGGGCCTTTTTGGCCCCCGCGCCGCGGTTCTCGCGGTTGAGGTCTTCGAGCCCGGTTTCAAGCGCGCGTTTGGTTTGCCGGTAGAGCCCGCGGATCAGCACGGCTTTCCAGTTGTTCCATGTGTTCGGGCCGACGCCGCGGATATCGCAGACGGTCAGCACACACAGCAGATCAAGCCGTTTGACGGTCTGCACAGCCTTGGCAAAGTCCCGCACGGTGCGCGGATCGGAAATATCGCGTTTTTGCGCCATATCCGACATCAGCAGGTGGTAGCGGACCAGCCATTCGACCGTGTCGACCTCGGCCTTGTTCAGGCCCAGACGGGGCGCGATCTTGCGGGCCATTTGGGCCCCGAGGATCGAATGGTCTTCGGGGCGGCCCTTGGCGATATCATGCAGCAATAGAGCCACATATAGCACCTTGCGGTTCACCCCACGTTGCAGGATCGACGAGGCGACGGGCAGGTCTTCTTCCAGCTCGCCCTTCTCGATCAGGGCAAGGTTTGTGATACACTGGATCGTGTGCTCGTCCACCGTATAGCTGTGATACATGTTGAATTGCATCATCGCCACGATGGGCTCAAACTCGGGGATGAAGGCCGACAGCACGCCCAGTTCGTTCATCCGGCGCAAGCCGCGTTCGGGGTTGCCGTGTTTCAGCATCAGATCAAGGAAGATCCGCCGCGCCTCGGGCGTGTTGCGCATGTCGTCGTCGATCAGGGCGAGGTTCGCTTTGACCAGACGCATCGCATCGGGGTGGATCAACATACCGGTGCGCAATGCCTCTTCGAAGATGCGCAGCAGGTTCAGCTTGTCGCTGATAAACGCTTTGCCATCGGTGACGGCCAGCCGCCCGCCCACGACCTCATAGCCGTCCCGCAGCTTGGGGCGACGGCGAAAGATGCGTTCAAGCAGGGGTTCCGCCTTGACGTGCAAGGCTTCGAGCTTGGTGAGGAAGATGCGCGTCAGCTCGCCCACTTCGGTGGCGTGGCGGAAATAGGCCTGCATGAACACCTCGACCCCGCGGCGGCCCCGCGTGTCGCGGTATCCCATCGCCTCGGCCACGGCGACCTGCATGTCAAAGGTCAACTGTTCGGTCGCGCGTCCTGAAATGAGGTGTAGGTGTCCGCGTACCGCCCAAAGAAAATTCTCGGCCGCGACGAAGGTCTTGAATTCTTCCTCCAGAAACACGCCGCGGTCGACAAGATCGGCGGCATGTTCGACGCTGTAGATATGTTTGGCGATCCAGAACAACGATTGCAGATCGCGCAAGCCGCCCTTGGCCTCTTTGACATTGGGTTCCACAACATACCGTAGACCCTGCTTGCGGTGCCGCGCGTCGCGTTCCTCCAGCTTGGCTTCGATAAAGCTGCGACCGGTGCCTGCAAAAAGATCGGTCTTGAGCGTTTCATCCAGATCCTGCGCCAACGCCACATCGGCGGCGATAAAGCGGTGCTCCAGCAGGGCTGTCTGGATCGTAAAATCCTCGCGGCCAAGGGTCACGCAGTCGCGGATGGTGCGGGTGGAATGGCCGACCTTTAACTTGAGATCCCATAGCATGTACAGCATGGATTCGATCAGGTTTTCAGTGCGCTGGCTGGGCGTTTGGGGGATGAGGAACAGTAGGTCCACATCGGAATAGGGGGCCATCTCTCCGCGGCCATACCCGCCGACGCCGATCACGGCGAGCCGGTCGTTCGGGCCAAGCGTGTCAATCGGGTGGAGCCGTTGTCCGGCGATCTGCAGGGTCGTGCGGACAAGCTGATCGGTGAGGTAGCAATAGGCCGATGTCATGGGGCGCGCGTTGAACGGTGACGCTGCAAAGGCGCGGGCGATTTCGGCGCGCCCGGTCTTTTGCGCGTCTTGCAGAACGGCGACAGCGGCGGCCTGAATCTCTGCCGGATCGGTCAAACCGTCCAGGACGTCCTTGAGCGCGGCGGAAACAGCCGCTTCGTCAAAGATGCGTTTGGGGGTGCTGATCAGGTGACGCGCGGTGGCCTCACCTGATTCTGCTGGTGCAACAAGGGGTTTCACAAAAGGGGGTCCCTTAGAAACCGGCCCCGCCAAAGGCTTGGGGGGCAGGGCTGATGATGACGACCTGCTGGTTGCGGATCGTGGCAATGGCAAGGCCGCGTTCGGCGGTGCCGTCCGCCTTGAGGCGGAAGACGCCGCTCGCCCCGCGGAAGCCCGCGCCTTGGGTCAGACGTGCCGCGGACAACGCGTCGGATTTGCCGGATTTCGCCAAGGCACCCACGGCTGCGATCCCGTCAAAGGCCAGACCGGCAATCGGGCCGGGTGTGTCGCCATAGGCTGCGGCATAGCGCTGCGAAAATGCGGTCGTCGCGCCGGGGTCGGGCAGGGCGAACCAGCCACCTTGCACGCCGGGCAGCGCCAGCGTTTGGGGCGGGATATCCCAGCGGGTCAGACCGATGTACTGCGTGGAGGCACCGCTGATCCCTGCCTCTGGCAGCAGCTGTGCGAAGAGCGGTAGCGCACTGGCCGAGGATGTCGTCAGGAAGATCGCATTCGCCCCGTTGCTTTCTACGGCAGCTTTCACGCGCGGCACGGCCGACATTACGGCCTCTTGGCTCAGCGCGTAATCAACCGTACCGGCAGAGGTCGCCCCGTTTGCGGCAATCGCCTTGAGGATGGCATCGCGGCCCAGCTGGCCGGCCAGATCCTGACCGTGCAGCACGAGGATCTTGTCTTTTCCGTTGCTCTTGGCGTAGCGGACCAATCGGTTGGAGGTGTCGTTAAAGTTCTGACCCAGTACAAAGACGTTGCCGCCCGCGATGCTGGGGTTGTTCGAGAAGGACAGGACATTCACGCCCTGCGCGGCAACCGCGTTACCCGCCGCATTTGCGGCCTCGCCATAAAGCGGCCCCAGAATGATCTGCGCCCCGTCGGTGACGGCCTGCGCCGCCGCGGTGCCGGCAGTGCCAGCATTGCCGCCCGTGCCATAGACCCGCAGGTCAATCTGCACGCCGCCCAGATCGCGGATCGCCAGACGCGCGGCGTTCTCAAGCTCTTGCGCCAGCAAGTTATCTGCCGCCGATCCGCCGCGTGGGATCAGCAAGGCCACCGGAATAGGTTTGCTCGAGTCGACTTTGGGGCCCTTGGACCCGTTCATATTGGTCAGCGCCACAGGTTCACAGGCGGCAAGCGCCAATGCAATCAGTGGCAGGATCAAAAGCCGCAGTGGCTTGCGAAGGATGTTGAAAACAGCGATCATAACGGTGTCACTCCATTGGTGGCAGGTCGGCGGCGATGGCCCCGGGGACATATGCACTGATCATAGAGGGTGCGAAAGGCGGGTCCAGCTTGAATTATCAAAAGATTCCCCTTGCGGCGGGGCTTTACTTTGTCGGGGTGCCGATCGGCTCTGCCCGCGACATAACCTTGCGGGCGCTCGACGTGCTGGCCTCGGCTGATGTGCTGGCGGCGGAAGACACGCGGAGCCTGCGTAAGTTGATGGATATCCACGGGGTGCCTCTCAACGGGCGGCAGATTGTGGCGCTGCACGACCATTCGGGCAGTGGCGTGCAGGACAAGCTTGTCGCCGCGATCCGCGATGGGCAATCCGTCGCCTATGCCTCTGAGGCTGGCATGCCGCTGATCGCGGATCCGGGGTTTGAACTGTCCCGCGGTGTGGGCGAGGCAGGGCTCATGCTGACCTGCGCCCCGGGCCCCTCGGCGGTGCTGACCGCGCTGGCTTTGGCAGGGCTGCCGACGGACGCCTTCTTTTTCGCAGGTTTCCTGCCCAATGCGAAAGGCGCACGGCTCACGGCGCTGCAAAAGTTGAAAGAGGTGCAAGGCACGCTGGCTTTCTACGAATCACCCAAGCGGGTGGGGGCGATGCTGCGCGATGCCGCACAGGCGCTGGGCGGGGAACGTCCGGCGGCTGTCTGTCGCGAGCTGACCAAGAAGTTCGAGGAAATTCAGCGCGGTACCCTGGGTGAGTTGACCGAACACTACAGCGGTAAAGCCCCGAAAGGCGAGATTGTTGTGCTGATCGATCGCGGGCGTTTACCGGCTGTTAGCGAAAGTGATCTAACCTCTGACCTTGCGAACGCATTGGAAACGAATTCGATGCGCGATGCCGTCGATATGGTGGCGCAGGCATATGATGTGCCGCGCCGACAGGTGTATCAGGCGGCATTGGAACTGGGGAAAGAAACCTAAGATGACCGACACATTGACGACATTGGCGAAATCCGTTCAAGGCGCTGTTTCCTATCACGCAGGTCGTGCGGCTGAACTGCAGGTTTCGGATGACTACCGCCGCCGCGGCTTTGATCTGGCACATGAACGGTGGCGCGGTAAGGCGGGCGAAATTGATCTGATCATGCGCGACGGCGACGGGATCGTCTTTGTCGAAGTGAAGAAAAGCAGAAGCCATGACAGCGCCCTGCAGCGCCTGAACCGGAAACAGATGCGCCGTATCTATCGATCCGCCGAAGAATTCATTGGCGGCGAACCCAAAGGCGCGCTGACGGATGTGCGGTTTGACGTGGCTTTGGTCGATCAGACCGGTGCCCTGCGGATCCTTGAAAACGCCTTCGGGCACGACTGACCCATTGCACCCCACGCCCTGCTGCGCCATCTAGAAAGGAACAACAGGGAGACCCCTTATGAAAATCGCCTTTCAGATGGACCCGATCGGGGACGTGAACATCAACGCGGACAGCAGCTTTCGCCTGGCCGAGGAAGCACAGGCGCGCGGGCACGCGCTTTTCTACTACACCCCCGATCACCTTGCCTATCAAGAGGGGCGCATAACCGCACGGGGTCATGATCTGACCGTGCAGCGGGTACAGGGCGATCACGCCACCTTGGGGCCTGAACGCGAGGTTGATCTGGCGGATTTCGACGTTGTCTGGCTGCGGCAGGATCCGCCGTTCGACATGCATTACATCACCTCGACCCATTTGCTGGATCGTCTGAAAAAGACAACGCTGGTGGTGAATGACCCGTTCTGGGTGCGGAACTACCCCGAAAAACTGCTGGTGCTCGATTTCCCGCAGCTGACCCCGCCGACCACAATCGCCCGTGATCTGGACACGATCAAAGCGTTCAAGGCGAAACATAAGGATGTCATCCTCAAGCCGCTATACGGGAACGGGGGCGCGGGTGTCTTCCGTCTGGACACGAATGATCGCAACCTCAGCTCTTTGCACGAACTGTTCACCGGTTTCTCGCGCGAGCCGTTGATCGTACAGAAATTCCTGCCGGCTGTGTCCAAGGGCGATAAACGGGTGATCCTGGTGGATGGCGAAGCCGTCGGGGCCATCAACCGCGTCCCGGCAGAGGGGGAAACCCGGTCGAACATGCACGTGGGCGGCCGCCCTGAGAAGGTCGGCCTGACAGAGCGTGACCTTGAAATTTGCGCCGCCATCGGCCCGTTGCTACGCGAGAAAGGGCAGATTTTCGTCGGCATCGATGTCATTGGCGATTATCTGACAGAGATCAACGTGACCTCTCCCACGGGCATACAAGAACTGGAACGTTTCGACGGCACCAATATCGCGGCTAAGATATGGGAAGCGATCGAACGTAAGCGCGCATGAGCCTTTTGCGCCCTCTGCTGAACGGCTATTTACGTTTGGTAGAGAAGCGCAAGCTGGCGCGCACGCGTGATGTGCATAAGATACGTCGTGATTTCGCGAAAACCGCGCGGCTGCTGTTTCGCGCACCGCGCGGCACCCAGATCACCCGCAGCCGCTTGGTTGGTGCGGGCGAGGTTCTGCGGGTGACCCCTGCGCAGACACGCTCTGATCTGGTGATCTTTTACATTCATGGGGGTGGTTTTGTGTTCGGCAGCCCCGATACCCACGGGGCGATGCTGGGGGCCTTGGCGCAGCGTCTGGGGGCTGTGGCGGTATTGCCCTACTATCGTCTTGCCCCCGAAGCGCCGTTTCCCGCCGCAATCGACGATGTCGCCGCGGCCTATCAGGCGTTGCTCGACAGCGGTGTGTCGGCGCAGAATATCATTGTCGGCGGTGATAGCGCGGGCGGCGCGCTGGCTTTCAATCTGCTTAGCCGGCTTTGTGCAGGCAGTGGCCCCCTGCCGCGCGCGCTTTTTGCCTTTTCACCGCTGACCGATTTTCTGCACGAGGGGGCCAGCTTCCGCGAGAATGCGGCACGAGAGGCCGTGTTGCCCGCCGCGCAGGCCGGTCTTATGGCAGAGATGTATCTGGCCGGTGCAGACCCCCGAGATCCCGATATAAGCCCCTTGCTTGCGAGCTATCCGGGGGCACCGCCAGTCTGGATCACCGTCGGGTCCACAGAGATTTTACGCGATGACGCGCGCCGGATGACAGCGCATTTGCGGGATCAAGGTGTTAGCGCGTCGTTGGAAGAGGAGCATGACCTGCCCCACGTCTGGCCGATATTCCACAATACCCTGCCCGAAGCGCGGGTCACGTTAGACGCATTGGCGCGCTGGATCACGCAACTGCCACCGACGGCAACCGAAAGCTGAGCGCTTCGGCCAGATGCGGTTTGCGCACGTCGCCGGCCCCGTCCAGATCCGCGATGGTGCGCGCCACACGCAATACCCTGTGATACCCACGTGCCGATAGGTGAAACCGCTCTGCCGCGCGGGACAGCAGCTGTCGCGCCTCCGTATCCGGGGCGGCGATCTGTTCCAGCAGGTCCCCTTCGGCATCTGCGTTCAGGGCTGCTGTGGGATGGTCGGCAAAGCGGTCGTGCTGGCGCCGCCGCGCGGCTTGCACCCTTTGGGCGACCTCCGCCGAGCCTTCCGTACTGGGGGGCAGGTCGAGGTCGGTATAGCCCACGGGCGGCACATCTATGCGCAGGTCGAAGCGGTCGCGCAGCGGGCCCGAGACGCGATTCATATAATCCTCTCCGCAAGCGGGGGCCTTGCTGCATGCGCGGGACGGATCGCTGAGGTAGCCGCATTTGCAGGGGTTCGCGGCGGCGACGAGCATGAATTTGCACGGGTATTTCACATGTGCATTGGCGCGGGCGATCATCACCTCGCCCGTCTCAACGGGCTGGCGCAGGGTTTCCAGCACGGTGCGCGGGAATTCGGGGAATTCATCCATGAACAGCACGCCGTTATGGGCAAGGCTGACCTCCCCCGGTTTGGCCAACCGACCGCCGCCAATGATCGCCGCCATAGACGCCGTGTGGTGCGGTTCGCGGAACGGGCGCAGACGAGAGATGCCGCCGTCATTCAGAAGCCCGGCAAGCGAGTGGATCATAGAGGTGCTGAGCGCTTCTTGTGGGGTCAGTGGGGGGAGGATGGAGGGTAAACGCGCCGCCAGCATGGATTTACCCGAGCCGGGCGTGCCGACAAACATCAGGTGATGACGTCCCGCGGCCGCGATTTCCAAGGCGCGTTTAGCGCGTTCCTGACCTTTGACATCACGCAGGTCATGCTGGCTGGGGCTTTGCGAGACTTCGCCCGGTGTGGCAGGCGGCAGCGGGGTTTGGCCGGTATAATGCCGCACCACCGCGCCGAGGCTAGGAGCAGCGATCACCTGCGCATTGCCGACCCAAGCCGCTTCGGCACCAGAGGCAGCGGGACAAAGCAGGCTACGCCCGTTTTCCGCCGCAGCCATCGCCGCGGGCAGCGCGCCGATCACGGGGATCAGGCTCCCGTCCAGCGACAGTTCGCCCAAGGCGACGGTGCTTTGGATGACATCATTCGGCAGGATATCGATCGCCCCCAGCAGGGCCAGCGCGATCGGCAGGTCGAAATGGCTGCCTTCTTTGGGCAGGTCGGCAGGGCTGAGGTTGATCGTGATCCGTTTGCTGGGCAGGGCGATGGCCATCGCACCAAGCGCGGCACGGACCCTTTCGCGCGCTTCTGACACCGCTTTGTCGGGCAGGCCCACGATTGAAAAGGCGGGCATACCGGCAGAGAGCGCGCATTGCACCTCGACGATGCGCGCGTCGATGCCCTGGAATGCGACCGTATATGCCCGTGCGACCATTCTACCCCTGATGCCTTGCGATACCTCAGGGGTAGGGCGGGGGTATTTAATAAGCGTTAACGAACGAGTGAAGCGCGGGATTTGAGTTTAATTGGCAAAATGAAGGTAGGGGCGGGGCCGTCAGACCTGATGGTTGATGGTGCCGATGTCCCACCCCTGCGGGGTGATGTGGATATCCGTGACCGATAGGTTGTCGATCTTATGGGCCATCGCGGCATGGGCATCCACGCCAAGCGCGCGTTGGACCTGTGTCAGGATCACGCCGAAATGCGCCACGGCGATGATGTCTGTGTTCGGATGGGCCTGTGTGATCCGGTCAACGGCGGCGTTGATCCGGCGGGCCGCGTCGTTCCAGCTTTCGCCTTCGGGAGCGGCGATGTCACCCGGGGTGGTCCAATAGGCGCGGCTGAGCTCGGGGTGGCTTTGCGATACATCGCGGGCGTGCATGCCGTCCCACAGCCCGAAATCAAGCTCGCGCAGGTCGCGGTCATGGGGCAGGCGCAGGCGGCTGACAGAGGCCAGCGTATCGGCGGTGGCAGAAGCGCGGATAAGGTCCGAAGATACCATCACGGCAGTCTGCGGCAGATGCGCGTTGAGCCGCCCGAGCTGTGCGACATCGGACAGATCGGCAGGGACATCGCGCCAGCCAACAAAGTTTTTCTCGTGGGTCGGGCCGTGGCGCACCCAATGCCAGTTAGTCATGATCAGCGCGCCTTATTCGCCCAGTGGTTTGCGATTTATTTAGCGTCATTGTCACAAAGTCAAAGCAAGCTGCGCGGAAAAAAGCCGATTCTTTTTCGATTCCGCGTGAACCAACTGGCGGTTTTCCGCGTTTAGATGAAAAGGCGCAGACAGATGTGCCTCAATAGTAGGGATGGACATCATGACGCTGGCGCAATCACGTGAATTTTCTTTGACCCGCACCGCAATGAAGGCAGAGCTTTTAGATGCGGAGACAGAACTGAAGCTTGCCTATGCCTGGCGGGACGAACGCGACGAGGAAGCGCTGCACCGGCTGATCACAGCCTACATGCGTCTAGCTATCTCGATGGCGGGTAAATTCAAGCGCTATGGCGCGTCGATGAATGATCTGATCCAAGAGGCCGGATTGGGTCTTATGAAAGCTGCCGACAAGTTCGACCCCGACCGCGGGGTGCGCTTTTCTACCTATGCCGTCTGGTGGATCAAGGCGAGCATTCAGGACCACGTCATGCGCAACTGGTCGATGGTGCGCACCGGCTCTACGTCCTCTCAGAAATCGCTGTTCTTCAACATGCGCCGCGTACAGGCACGGCTTGAGCGCGAGGCTCAGGCCGCGGGCAAAACGTTGGACAAGCATCAGTTGCGTCAGATGATCTCTACCGAGATTGGCGTGCCGATGCATGACGTCGAGATGATGGAGGGGCGTTTGTCCGGCTCTGACTTCTCGTTGAACGCGACGCAATCCGCAGAGGACGAGGGCCGCGAGTGGATCGACGCGCTGGTGGATGACAGCGCGCAGGCCGCCGAACGTGTCGAGGAAAGCCACGACACGCTGACATTGCGCAGCTGGCTCTTGTCGGCGATGCAGGCCCTGAACGAACGCGAACAATTCATTGTGCGCGAACGCAAGCTGCGCGACCAGCCGCGGACGCTTGAAAGTCTGGGTGCCGAGCTGAGCCTGTCGAAAGAACGCGTGCGCCAGCTGGAGGCCGCGGCCTTTGGCAAGATGCGCAAAACGCTTGAGACACAATCCTCCGAAGTGCGCCACTTCCTGATGTGATCCCCCAGATATGATCCCGCGGTCTGCGCGCACTGCCGCAGGAACAGGCTGGCGGAAAATGAACCGCCCCCCTATGGTCGGGACGAACACCGACGACGGGGGCGATCATGCTGGCTGGCAAACATATTCTGCTGATAATCGGGGGCGGCATTGCCGCTTTCAAATCCCTTGATCTGATCCGTCGCCTGCGCGACCGCGGGGCCACTGTGACGCCCGTGCTGACCCGCGCGGGCGAAGAATTTGTGACGCCTTTGTCCGTTTCAGCGTTGGCGGGGCAGAAGCTGTATCGCGACTTGTTCGATCTGGGCGACGAGGCCGAGATGGGACATATCCAGCTAAGCCGTGTCGCGGATCTGGTTGTGGTGGCCCCTGCCACGGCGGATCTGATGGCCAAGATGGCGAGCGGTGTGGCGAATGATCTGGCCTCTACCCTATTGTTGGCGACAGATACGCCGGTGCTGATTGCGCCGGCGATGAACGTGCGCATGTGGGACCACCCCGCGACGCAGCGCAACCTTGCGACCCTGCGCGGTGATGGCATCCATGTGGTCGGCCCGAATGATGGTGATATGGCCTGCGGGGAATTCGGCCCCGGACGCATGTCTGAACCGCTTGAGATCGTCGCCGCGGTCGAGGCGCAGCTGGCCGATGGTCCGCTAAAGGGGCGGCGTATTCTGGTGACCTCCGGCCCGACGCATGAGCCGATTGACCCTGTCCGCTATATCGCGAACCGGTCCTCGGGCGCGCAGGGCACCGCGATCGCGCGCGCGCTGGCGGCGTTGGGGGCTCAGGTGATCTTTGTCACTGGCCCTGCCGACGTGCCCCCGCCCGACGGGGTAGAGGTGATCCGCGTGCAAACGGCGCAGCAGATGCAGGAGGCGGTAGAGGCCGCCTTGCCCGTCGACGCAGGCGTATTTGCCGCGGCGGTGGCGGACTGGCGCATGGCCAGTGCCAGTGATCGAAAGCTCAAGAAATCGAAAGACGGGCTGCCGGTACTGAGCTTTGCGGAAAATCCCGATATTCTGAAAACCGTCAGCGCGGCGGGGGCGCGGCGGCCCAAGCTGGTTGTGGGCTTTGCTGCCGAGACGAATGACGTCGTCGAAAACGCCACGGCGAAACGGCTGCGCAAAGGCTGCGACTGGATCGTTGCGAATGATGTCTCACCCGCGACAGGCATTATGGGCGGGGCGGAAAATGCTGTGACCCTGATCACGGATGCGGGTGCCGAAAGCTGGCCGCGCATGGGCAAGAATCAGGTGGCACAGCAGTTGGCCGCACGCATTGCGGAAGCGTTGTGCTAGAGTTTTCTTGCCTTCGGCGAGGATTTAGAACCATTTGGAAAGCGCGCGTGCGGTGGAGCGGATGATGAGCGAGATCAAATTCAAACGGGTCAGCGGCAATGATGATCTGCCGCTGCCGTCCTATGCCACTGCCGGGGCGGCGGGCATGGATTTGCGGGCCTTTCTGCCAGACGGGCCGATGGAATTTGTAAAAGGGCAGATCAGTCTGATCTCTATCGGGTTCTCGGTCGAGCTGCCGCGCGGGACGGAGATGCAGATCCGGCCACGGTCGGGCCTGGCGTTGAAGCACGGGTTTCTGATTCCCAATGCGCCCGGCACGGTGGATGAGGATTACCGCGGCGTGGTGATGGTCGGGCTGTACTATGTAGGGGATGCGCCTTTCGTTATCCGGCACGGGGATAGGATCGCGCAGGCTGTTATTGCGCAGGTTCAACAATACGTCTGTGTCGAGGTCGATGCCTTGTCCGATACCACGCGCGGGGACGGTGGATTTGGCTCTACCGGCCTGAAATAGACTGGGATCGTGAAAGGTTCCGCTGTCGTGAAACTTTCATAAAGCTGAAACGAATGTGAATTAATGCCGCCCTAGGTTCCCCGAAAAAAGGGGAACCGAATGCTTCAGCTTCAAGCCGTCACAAAAACATTTGGCGCGAATACAGCCGTTCACGCAGCGAGCTTTTCCGTCGACCGCCCGATGATGATTGGCATCATCGGCAGTTCCGGTGCCGGTAAGTCGACGCTGCTGCGGATGATGAATTGCCTAACCCCTGCCAGTTCGGGCGAGATTCTGGTCAACGGGCGCGACATCACCAAGCTGCGCGGGGCCGAGAAGCGCGACTGGCAATCCCATTGCGCGATGATCTTTCAGCAGTTCAATCTGGTGCCGCGTCTGGATGTGGTGTCGAACGTGCTGCACGGCACGTTGAACCGCCGATCGACATTGGCGACGATGTTCAACCTCTACCCCGAGAACGACATCATCCGCGCCATCGATATTCTGGACCGTCTGGGCATTGCCGAGCACGCTCCCAAACGCGCCGAGGCCCTGTCGGGCGGGCAGCAGCAACGTGTCGCCATCGCGCGCGCGCTGATGCAGGACCCCACGATTATTCTGGCCGATGAACCCATTGCCTCGCTTGATCCGATGAACGCGCAGCTGGTGATGCAGGCGCTGCGGGATATCCACGAACAGGACGGGCGCATGGTGATCGCGAACCTGCACACGCTGGACACCGCGCGTCGCTATTGCGACCGCGTGATCGGCATGCGGCAGGGGCGCATCGTGTTTGACGGCACGCCCGCGCAGCTGACCACCGGTGTGGCGCGCGACATTTACGGGGCGGATGCCAGCTTTTCCGAAGCGACGACATCGACCCAGATCGAAACGCTGCCCGCCCGTCCCGAAACGGTGGCGGCGCAATAACCCCAATTATCTTTTCATCCCCAGCCTCCGATCCTCGGGGGCCTATCTGCAAAAAGAGAGACGACCGATGAACAAACTACTTGCTGCTGCTTTCGCGACGACCGCCCTTGCGACGGGTGCTGTGGCCCAAACCGAAGCCATTTCCGAATTCCGCATCGGTATTCTGGGTGGCGAGAACGCGCAGGACCGGATGAATTCGAACGAATGTATGCGCGCCATGACCGAGGATGCCTTGGGCGTCCCGACCAAACTGTTCGCCCCTGCCGATTATAACGGCGTTATCCAGGGTCTGCTGGGCGGCACGCTGGATATGGCATGGTTGGGTGCTTCGGCCTATGCCGCAGTGTATCTGCAAGACGCTGAAGCGGTCGAGCCTGTGCTAGTGAAAATCAACGTGGACGGGTCCTATGGCTACCACTCCATCGGGTTCGCCCGCGCCGACAGCGGCATCACCAAGCTTGAAGACGTCAAGGGCAAGGTCTTTGGTTTCGGTGACCCGAACTCCACCTCGGGCTATCTGATCCCGTCGATCGAGATCCCCCAGATGGGCGAAGAGATCACCATGGACTCCGGCGCATATTTTGGCGAAGTCAAGTTCACCGGCGGTCACGAGCAGACCATCGTTGCGGTCAACAATGGCGACATCGATGCAGGCGTGACCTGGGCTGATGGTCAGGGCAACTGGGAAGACGGCTACAACTCCGGCGCGCTGCGCAAGGCCGTGGACGCAGGCCTGGTCGATATGAACGATCTGGTGGAAATCTGGCGTTCCAAGCCGATCCCTGAAGGCCCCGTCGTGCTGCGCACCAGCCTGCCTCAGGACGTCAAAGACAAGATGACCGCGCTGGTCGACAACCTGTACGAGAACGACCCCGAGTGCGCCTATGGCGTGGCGGCGGGCGAAAGCCTTGGGTTCGATCCGATCACCCATGACGCCTATGTGTCGATCATCGAAGCCCGCAAGGCAAAATCGAATTGATCCAAGTGATTTAAGCACTGTCGCTGGCTCCGATCCGCATCGGGGCCAGCATTTTTACGTAAGGGCTTCCCATGACCGCGACATCGCAAACCGACCCTGATCTGGCAGGGATTCAGGAAAACTATCTGGCACTGGCCCGATCAAAACGCTGGATGAATCTGGTGCTGCTGATCCTTTTCGTAGCGCTGCTGGTGGGTGGATTTAACACCGCAGGCAACCGCAATGCGGGCGGGTTCTGGGACGGCTTGCCGAATATTCTGGATTTCCCCGCGGATGTGATCGGCGAAGCGATAGAACGCGGGCACCTGCTGCCCGGCTATATGGCGAAATACCTGCCCTCGCTGATAGAGACGGTGAATATCGCCGCCGCCTCGACCCTGCTGGGGGCGATGGTCGGACTGTTCTTGTCGCTGATGGTCACGCGCGGGTTGGCTCCGGTGCCGTGGCTCGTGGGCCCCTTGCGCCGCGTTTTGGATCTGCTGCGCGCCATACCCGAGATTGTCATCGCGCTGGTGCTGATCTTTCTGCTGGGGGGCGGGCCGGTGCCTGCGATGATCGCCATCGCGCTGCATACCATCGGTGCCTTGGGCAAATTGTTCTCGGAGGTGAATGAAAACGCATCGCTCAAACCGGTAGAGGGGCTTGCCTCTGTCGGGGCGGGGTGGAGCCAGCGCATGTGGCTTGGCGTGATCCCGCAGGTGGCCCCGAACTACATCAGCTATGCGCTCCTGCGGTTCGAGATCAACATCCGCGCCTCTGCGATCCTTGGCTTCGTCGGGGCGGGGGGCATCGGCTATGACCTGCGCAACACCATGAGCTGGGGGCAGGGCAAATTCGACGAGGCCGCTGCCATCTTCCTGCTGCTGTTCCTGACGATTGTGATCGTCGACCAGCTTTCTTCTGTTTTCCGTAACCGTCTGACCCACGGCCTGCCGAGCGCAAAGGTGACCCTATGACCGCGACCGCCCTTCACACCCAGACGATGGTCCATTTCTCGCGCAAGCGGATGGCTGCGCTGGCGCTGCCCGTGATCGTTCTGGCCTATTTCGTCTATATCTTCTTTGCCTTCGATATTCCGGGGCTGGGGGATCGGATCAACGTAGGCAATGCCCGCACGCTGGTGGCCGATGCATATAGCTACAAGACCCATGTCACGCAGGACAACCGCGACGGCGCGTTTTCCGTCGCGATCGAAGGCGAGCGTAAGGGCGCATATGAAGCCGGCACGGCCCCCGATTGGGTCACGTTGGGGGATCGCCCTGTCGCGGATCTGGGGGGCGGGCATATCGTGACCTTTGGCCCGCAGGTCAGCTATAACATCCCGGGCTATGGCACGATCGTGGCCGAGCCGGGGCAGCGCGGCGTTCAGGCGACATTCCCGCCCGGCGATGTGCCCGACTATATCAGCGCGTCCAAGAACCGCGTGATGATCAACACCGAGGCAGGGCGGCTGACGATCACCCGCAACCGGACCGAGGTGTTCAAATACGACTACGGGTGGGAGCTGTTCTTCTTCACGCTCGACAGCCCCTATCACGGGGTTGGCCCCGTTGCGCTGATGGGCCGTGCGTTCAGCGGTGAAGCAGGTGCGATCTTTCATGACTTCTGGACCAACCGCATGTGGCGGCACGGTGACGTGGTCTGGGCGCTCTACGAGACTTTGTTGATGGCCTTTCTGGGCACATTCGGGGCGGCGATCATTGCCCTGCCGCTGGGGTTTCTTGCGGCCAAGAACTTTACCCCGCTGCGGTCCTTGCGCTTTGCTGCGCGGCGGATGTTCGATTTCCTGCGCGGTGTCGACGGGCTGATCTGGACCATCGTCTTGTCACGGGCCTTTGGGCCGGGGCCGCTGACCGGTGCGTTGGCGATCCTGCTGACCGATACGGGGTCTTTCGGCAAGATGTTCTCGGAAGCGCTGGAGAATGTGGACGGCAAACAGATCGAAGGCATCGCCTCTACCGGGGCCAAGCCGCTGCAACGCTACCGTTTTGGGGTGATCCCGCAAATCGTGCCCGTGTTGCTCAGCCAGATCCTCTATTTCCTTGAATCCAACACCCGCTCTGCAACGATCATCGGGGCGATCACCGGCGGCGGCATCGGTCTGCTGCTGACGCAGGCGATAGCCACCCAGAAGGACTGGGAAGAGGTGACCTATTATATCGTGCTGATCGTGCTCATGGTCATGGCGATGGACAGTTTCTCGGGCTGGTTGCGCCGCAAGCTGATCAACGGTGACGAGGGCGGTCACTGATGCCGCGCCTGACTGCCGACAGCCCCTTCATCCACCCCGACTGCGAGATCAAAGATGCTACATTCGGAGCCTATACAGAGGTCGGGCGCGGGTCGCGGATCGCCCACAGCCAGCTTGGCGATTACAGCTATTGCGACCGCTACGCCGACATTGCCAACACCACCGTGGGTAAATTCTCGAACATCGCGGCCTATGTGCGGATCGGGGCCACAGACCACCCGATGGAAAAAGCCAGCCTGCACCACTTTCACTACCGCGCGGGCGACTACTTTGACGGCGCGGCTGACGATGACGCTTGGTTCGCTCACCGTCGCAGCCGGCGCGTTACCCTTGGCCATGACACATGGCTTGGCAATGGCGCACAGGTGCGGCCAGAGGTAACGATCGGCCACGGCGCGGTTGTCGCGGGTGGGGCCATCGTGACCAAGGATGTCGCCCCCTATATGATCGTCGCGGGTATTCCAGCGGTGCCGCTGCGGGCGCGGTTCAGCGCGGGCATCGCTGACCGGATGATGGCGTTGGCATGGTGGGACTGGCCCCATGACGCCTTGCACCGCGCGCTGGATAATTTCCGCACGCTGTCAGCCGAGGCGTTTCTGGAGCGCTACGAATAACGCCACGCGATTTCAGGTATCTGCCAGTGTCAGGGTCACCTTGTCCCCCGCAAACCACGTGCGCCCGTATTCCAGGGGTTGCCCCTGATCATCCACATTCAGGTTGATCGTGCGCAAGATCGGCGCGCCCTCGGCCACGCGCAGATGCAGCGCCTGGGTGGCGCTGGCGAGCTTGGCGTTGATGCGGGTTGATGCGCGGGTATAATCCGTCACGCCCCCGAGCCGCAGCGCCGCCGTCACCGATTGCGCCTGTTCAAGATGCGCCAGCATGTCGGGGAAGCGCGCGGCAGAGAAGACGCTGCGAAACAGCGCGATTACCTGACCGTCGGCAAAGGACAGCCCCTCGCAGACCTGCACCTGTGCGTTCTGCGCCAGCGCAAGTGCGTCGCTTTCTTCGGGGCGCGCGGTGCGGGTTTCCAACGTCAGGAACTCTTTGCTTGGCATCCGCCCCTGCGCCGACAGGTTCTGGTGAAACCGCACGCGGCGGCCGATGGGGTAATCGGTGGGGGTCGAGGTCACGAACACCCCCGCACCGCGCCGCGGCAACACCAGCCCTTCGCCCGCCAGCGCTTTGATCGCGTGCCGCACCGTATGCCGGTTCACCCCGAACCGCGCCGCCAGCGCGCTTTCGGTCGGCAGCTTGTCGTCGGGGCCATAGACACCCGCCGCGATGTCGCTGCGCAGGCTATGGGCGATGGCGGTCCAGATCGGGGTGCGTTGGGGCATGTCACAAATATTTCGCAAAAGGAGGGCTTGGCGCTGATCGGTGCCACAGGTAGTATTTGTCTAGTTGTATAGACAACTCGAAAAGGTGTCTAGATGAATATGATGAACTCAGAAATCGACCCTCATGCGCCGCGTAAGGCATGGTTGGGTCTGCTTGCCAAATCCCCCGCCGCCGAGGTCGCGCGCCTTTGGGCCGCCTATGGCACCCACCCCGATCACAGCATTCTGCGCGCGCCGGAAATCGGCGGCGTAATGGTGCGCGGTCGGGCAGGGGCCGTCGGTGCCGCGTTCAACCTTGGCGAAATGTCCGTCACCCGTGCGTCAGTCAAACTGGACTGCGGTACAGTGGGTCACGGCTATGTGCAGGGCCGCAGCAAGGACCACGCGCTGCAGACGGCGCTGATTGACGCGCTGATGCAAACCGACGCGGCGGCGCAGGTAGAGGCCGCGATCCTCGCGCCCCTGCGCAAGGGGCGTGACACGGCCAAGGCCACCCGCGCGGCCAAGGCGGCGGCGACCAAGGTGGATTTCTTTACAATGGTACGAGGGGAAGACTGATGCAGGCCCATGCTTTGGAGGGCGGCTTTACCGACGCCCCGATCGACGCCGCCCGCGCCTTTCGCGGGCTGATGACCGCGATGGCGCGCCCGGGGACGATCTGTGACGTCTCTGGGGCCACACCGCCCGCCCCGCTTGGCGCGGCGGCGGGCACCGCAATCCTGACGCTGTGTGATCCCGATACGCCAATCTATCTCGGCACCGCTTGTGACACTCAGGATGTGCGCGATTGGATCACCTTTCAGACCGGTGCGCCCTTTGTGCCGCCCGCACAGGCGATGTTTGCCGTCGGGGGGTGGGAGGAGCTCCCGCTCTGCGAATTTGCCATCGGCACCGCCGAATATCCCGACCGCTCGGCGACGGTGGTTGTCGAGATGCCAGACCTCACGTCTCTGGGTGCGACCCTAAGCGGGCCGGGCATCAAGGATACCGCCAGCCTGTCGCTGCCGGATACTGCCGCGTTCCAACGAAATGCCGCGCTGTTCCCGCTGGGGCTGGATTTCATTTTCACCTGCGCAAACCGGCTTGCCGCGCTGCCGCGCACGACGAGGGTTCGCTGATGTATGTTGCTGTCAAAGGGGGCGAACGCGCCATCGACAACGCCCATGCTTGGCTGGCCGAGGAACGGCGCGGGGACCGTGATGTGGCGGAACTGGGGGTAGACCAGATTCGCGAGCAGATGACGCTCGCCGTTAATCGGGTGATGGCGGAAGGGTCGCTGTATGATCCCGACCTTGCCGCGCTGGCGATCAAACAATCGCGCGGTGATCTGATAGAGGCGATCTTTCTGATCCGCGCCTACCGTACCACGCTGCCGCGTTTTGGCGGCTCTAACCCAGTGGATACGGCCACCATGGCCTGCGACCGCCGCGTGTCTGCAACGTTCAAGGATGCACCCGGTGGGCAAGTGCTGGGGCCGACATTTGACTACACCCACCGTCTGCTGGACTTCAAACTCGCCGCCGATGGCGAGTTTGGCGAGATGCTGCAAACAGAGCCTAATGCAGGCGAAACGCCGCATATCATGGGGTTCCTTGATCGCGAGGATCTGATCCAGTCGGAACCCGCAGGGGCGGACACACCGGACGATCTGACCCGCAGCCCGCTGGAGCTTCCGGCGAGCCGTGCCCTGCGTTTGCAGGCTCTAACACGGGGGGATGAGGGGTTTATCCTTGGCATGGCCTATTCCACCCAACGGGGCTATGCGCGCAACCACGCCTTTGTGGCAGAGCTGCGCATCGGTGCGGTCGCGGTCGAGATGGAGATCCCCGAGCTCGGCTTTGCCATCGACATCGGCGAGATCACCCTGACCGAATGCGAAACCGTCAACCAGTTCAAAGGCTCGAAAACCGAACCGCCGCAATTCACGCGCGGCTACGGGCTGGTCTTCGGGATGACGGAGCGCAAGGCGATCTCTATGGCGCTGGTCGACCGCGCGTTGCGCTGGAAAGAACTGGGCGAGGATAACCTAGGTGCCCCCGCGCAGGACGAGGAATTCGTGCTGTATCACGCCGACAACATCCAGGCGACGGGGTTTCTGGAGCATATCAAACTGCCTCACTACGTCGACTTCCAATCCGAACTGGAGCTGATCCGCAAACTGCGCCGCGAGGCACAGGCATCAGAGCAGGCCGCGGGACAGGCCGAGGGGGAGGGCCCCTCCGGGGGGAGTTTAAAGGGCAAAATGAAGGAAGGGGTGGCGTCATGAGCGACTATAACTTCGCCTATCTGGACGAGCAGACCAAACGCATGATCCGCCGCGCGATCCTAAAAGGATTGGCGATACCGGGGTATCAGGTGCCTTTTGCCAGCCGCGAGATGCCGATGCCTTATGGCTGGGGCACGGGCGGTGTGCAGGTTTCGGCAGCAGTACTGACGCCCGAGGACCGGTTCAAGGTGATCGATCAGGGGGCCGATGATACGACCAATGCAGTCTCTATCAGGCGGTTTTTCGAGAAAACGGCGGGTGTCGCCGTGACCGAGGCCACCACAGAGGCCAGCGTTATCCAGACCCGTCACCGCATCCCCGAAACACCCCTGCGCGAAGACCAAATCCTTGTCTATCAGGTGCCGATCCCCGAACCCCTGCGGTTTCTTGAACCGTCAGAGGTCGAGACACGCAAGATGCACAGCCTTGAGGAATACGGATTGATGCACGTGAAACTTTACGAAGACATCAGCCAGCACGGCGCGATTGCCACGGCCTATGCCTATCCGGTGAAGGTCGAGGGGCGCTATGTCATGGACCCGTCCCCGATCCCCAAGTTCGATAACCCCAAGCTCGAGATGGCGGGTATCCAACTGTTCGGCGCAGGCCGCGAACAGCGCATCTATGCGGTGCCGCCCTATACGCAGGTGGTCAGTCTGGACTTCGACGATTACCCGTTCGAGCCGACCAAGGCGGATCATGCCTGTGACCTATGCGGCGCGACGGACAGCTATCTGGACGAGCTGATCATGGATGACGCCGGCGGGCGGATGTTCATGTGTTCGGATACGGATTACTGCGGCGCGCGGCGTGCGGCGGGGCATCTGGGGGCGCAGGGCACCCCCTTGGCGGAGGACGCGGCATGACCCCTTTGTTGCAAGTGGAAGGCATCGCCAAGATGTACGGCGCACGGATCGGCTGCACCGACGTGTCGTTTGATCTTTATCCGGGCGAGGTGATGGGCATCGTCGGGGAAAGCGGCTCGGGCAAGTCGACGCTTCTGAACTGTTTGGCAGGGCATTTGCAGCCCGACGCCGGGGCCGTCCGTTTCGACACCCGCGCCGAGGGCTTGCGCGATACGGTTACGATGAGCGAGCCTGAACGCCGCATGTTGTCGCGCACCGACTGGGCCTTTGTGCATCAGCACGCCCGCGACGGGCTGCGCATGAATGTCAGCGCAGGCGGCAATGTGGGCGAGCGGCTGATGGCCGTGAACGCGCGCCATTACGGCGACATCCGCGACAAGGCGATCGACTGGCTGGGCCGCGTCGAGATCAGCGCCGACCGGATTGATGACCGGCCCACGGCGTTCTCTGGCGGTATGCAACAGCGTTTGCAGATCGCGCGCAATCTGGTGACAGGCCCGCGGTTGGTGTTCATGGATGAACCCACCGGCGGTCTGGATGTCAGCGTGCAGGCGCGGTTGCTGGACCTGCTGCGGGGGCTCGTGCGCGAGATGGGGTTGAGCGCCATCATCGTCACCCATGATCTGGCTGTGGTGCGTTTGCTGGCCGACCGGCTGATGGTCATGAAAGACGGCCATGTGATCGAAAGCGGGCTGACCGATCAGGTGCTCGACGATCCGCAGCATGCCTATACGCAGCTTCTTGTTTCCTCTGTCCTACAGGTATGAACCCGATGATTACTGTTGAAAACGTGTCGAAATCCTTTGTGTTGCACAATCAGGGGGCTGCCGAAATCTCTGTTATGGCGGGGGCGTCGCTGTCGGTGGCACAGGGGGAGTGTGTCGCTTTGGTCGGGACCTCAGGCGCAGGTAAATCGACCCTGATGCGGATGATTTACGGCAATTACCTGACCCAGTCGGGGCGCATTATGGTGGGCGATCTGGATATCGTGACCGCGGCACCAAGGCAGGTGATCCAGCTGCGCCGCACCACATTGGGCTATGTCAGCCAGTTCCTGCGGGTTGTGCCACGGGTATCGACGCTGGACGTGGTGGCAGAGCCGCTTATGGCCACCGGATCTGACCGCGCCAGTGCCGTAGCGCAGGCGAAAGCCCTGTTGCAGAGACTGAATATACCCGAACGTCTGTGGCAGCTGAGCCCCACGACCTTCTCGGGCGGCGAGCAGCAGCGCGTCAATATCGCACGCGGTTTTGCCTACCCCTATCCCGCGCTATTGCTGGATGAACCGACCGCCAGCCTTGATCCCGTGAACCGCGCCACCGTGCTAAAGATGATCGCCGAGGCGAAGGCGCGTGGCGCTGCCATCATCGGGATTTTCCACGACCACGCCGCGCGCGACGAAATTTGCGACCGGCAGTTTGACGTGACCCGGTTCACCCCGGGGATGGCCGCATGACGGGGCGCTTCATTGCAGTCGTCGGGCCTTCTGGTGTGGGGAAAGACAGCGTGATGGAGGGGCTGGCCGCGGCGGACCCGTCGCTTTGCCTTGCGCGGCGCGTGATCTCGCGGCCCGCAACCCTTGGCGGAGAAGCGTTCGACGGCGTGTCGGAGCGTGCCTTCAGGAAGGCAGAGGATGACGGTGCGTTTATCCTCAGCTGGCATGCGCATGGCTGGCACTACGGCATCCCGCAGTCCGTCGCGCTAGAGGTGGCGCAGGGGCGCGATGTGCTGGTGAACCTGTCACGGGCCGTCTTGCCACAGGCGCAGGCTCTCTTTGCGCGGTTTTGCGTGATCTTGCTGCGGGCGGATCATGACATCCTCGCCGCCCGTCTGACGGCGCGCAACCGCGAGGATGCCGCCGAGATAGAGCGCCGTCTGGCCCGTGCGGATTTCGCCATGCCCCTCGGTATTCCCCATCAGGTGATCGACAACAGCGGCCCCTTGGCGCAGACCATTGCCACGATACGCCAGCACCTTTCCCAGACAGCCTGCGACGCTGGCCAGTCCAATCAGAAGATGATGCCATGACCCAAGAGACAATTTTCGCCAACGCCCGCCTGATCCTGCGGGATCGCGTCGAGACCGGAACGCTCCGCATCGCAGACGGGGTAATCACCGACATCGATTTCGGCAGCGCCGTGCCCAAAGGCGCGCAGGACATGCAGGGCGACTACATCGCGCCCGGTCTGGTCGAATTGCACACCGATAATCTGGAACGGCATATGTCGCCGCGCCCCAAGGTCGACTGGCCGCACCGCGCGGCCATCCTCGCCCATGACCGTGAACTGGCGGGCACCGGCATCACCACCGTGTTCGATGCGATCCGCGTCGGGTCCATGATCTCGGCCGAGCACCAGTACCAGAGATATGCGCGCGGCATGGTCGATACTATTCTGACGATGCGCGCCGCCGGAGCCCTGCGGATCAGCCACCACATCCACCTGCGGGCCGAGATCTGTTCGGAAACGCTGGCCGAAGAGCTGGCCGAATTCGGCCCAGAGGATCGCGTTGGCATCGTCTCTATGATGGACCACACGCCGGGTCAGCGTCAGTTCCGCGATCTGTCGAAATTCGAGGCGTATGTGCGCGGCAAACACAGCTTTGATGCCGCCGCCTTCCAGCGTCATGTGGACACACTGTACGATGTGCAAAAGCAATATGGCAAAACCCACGAGGCCGCGACCGTTGCGGCAGCCACCCGATATGGCGCAGCGCTTGCCAGCCACGACGATACCACCGCAGAACAGGTCGAGACGAGCCACCGCTACGGCGTCCGGCTTGCCGAGTTTCCCACTACGATCGAGGCGGCGCATAGCTGTCACGCCAATGGGATCGCGACCATCATGGGCGCGCCCAACGTCATTCGCGGGGGGTCGCATTCGGGCAATGTCGCCGCCCTTGATCTGGCGAAGGCGGACCGGCTGGATATCTTGTCGTCCGACTACGTGCCCGCGGGCCTGTTGATCGCGGCATTGCAACTGGGGGATCTGTGGGGGGATCTGGCGCGCGGGCTCGCGACGGTCACCCACGCGCCTGCACAAAGCGTGGGGCTGACGGACCGCGGCACGATCAAGGTCGGCGCACGCGGCGATGTGATCCGTTTTGCGCGGCTCGATGCCTTGCCGATCCTGCGCGAGACATGGGTCGAAGGGCAGCGCGTCTTTTGACCTGATGCAGCGGCGCGACGCTTGAGACGCTCTGGGGGGGCAGGGCGTAGCTTTGGGGTTGGTGTCGGCGGAAAAATGCTTAGGTTGCCGCTTTAGGGTCTGAACACCCGGAAACAAAGCGGGGGCCTTATGCGCCAATCATTCATGCAACCACATCCCCATGTCACAGGCGGAGGCGTCTGATGCTGTTGGTGCTGGGACTGGCCGCGTTGATCTGGGGCGCGGGGGCTGCGTTCGGCCAGCCGCGCGAACGGCGCGTCGTGGTGTTGGGCATGCTGTTTGGTCTGGTGATCGGGTTGAACCTCTTGCTGCCCGAAACGCACCCCTTGCGCGTGGCGACGGGTGGCTCGGCAGCCCCGTGGCTGCTGCTGACGGGATTTCTTCTGCTGATCTTTGGCTATAGCTGGGTGTTGAACCGCCTGCGCGCCCGCGCCGAACCGGTGGCCGCACCGACGCCCCCCGCGCAAACTGGCACTTTCTCGGAAACAGAGCTGAACCGCTATGCCCGCCACATCGTGCTGCGCGAGGTCGGCGGACCGGGGCAGAAGGCGTTGAAGCAGGCGCGGGTGCTGGTCATTGGTGCGGGTGGGCTTGGCGCGCCGGTGCTGCAATACCTGACGGCGGCCGGTGTCGGCACGATTGGTGTGATCGATGACGATGTGGTCGAGAATGCCAATCTGCAACGGCAAGTGATCCACAAGGACAGCGCCATCGGCACGCCCAAGGTGTTTTCAGCGCAGGCCGAGATGGAGGCGCAGAACCCTTTTGTCACCGTGCGCCCCTATCACCGCCGCCTGACGGAAGACATCGCGGCAGAGCTTTTCGCCGACTACGATCTGGTGCTGGACGGCACGGATAATTTCGACACACGCTATCTGGTGAACCGCACCTGTGTCGCGGCCGGCTTGCCGCTGATCTCGGGGGCGCTGTCGCAATGGGAAGGACAGCTGAGCATCTTTGACCCCTCCAAGGGCGCGCCATGCTACCAGTGCATTTTCCCGCAGGCCCCGGCGGCCCATCTTGCCCCCAGCTGTGCGCAGGCCGGGGTGATCGGCCCCTTGCCCGGCGTGATCGGCGCGATGATGGCATCCGAGGCGATCAAGCTGATCACCGGTGCCGGTGCGCCGCTGCGTGGTCAAATGCTGATGTATGATGCGCTTTACGGCGAGAACCGCGTGATCGGCGTCTCCAAACGGGACGACTGTCCGATCTGCGGGAACGCGGGCGAATAGACGACTCGATATGGCGGCTTGGTGCGCGGGTATTGCGATTGTATTGCCCCGCCGCAGTGCATAGCTTGATCCGTAAAGGAGACCGCCATGACAAACCCTTTGCTACAGGATTGGGACACCCCGTTTCAGATCGCCCCTTTCGACAAGATTTCCGACGATGATTTCGCCCCTGCGCTGGACGAGGCCCTGCAGACCCACCGGATGGAGATCGACGCCATCGCCGACTGCGAATACGATCCGACGTTTTCCAACACGATCGAGGCGCTCGAGGAAGCAGGCAGCCAGCTGGACCGCGTGTTGGGCGTGTTCTTCACCGTCGCAGGGGCCGACAGCAACCCCACGCGCGAAGACCTGCAGCGCAAATTCTCGCCGCTGCTGTCTGCGCATTTCTCTGACATCTCAAGCAACAAGGCACTGTTTGCGCGCGTAGCCTCCGTCTGGGAAAATCGCGACAGTTTCGATCTGACGCCCGAACAGGCACGGGTGCTGATGCTGACCCACCGCGGCTTTGTGCGCGCAGGCGCGGC
The DNA here is from genome assembly GCF_002311545.1 of Sulfitobacter sp. UBA1132. Lineage (NCBI taxonomy): Bacteria > Pseudomonadati > Pseudomonadota > Alphaproteobacteria > Rhodobacterales > Roseobacteraceae > Sulfitobacter > Sulfitobacter sp. UBA1132. The sequence continues at coordinate 147,020 of NZ_DCAN01000010.1, read as the reverse complement.
GCTGGAGGGTGCGGATGATGCGCGGATGAAAGAGATCAAGAATCGGCTGGCGGTGTTGGGGACACAGTTCACCCAGAACCTGCTGGCGGATGAACGCAGCTGGTTCATGCCGTTGGAGGGATCCGATCTGGAAGGGCTGCCCGACTTTGTCATCGATGCCGCCCGTGCGGTGGGCGAGGAGAAAGAAGCAGGCGCGCCGGTCATTACTCTTTCGCGGTCCTTGATCACACCGTTCCTGCAATTCTCGCCGCGCCGTGATCTGCGCGAAAAGGCGTTTCTCGCTTGGCAGTCCCGTGGGGCCAATGGCGGCGATACCGATAACCGCGCCATCGCTGCCGAGATCCTCGCCCTGCGCGAGGAACGGGCCAAGCTTCTGGGCTATGACAATTTCGCGGCTTACAAGCTGGAAACAGAGATGGCGAAAACACCCAAAGCGGTGCGCCAGCTGCTGATGGATGTCTGGACCCCGGCAAAACGCCAAGCGCAGGCGGACGCCGAGGTGCTGACCCGTATGATGCATGACGATGGCGTGAACGCCGATCTGGCCCCGTGGGACTGGCGCTACTATGCGCAGAAACGGCGCGTGGCAGAGCATGATCTGGATGAAGCCGCGTTGAAACCGTATTTCCAGCTGGACCGGATGATCGACGCGGCCTTCGACTGCGCCACGCGATTGTTCGCTCTCGAATTCAAGCCCCTCGACGTGCCGCTCTATCACCCCGATTGTCGCGCGTGGGAAGTGACCCGCAACGGCGAACATGTGGCGGTGTTCATCGGTGACTACTTTGCACGCGGATCGAAACGGTCGGGCGCGTGGTGCAGCGCCATGCGGTCTCAGGCGAAATTCCCCGACGTGCAGTCGCCCATCGTGATCAACGTGTGCAACTTTGCCAAAGCCGCGCCTGCGCTGCTGTCCTATGACGATGCACGCACGCTGTTTCATGAATTTGGCCATGCGCTGCACCAGATGCTGTCGGATGTGACCTACGAATCCGTGAGCGGCACATCGGTCGCGCGTGATTTTGTCGAACTGCCCAGCCAGCTGTTCGAACATTGGCTCGAAGTGCCCGACGTGCTCAGCCAATTTGCCACCCATGCCAAAACAAGCGACCCCATGCCGCCCGAGATGCTGGAAAAGGTGCTGGGGGCCGCGAATTTCGACATGGGGTTCGCCACGGTCGAATATGTCGCCTCTGCGCTGGTCGACCTCGAATTCCACGACGGTGCGGCACCCGCCGATCCGATGGAGAAACAGGCGCAGGTGCTGGCCGATCTGGGCATGCCACCCGCAATCACCATGCGCCACGCCACGCCGCAGTTTGCCCATGTCTTTTCCGGCGACGGCTATTCCAGCGGCTACTACAGCTACATGTGGTCCGAGGTGATGGACGCAGACGCCTTCGCCGCCTTTGAAGAGGCCGGTAGCGCCTTTGATCCCGATCGCGCCGCCGCGCTAGAGCAGCACATCCTGTCCACCGGCGGGAGTCAGGACGCGGCGGAACTGTACAAGGCGTTCCGTGGCCGCTTGCCGGGGGTAGAGGCTTTGCTGAAGGGGCGCGGCCTGACAGCGGGCTGAGCGCCCGCGGCCGGCCTGCCTTCGGCGAGAGTTTAAGAGGCAAAATGAAGGGGCGCGCGGCTGCAGCTTCATTTTGCCAAATAAACTCAAATTCCGCCCTTGATACGGGGCGGGTCAGTAGCCTTTGGCGCGATCCACCAGATGCAGGAAATCCTCGCCTGCTTCGCCGCGGCGGATGTTTTCGACGATGGACTGTGCAGCGGTTGTCGCGCGGGTCTCGGCGGCGATGTGGGGTGTGACGGTGACCTTGGGATGCGCCCAATAGGGGTGGTCTGCGGGCAGGGGCTCGACACGGAACACATCCAGCGTGGCATGGGCGATCTGGCCGCTGTCGAGCGCTGCCAGCAGCGCGTCGTCATCGACCAGCGCGCCGCGGCCGGGGTTGATGATACAGGCACCAGCGGGCATTTGCGCCAGCGTCTCGGCATTCAGCGTGTTTTCGGTATCAGGCGTGTTGGGCAGCAGCAGCACAGCGATCTCGGCACGGCGCAGCGCATCTGCGCGCCCGGCGTCCCCATGTAGGCAGGTGACGCCCGCGATGTCCTTGGGGCTGCGCGACCAGCCGGTGACGTTGAACCCCAGATAGACCAGCGTTTCCGCCACCGCCGCGCCCAAGGCCCCCAGCCCCAGAATGGTGACCTGTCGTTCCTGTGCCAGCGGCGGGGTGCGCGGGGTCCAATCGGTGTCCGTTTTGCGAATGTCCGCGTCCAACCCCAGATGATAGCGCATCACATGGCCCGTGACCCATTCCACCATCCCCTTGGTCAGCCCCGGGTCCACCATCCGCGCCAGAGGAATTTTCAGCGTCTCGTTATTGGTGATGTTTTCCACCCCCGCCCAGAGGTTCAGCACCGCCTTGGCCCGCGTGTAGGGCGTGAAATCCTGCAAGGGGCTGTTGGGGGCATAGACGATGTAATCCACGTCCTGCGGGGCGATATCCGTTGATAGGTGAGCCGCGATCCCCGCGGCATCAAGCGCTTGGCGCAGCGGCGTTTCATACGTCACCCAGCGTTCGGGGCGCGCGGCGAAAAGGATATTGAGGGGCATGGGCTTCCTATCTGGGGCGGTGGACATGGGCCGATTGTACAAGGCCAAAAGCCAGCAGCAACACCAGCATCGCCGACCCGCCGTAGCTGACCAGCGGCAAGGGAACCCCGACAACGGGCGCCAGCCCCATCACCATCGACATGTTCACCGCGAAGAACAAAAAGAAGTTCAGCGCGATGCCAAGGGTCAGCAGCGACGAGAAACGGTCCTTGTTGATCAGCGCCGCCGCGACGCAGAAGACGATGATCAGCGCATAGAGACCCAGCAGGGAGAACCCGCCGACAAAGCCGAACTCCTCGGCCAGGGTGGTAAAGATGAAGTCGGTGTGTTTTTCGGGCAGGAAGTTCAGGCGCGACTGGGTGCCTTGCATGAACCCGCGCCCCGTCCAGCCGCCGGAGCCGAGCGCGATCTTGGATTGCGTGATGTGATACCCTGCGCCCAACGGGTCGGTGCTGGGATCGATAAACGTGTCGATGCGCCGGAACTGGTAATCCTTGATCAGCTGCCACGGCGTGCCGCGGGACTGGAACACCGCCGTCACCAGTCCGACGGCTCCGGTGATGACCACGGCGAAATAGCCCCAGTGCACACCGGCCAGAAACATCAGCCCGCCACCCGCTGCCATCAGCAGGATCGCAGTGCCCAGGTCGGGCTGTTTCAGTACCAGTGCCGTGGGGATCAGGATCAGCAGCACCGGCAGCAGCACCCAAAGCGGGCGCGAGGTTTTTTTGGGCGGGAGCCAGTCGTAATAGGCCGCCAGCATCATCACCAGCGTGATCTTCATCAGCTCGGAGGGTTGCAGGCGGAACGATCCGATCTCGATCCAGCGCTGCGCGCCCATGCCGACAGCGCCGAAAAGCTCTACCCCGATCAGCAGGATTACGGTCCCGAAATAGGCCACGCCTGCAAGGTTTCGCCAAAGCCAGATCGGCACCATCCCCGCGGCGATCATCAGTGCGATGCCAAGGGCAAAGCGTTTCATCTGCGGTTCGGCCCAGGGGGTAAAGCTGCCACCGGCCACGGAGTAGAGCATCAGGAACCCCACCCCCGAAACAGCGGCCAGCAGGATGGTCAGCGGCCAGTTCAGGTGCAGGATCTTGGCAAAGCCCGTGGGGACATGTTTGACCGTATATTCAAGGTAGCTCATGCTTGGTCTTTCCCGCTGAAGTCCGCTTGGGGCTGGATCGCGCGCAGGGCTTTTTGCTGCTCGGCGATGCGGCCGCGGTCGGCGGTGGGGTAGGCCTCTAGCGGCGGTTCGCCGCCATAGATCGCTTGCAGTATGACATCGCGGGCGATGGGGGCCGCCGCGGTCGATCCGCCGCCGCCGTGTTCCACCAGCACCGATACCGCATAGCGTGGCTTGTCATAGGGGGCGAAGGCGACAAACAGCGCGTGGTCGCGGCGTTCCCAGGGCAGGTCCTCGTTGCGGCTGACCCCGCGCGCGCGTTCGGCTGCGGTGATGTTGCGCACCTGGCTGGTGCCGCTTTTGCCGGCCATGCGCACACCCTCGGCGATGACGCGCGACCGGTAGCCGGTGCCGCGTCGGTCGTTCACCACCGAATACATGCCCTTGCGCACCTGCCGCATGTTGTTCTCGTTCATGCCCAAAGGCTCGCCCGCGCCGCTGGGTTGTTCGACACCGTCGATGGATTTGATCAGCCGCGGGACCACGGCGCGGTTGGTGGCGATCCGCGCGGTCATCACCGCCAGTTGCAGCGGTGAACTGAGGGTGAAGCCTTGCCCGATAGAGGCATTAACCGTGTCGCCGATCACCCATGAATCGCCCTTGGTCGCTTGCTTCCACTCTTTCGTGGGGGCCAGGCCGGCAGCGACCGAGGACAGCGGCAGGTCGTGTTTCCAGCCCAGACCAAAGCGGTTCGCCATGGCCGAGATCTTCTCGATCCCGACTTTCATCGCCAGATCATAGTAATAGACGTCGCAGGATTGCTTGAGCGAGTTCTCAAGGTCGATCCAGCCGTGGCCTGCGCGTTTCCAGCAGTGGAAACGGCGACCGCCGACCTCTAGGTGGCCGGGGCAATAGACGGTTTCTTCGGGGCCGACGATGCCCTCTTCAAGGGCGGCCATGGCCACGACCATCTTGTAGGTCGATCCGGGCGGGTAGGTGCCCTGCACGGTCTTGTTGACCAGCGGGCGGTATTCCGATTGCAGCAGCGGGTTATAATCGGCCGAGGATATCCCCCCGATGAACAGGTTCGGGTCGTAGCTGGGCGAAGAGGCATTGGCGACCAGATCGCCGTTCTCGCAATCCATGATCACGACGGCGGCGCTTTCGCTTCCCAGCCGGGCCTGCACAAAGTTCTGCAGCTTGGAATCGATGGTAAGTTGCAGATCCGCCCCCGATTGCCCTTCGCGGCGGGCCAGTTCGCGCATCACACGGCCGGTGGCGTTGACCTCGACCTGTTTGGTGCCGGCAGAGCCGCGCAACAGGGATTCCTGACGCGCCTCTACGTTGATCTTGCCGATCTGGAAACGGGGGATGCGCAGCACCGCGTCGGGGTTTTCCAGCGCATCCAGATCGGCTTGGCTCACGCGGCCCACACGGCCGACAATATGCGCAAAGTCCGATCCACGGGGATAGACACGGGTCAGGCCGACCTCGGGGCTGACACCGGGCAGGGCGGGGGCGTTGACCGACACGCGGCTGACCTCGTCCCATGTCACATCATCGGCGACGGTCACCGGCAGGAACGGGGCGGAGCGTTTGATTTCGGCCATCGCGCGGTCGCGCATTTCGGGATCAAGGTCGATGACCTTGCCCAGCCGGTCCATCACCGCATCCACATCATCGGCATCCTCGCGCACGATCACGATCCGGTACGACGGCACGTTTTGCGCCAACCGCACGCCGTTGCGGTCAAAGATTTCGCCTCGTGCAGGCGGGATCAACCGGATGTTGATCCGGTTCTCTTCGGCGAGCAGGCGGAACTGGTCAGCCTGATCGACCTGCAAGTAATTCATCCGCGCGGCCAGACCGCCCATGAACAGCAGTTGCGCGCTGCCCAGCAAAACAGCGCGGCGGCTGAGCTTGGAGTGGCTGGCTTCGCTATCGGCCCTGCTGCGTCTCATCTTGGTCTCCTCATGAGCGGTTGCCCATACTGTCCAGATCGCCGGGGGCGGATTTGCGCACACCCATCAGCGCATGGGTCACAAACACCACAGCCGGATAGGTCAGGATCGTAACGGCCAGTTCAAACAGGCTCAGCGACCATTGTGGCGGTGGGACCAGCAGCAACGATAGCACGATCCGGTTCAGCATCAAAATAGCGATCAGCCAAACCGAGACCGCCAGCCATTCCGCGCCAAAGGTGCTGTCGCGCAGGGTGCGGCCACGGGTTTTCATATTCTCGCATGCCAGCAACGCCAGCAGCGCCCAGAGGCCGGGCGGGCGTTGCAGCAACAGGTCCGTCAGCAGGAAGGCGACGGCAAGCAGCAGGGCGGGGACATAGTCGGGCCGCCGCACAGACCACGCCAGCGCAAAGGCGATCAGCAGGTCGGGGGCGATCCAGATGCGGTCACTGCCCTGGTCCAGCAGGGCCCGCAGGCGCGCCTCTGCTGGGTCGATGGTGGCCAGTGGGGGCGACAGCTCGGGCGCGAACAGCGCGATCGGCTGGGTATCAAGCGGCAGCAGATGGAAAAACAGCAGGACCACCGTCAGCGCCAGAAACGCCGCGCGCATCAGCCACAATCGCAGGGGCGACAGTTCGTCCATCATTCGGTCGCAGGATCAAAGGGCAGGGGCGCGATCATGCCCGTGGCGTCATCCCGCACCACGGCCGCATCCTCGTTCACTTTTTCGGAGCCATGGTGGCGCAGCACGCGCAGGAATTCGAGCCGCTCGAAATCCGCCGCAAGACGCACGCGCAGCCGCCCGCCGGGGTCGGCGGCGACCTGACCGATCAGGATACCCGCAGGAAACACGCCGCCATCGCCAGAGCTGCTGACCCGATCACCGGGACGCACGAGGTCGGGGTTCTCGAGAAAATCAATCGGTGGCGCGGCGGAGTTGTCGCCCGCAATAATCGCCCGCTGTCCCGACGGCTGGATCACCGCAGGTATGCGGCTAGAGGTATCGGTCACCAGAATGACGCGCGCGGTGTTTTCGCCCACGCCGGAAATACGCCCGACCAGCCCGATGCCGTCCACCGTGGCCCAGCCATCGACAATGCCGTCACGGGCCCCGACGTTCAGCAGCACAGATTGGCGGAAGGGCGACCCGGAGTCTGCCTGCACCACACCGGTGATATGGGTCAAACGCGGATCAAGCCGCACCTTGTTCAGGTCCAGCAAACGGGCGTTTTCCTGTTCAAGCTGTAGCGCGGCCTCTTTCCAGGTCTGCATCTTGCGCAGCTCGGACCGCAGTTCCTGGTTCTGCACGGTCAGACGTTGATAGCTTTGGAAATCGCGGAACAGGTTCACCGTACCGGTAACAGGGGTCATCGCCCAATCCAGATTGGGGACGATCCGGTCGGTGATCTGCGCGCGAAACCGTTCGACACGGGGGCTGTCGATCCGCCACAGCAGAAAGATGCCCGCCAGCACCAGCACGATGACGGCCAGCAGCAAGCGGCGCAGCGGGCGCCCAAAATCGTTCGAAGAGGATCGGTCGATGGCCATGCGTTATACGTTTCCCACCGCGAGGGCAGCGCCGTCCTGCCGCATCACGGGCTGTTATAGCTGCGCTGATTAGCTGTCGTAGTCGATGGCGTGGCGCAGCTGCTTTTCATACTCCAGCGCTTTGCCGGTGCCCAAGGCCACGCAGTTCAACGGTTCATCCGCCACGGAAATGGCCAGCCCGGTCTGTTCGCGCAGCGCCAGATCGAGATCGCCCAGCAAGGCACCGCCACCGGTCAGCATGACGCCACGGTCCACGATGTCAGCCGCCAGATCGGGCGGGGTGGTTTCCAGCGCGGTCATCACCGCCTCGCAGATCTGCTGCACAGGCTCAGCCAGCGCTTCGGCGATCTGCGCCTGGGTCACTTCGATCTCTTTGGGGACACCGTTCAGCAGGTCGCGTCCGCGGATCTGCATCGAGGTGCCGCGCCCGTCGTCGGGCATCCGTGCGGTCCCGATAGAGGTTTTCACCCGCTCGGCCGTTGTTTCACCGATCAGCAGGTTCTGCTGGCGACGCAGGTAGCTGATGATCGCCTCGTCCATACGGTCGCCGCCCACACGGACAGAGCGTGCATAGACGATATCGCCCAAGGACAGCACCGCAACCTCGGTTGTGCCACCACCTATATCGACAACCATGTTCCCGGTCGGATCGGTGATCGGCATGCCCGCCCCGATGGCCGCGGCAATCGGTTCGGCAATCAGGCCGGCGCGGCGTGCGCCCGCAGACAGCACCGACTGACGGATCGCGCGTTTTTCAACAGGCGTCGCCCCATGCGGCACGCAGACGATGATCTTGGGCTTCGAGAAGGTCGACCGTTTGTGCACCTTGCGGATGAAATGCTTGATCATCTCTTCGGCGGTGTCAAAGTCGGCAATCACGCCCTCGCGCATGGGGCGGATCGCTTCGATGCTGCCGGGGGTCCGGCCCAGCATCAACTTTGCGTCTTCGCCCACGGCCAACACCTTTTTGACGCCATCCTTGACGTGATAGGCGACAACCGAAGGTTCGGACAGGACGATGCCCTTGCCTTTGACATAAACCAAGGTGTTCGCGGTCCCGAGGTCGATGGCCATATCGGACGAGAACAAACCACGGAATTGATCAAAAACGGACATGGGCAGCAGGACCTTGCAAAAATTCATTTTGGCCCGTCGACTCTGACAAGTCACGGGCTAAACGGCTTATAGGCCGATGAGGTCAAAGACGAAAGGGGGGTTGACCTTTGTGGTGGCATGATGCCGCCACCGCGCTATGGTTTGCGGCAAGCTGGACAATAGGGGGAGAGAGAAATGCAGAAGATTCAAGTTATTGGTGTGCATCACATTACGCTGATGGGCGCGGACCGTCAGACCAGTATCGACTTCTGGGAGGGTCTGCTGGGCATGCCGTTCATCTTCGATCAGCCAAATCTGGACGATCCCGACGAAGGGCACCTGTATTTCGATCCCGGCGACGGCCGGTTGATCACCATCTTTACCAATGAAAACCGCAAACCCGTCTACAGTCGCACGCCGATGGACGCGGGCTGCGTGCATCACCTCGCGTTCGAGGTCGACCGCGCCATGTTTGATCAAGTGCTCGACCGGCTCAAGGAGCGGGGGATCGGCAATTCGGGCGTGAAGGATCGCGGGTTCATGCATTCGATCTACTTCAAGGATCCGCTGGGGTTCCTGATCGAACTGGCCTGCTACACCTTCATCCCGCCGCGCGGATCGTCCCACGCGGAAGTGATGCTAGAGGCGCATAAGCTGCGGGTCGCCCGCGGAGATCACCATATCGAACGCCAGCATCTGGCCGATGCCACAGTGATGATCGTCGAACGCTCGCAACGGTCGCTGTCAGAGGATCGCAGCCCCAAGGATCCCTATCGCTAAGGGGCGGCGGGCACCGGTTCAGGCGGGTCAAAAATACCACAAGTAAACGGATCGTAACGGCGGTTTCGCTTGGGTGTTGCGGGCGGATTCCGCTGCGCCTAAGAGCCATGGTACGAGCAACCGTAAATTGTGCGAAGGAACCAGCATGATCCGTAATATTTTTGTCGCCTCGCTTCTGAGCGTGACCGCAACCGCAGCTGCTGCCGAACTGACCTATGGCACGGCTTTCGCGAAATTCCACGACTTCGACGTTGACGGCGCAGGCACGATCGACGTGAAATCCTTTGGCGGCGGCATCGAATACCGCTACGACAACTTCATCTTCTCGGGTGAGCTGTCGAACATCTCTATCGAGGGCGACGATATCGATCTGGGCACAGTGGGCGTCGAATACGCTTTGGCCAACGGCTTTAACATCGGCCTCGACTATTCGCGTTTTGACATCGAAGGCTTCGACGCGGATGTCACCAGCCTGTTCGGGTCGTATCAGTCCGGCGCGCATACTTTTGGTGCCGCTATCGGTGATTCCTCCGATCTGGACGACATGACCTTCAGCATCTTCGCCGCTTGGGATGTTACCCCAACTGGCACCGTCGGTCTGGACCTCGTTCACATCGAAGACGAGACGCTTTACGCCGCCTATGCCGATTATGATGTCGCGCAATACAATGTGCAGGCAGACCTGCTGAAACTGGATGATCTGAGCGTTGTCGCTGTCGCAGGCGGCTATGAATTCGCCAACGGCTTCTCTGCTATCGGTTCTGTCGGGTTCCTGGATCTGGGGCCCGAAGACGTGCGGTCGATCACCATCGGCGGTCAGTATGAATTCACTCCCGGTGCGAACGTAGAGCTGGCCTTGGGCCGTCTGGACTTTGACAGTGGCGAGGACGTGGACCAGCTGACTTTCGGCGTGAACTATGAATTGGGTCGCCGTACCTCCAAACGTCGTTCGCTGGGTAACATCTTTTCAAGCGCGACCGGTACTTTTGCGGGTCTGACCGATTTCTAATCTGCGCTGACAGACCACCAGATACAGAAAAGGCCCCCGACTTCGGGGGCCTTTTTGCGTTCGCGGGGGAAGAGCGGGCGGGTTAGCCCACCACGTCTTTATAGCTGATCTCGCGCTTGTCGGTGCCGCCCTTCTCGCGGCGCACCAACAGACGGTTGAGCGCGTGGATATAGGCGCGGACCGATGCCACCACGGTGTCTGTATCGGCCGACTGACCGGTCACGATGCGGCCGTCTTCCTCGAGCCGGACAGAAACGGTGGCCTGCGCGTCGGTGCCTTCGGTCACGGCATGCACCTGATACAATTGCAAGCGCGCGCTGTGTTCGACCAGTGCCTTAATGCAGTTGAACGCGGCATCCACAGGCCCGTCACCGGTTTGCGAGGTAGAGGTTTCGGCACCATCCACTGTCAGCGACATCTCGGCCTTCTGCGGGCCTTCGGTGCCGCAGACGACGGTCATGCTACCCAGCACAATGCGGTCGCTTTCAGGATCGGTGGCGGTGCGCATCAGGGCGATCAGATCGTCGTCGTAGATCTCTTTCTTGCGGTCGGCCAGTTCCTTGAAGCGGACAAAGACATCCTTGAGCTGGTTATCCCCCAATTCATAGCCGAGGTTTTCCAGCTTCGAGCGTAACGCCGCACGGCCAGAGTGTTTGCCCATCACGATGTTGGTCTCGGTCAGGCCCACGTCTTCGGGGCGCATGATCTCGAATGTTTCGGCGTTCTTCAGCATGCCGTCTTGGTGGATGCCGCTTTCGTGGGCAAAGGCGTTCTTGCCGACGATGGCCTTGTTGAACTGCACGGCGAAGCCCGAAACAGCGGCAACACGGCGCGAGATATTCATGATCTTGGTGCTGTCGATCTTGGTCTGGAACGGCATGATGTCATTGCGCACTTTCAACGCCATCACGACCTCTTCCAACGCGGTGTTGCCCGCGCGTTCGCCCAAGCCGTTGATCGTACATTCGATCTGGCGCGCGCCCGCTTCGACGGCGGCAAGGCTGTTGGCGGTCGCCATGCCAAGGTCGTTGTGACAATGCGTGGCAAAAACGATCTCGTCCGCGCCGGGCACGTTTTCCAAGAGCTTGCGGATCAGATCGGCGCTTTCGCGGGGGGCGGTATAGCCGACGGTATCGGGGATGTTGATCGTGGTCGCCCCTGCCTTGATTGCGATTTCCACGGTGCGGTAAAGGTAATCAAGCTCTGTCCGCGTGGCGTCCATCGGCGACCATTGCACATTGTCGCAAAGGTTGCGCGCGTGGGTCACCGTTTCGTGGATGCGCTCGGCCATTTCGTCCATCGTGAGGTTCGGAATGGCGCGGTGCAGCGGCGAGGTGCCGATAAATGTGTGAATGCGGGGCTGGGCCGCGTGCTTGATCGCCTCGTAGCAACGATCAATGTCGCCGAACTGGGCGCGGGCCAAACCGCAGATGACCGAGTTCTTCGACAGCTTCGCGATTTCGCTGACGGCGGCAAAATCCCCTTCGGAGGCGATAGGGAAACCGGCCTCGATAATGTCGACGCCCATCTCGTCCAGCAGGCCCGCGATCTCGATCTTTTCGGCGTGGGTCATGGTGGCACCGGGGGATTGTTCGCCGTCGCGCAATGTCGTGTCGAAAATCAAGACGCGGTCTTGTTGTGTGGTATCTGTCATCGTTTGGGTTCTTTCATTCTGCTATCTAAATCCGTGGCGCGCGGCACTTCCCTCTGAGCGGGCGCGCCGGATGGCACGCTCAGAGGCGGATTAGCAGCAGTAGGTTGGCACGCAGGAAAGTCGCGCAGCGGCGCGGCAGGATCGCAATATGATCGGCGTGTGTCATGGCGACAAGTTATACCCGTGCATTCGCAAATGGGAAGGGTTTTTCTGCGCCCTTTTTTCCGCGCTTGAAGGGGGGCTGTTTTCCGCTACCTCCCCTTGCATGAAACAGGTTTTGATCATCGGGGCGTCGGGCGGTGTGGGTGCCGCCTTGGCCGCCGCTTACGAGGCGCGCGGCGATACGGTCACGCGGCTGTCACGGTCGGTCGATGGGTTCGACCTCACGGACGAACGCAGTGTGGACCATCACTTGACCGCGCTGAACGGGCGGTTTGATGTGGTGCTGGTGGCCACAGGCGCGCTTGAGATTGACGGGGCCGCACCGGAAAAGACGATCAAATCCATCAGCCAAAAGGCGATGTTGGACCAATTCGCGTTGAACGCCGTGGGCCCTGCACTGGTGCTGCGCCACGCGGGCGACCTGCTGCGGCGGGACGCGCCTTGTGTCTTTGCCGTATTCTCGGCGCGTGTGGGGTCGATCGGCGACAACCGGATCGGCGGCTGGATCAGCTACCGCAGCGCCAAGGCGGCGGTGAACCAGATCGTGCACACGGCCGCGATTGAACTGACGCGCAGTCACAAGAGCAGTATCTGCGTCGCTCTGCACCCCGGCACGGTCAAGACCGCCTTTACCGCGAAATACCTTGCCCGCCATCCCGCTGTCGCACCGGCGGAGGCGGCGGAAAATCTGCTGGCTGTGATCGACGGGCTGACGCCTGCGGACACAGGCCAGTTCTTTGACTGGGCCGGAAAGCCGGTGCCATGGTAGGGCGCTTGGTGCTGGTTCTGGGCGACCAGCTGACAGAAACGCTCAGCGCCTTGGCGCAGGCGGATAAGGCACGCGATACGGTCGTGATGGCCGAGGTCGCGGACGAGGCGGCCTATGTCCGGCATCACCCCAAGAAGATCGCCCTGATCTTTGCCGCGATGCGCAAGTTTGCCCATGCGTTGGAACAGGACGGCTGGACGGTCGCCTATACGCAACTGGACGATACGGATAACGCGGGCTCTATCGTGGGGGAATTGCTGCGCCGCGCCGCGCAGACGGGGGCAAGCGAGGTGCTGGCGACAGAGCCGGGGGAGTGGCGCTTGATCGACAAGCTGAAATACGCCCCGCTGAAGGTGCATCTGCTGCCCGACGACCGCTTTCTTGCCACTCATGCCGAATTCGAGGCATGGGCCGAAGGCCGCAAGGCGCTGCGGATGGAGTATTTCTACCGCGAGATGCGCCGCAAGACCGGCCTGCTGATGGAGGGGGACCACCCCGCCGGTGGCAAATGGAACTTCGACCACGACAACCGCAAAGCCGCGCCCGAGGATGTCACCGTAGATGGCCCCCTGAAGTTCGACCCTGATGCCACAACGCGCGAAGTGCTGGAGCTGGTTCAAGCGCGTTTCGGCGATAACTTCGGCGCGCTAGAGCCTTTTTGGTTCGCCACCACCCGCGCCGAGGCGCTGCAAGCGCTGGACCATTTCATCGCGAACGCCCTGCCGCGGTTTGGGGACTATCAAGACGCGATGCTGAACGAGAATGAATTCCTGTATCACGCGATCCTGTCGCCCTACCTCAACATCGGGTTGCTGAACGTGACCGAGATTTGCGAGGCCGCCGCCGACGCCTATGCCGCAGGACACGCCCCGATCAATGCCGCCGAAGGGTTCATCCGGCAGATCATCGGCTGGCGCGAATATGTGCGGGGCATCTATTTCATCGAGGGGCCGGACTATACCGCCCGCAATATTCTGGGGCACGACCGCGACCTGCCGTGGTTCTACTGGGGTGGCGAAACGCGGATGAACTGTGTGGCCAAGGCCGTGGGGCAGACCAGGACCCAAGCCTATGCGCATCATATCCAGCGGTTGATGGTGACAGGCAACTTTGCCCTATTGGCGGGGATTGATCCGGCGCAGGTGCATGAATGGTATCTGGCGGTCTATGCCGATGCCTTTGAATGGGTAGAGGCCCCCAATACCATCGGCATGAGCCAATTCGCCGACGGCGGCGTTATCGCGTCCAAGCCCTATGTCTCGTCCGGGGCCTATATCAACCGCATGTCGGATCACTGCAAAAGCTGCCACTATTCAGTCAGCGCAAAGACGGGTGACACCGCTTGCCCGTTCAACCTGCTTTACTGGCACTTTCTGGACCGCCATCGCGACCGGTTCTCGAACAATCCGCGCATGGGCAATATGTACCGCACGTGGGACCGGATGGACGCCGACAAACGCAAGACAGTTCTGGCCGAAGGCGATGCCTTGCTCGCCCGTCTGGACGCGGGCGAGGGGATCTAGCCGTCGTTGCTTTCGGCCGCGTCCGTACTGTCGGCGGGTGCCTCTGACGGAGTGTCGGCGTCTGCCGGGGCCTCATCCGTGGCGTCGGGCGTGGCCGCCGCACCAGCACCCTCGGCAGGGGCTGTGCCTGCTTCTTGCAGCGCGCCGTTGACCCACTGGCCCGAGACTTCCTCGCCCGATTTATAGCGCATGGTGCCCTGACCCTGACGTTTGCCGCCCTCGAACGCGCCTTCGTAGATGTCGCCGTTGGGGTAGGTGGCGGTGCCGGTGCCTTCGATCTCTCCGCCGGACCACTGGCCGTCATAGGTGAACCCATCGGGCATGGTGATCTTGCCGGTGCCGTCGCGTAGCCCGTCGACAAAGCCGCCGGTATAGACGGTGCCATCGGGATAGGTCGCGGTGCCCATGCCGTTGCGTTGGCCGTCTTTCCAGCTGCCTTCGTACTTATAGCCGTCGGCATAGGTCATCACGCCCTGACCGTCGTTGCGCGCGTTCTTGAAACCGCCCTCGTAGACGATGCCGTTGGGATAGGTCGCGCGGCCTTCGCCTTCGATCACGCCCGCGACCCATGATCCTTCATAGGTTGATCCGTCGGGATAGGTGATCTTGCCCTCCCCATCGGCCAGATCATCGCGGAAACTGCCTTCGTAGACAGAGCCGTCGGGGTAGGTCACCTTGCCCATGCCTTCGATCTGCCCGGCAACCCATGATCCGGTGTAGACATAGCCATCTGTGCCGGTGAACGTGCCCTGACCCTCGCGGCGGTCGTCCTCGAAGCCGCCCTCGTAGGTGTCGCCATTGGCATAGGTCACCTTGCCCGTGCCCTGGCGCTGACCGGCGACCAGATCGCCTTCGTAGACATCGCCATTGGGTTGGGTCAGCGTGCCGGTGCCGTCGATCTGCCCGTCTTTCCACTGGCCGGTATAGGTCAGCCCGTCGGGCATGGTCAGCGTGCCCGTGCCATTGCGTTCGCCATCGGCGATGTCACCGTCATAGAGCGCGCCATCGGGATAGGTGATCTTGCCCACGCCCTGCTTGACACCATCGACCCAGTCGCCCTGATATTCATACCCGCCGGGGGATTGCATGACGCCTTTGCCGTGGTGGTTGGCATTGCGGAACGACCCTTCGTAGCGCACCCCGTTGGCATAAAGCGCGATGCCCTGACCGGTGATCGCACCGGCCTCCCATTCGCCCTCATAGGTGCCGCCATCGGCAAAGGTGATCTTGCCGAAACCGTCCGGTTTGCCCTTTTCAAAGTTGCCCTCGTAGACAGACCCGTTGGGGAAACGCGCGACGCCTTTGCCCTTGATCTCTCCGTCTACCCAGGCACCTTCGTATTCATAGCCGTTGGGCAGCGTATAGGTGCCGGTCCCGTGCTGTACGCCGTCCTTGAACGTCCCCTCATAGACGCCGCCATCGTCGTATTGCTTGCTTTGAACCTCGCCGTCTTGCGCAAGCGCGGGGAAGGGCAGCAGCCCAAGGCAAAGGATCAGCGGGGTCAGGGTCAATTTCGTCATACAGCAACTTTCAAAAGAGAGTGCGGCCAAGAGCGGCGGGCGAGTTTGTTAACGCTTAGCCTATTCAATGGCCTGCAAGGGGGCAATCGTCTTTTACCCGGCGGTGCGCCTTGGCCTTTCACTTGGCGCGTGATCTGCTACATCACTTGCGTAGATTATCGAAGGATCGCCTCATGACATCGCGTTTTCGCATCACGCTTGGCCAGTTGAACCCCACCGTCGGGGATCTGGCAGGAAACGCAGACCTCGCGCGGGAGGCCTGGGCGCAGGGCAAAGAGGCAGGCGCCGATCTGGTCGCTTTGCCCGAGATGTTCCTGGCCGGGTATAACGCGCAAGATCTGGTGATGAAGCAGGCGTTCCAGCTGGATGTGATGACCCACCTCGAAGCGCTGGCGGCTGATTGTGCCGACGGGCCCGCGCTGGCCATCGGTGCGCCTTGGGTCGAAGGGGCCAAGCTCTATAACGCCTATCTGATCCTCAGAAACGGCAAGATCGCCAGCCGTGTCTTCAAGCACAACCTGCCGAACGAGACCGTGTTCGACGAGGTGCGCATTTTTGACAGCGCGCCTTTGGGTGGGCCGTACGCCGTTGGCGATACCCGCATCGGCAGCCCGATCTGCGAAGACGCATGGCACCCCGATGTGGCCGAAACGCTGGCCGAAACCGGGGCGGAGTTCCTGCTGGTGCCCAACGGGTCGCCCTATTATCGCGGAAAATTCGAGACGCGGTTGAACCATATGGTCGCCCGCGTGGTCGAAACTGAACTGCCGCTGATCTACCTCAATATGGTGGGCGGTCAGGATGATCAGGTCTTTGACGGGGCGAGCTTTGCGCTGAACCCCGGCGGCAAGCTGGCGTTCCAGATGCCCGCCTTTGACGCGCAGATCGCGCATGTCGATCTTGAACAGACCCCCGAAGGCTGGCGCGTAGTCGAGGGCGAGAAGGCGCATATGCCGTCGGACCTCGAGCAGGATTACCGCGTCATGGTGCAGGGCTTGCGCGACTACATGGGCAAGACCGGGTTCAAGAAAGTGTTGCTGGGTCTGTCGGGCGGGATCGATTCGGCGATTGTGGCGACGATCGCTGTGGATGCGCTTGGCGCTGATAACGTGCGCTGCGTGATGCTGCCGTCCGAATATACCTCCCAAGCCTCGCTGGACGATGCTGAATCCGTCGCCAAGGCGCTTGGCTGCCGGTACGACTATGTGCCGATTGCGCAGGGCCGTGCCGCGATCACCGACACGCTGGCCCCGCTGTTTGACGGCACCACCCCAGACCTGACCGAGGAAAACATCCAGTCGCGCCTGCGCGGTTTGCTGTTGATGGCGGTCAGCAACAAGTTCGGCGAGATGCTTTTGACCACAGGCAACAAGTCAGAGGTGGCGGTGGGCTACGCCACGATCTATGGCGACATGGCGGGGGGCTATAACCCCATCAAGGATATGTATAAAACCCGCGTTTTCGACAGCTGCCGCTGGCGCAACGAGAACCACCGCGACTGGATGAAGGGCCCGGAGGGAGAAGTGATCGCACCGCGCATCATCGACAAGCCGCCCTCGGCCGAGCTGCGCGAGGATCAGAAAGACAGCGACAGCCTGCCCGACTATCCCGATCTGGACGCGATGCTGACGATCCTTGTCGACGACGACGGGTCCATCGCCGATTGCGTGGCGGCGGGCTTTGACCGCGAGGTTGCCAAAAAGGTCGAACACCTGCTCTATATCAGTGAATACAAACGGTTCCAGTCCGCCCCCGGTCCGCGTTTGACCAAGGGCGCGTTCTGGTTGGACCGCCGCTATCCCATCGTGAACCGCTGGCGCGACCCCAGTTGACCGCGCGGGCGACGCTGCACGTTATCTAGACAATGGTGCCGCGCTGTGACAAGCCAGCGGCCAATCAGGAGAACCCAATGACCATCACCCGCTTCGCCCCGTCCCCGACCGGCTATATCCACGTAGGCAACCTGCGCACGGCGCTGATGAACTATCTGATCGCCCGCAAGAACGGCGGAGAGTTCATCCTGCGGATCGACGACACCGATCCGGTGCGCAGCAAGGAAGAATACGTCGACGGTCTGAAAGAAGACCTGACATGGCTCGGCCTGCATTGGGACCGCGTTGAGCGTCAGTCCGAGCGGTTGGACAAATACCACGCCGCCGCGGACGAGCTGCGCAAGATCGGGCGTTTCTATGAAGCCTGGGAAACCCCGACCGAGCTGGACCTCAAGCGCAAGAAACAGCTCAACATGGGCAAGCCGCCGGTCTATGACCGCGCCGCGCTGAACCTGTCGGACGCCGAAAAAGCCAAGCTGCGCGACGAACGCGGCCCCGGTGTGTGGCGCTTCAAGCTGGATCAGGAACGGATCGAGTGGAAAGACGGTATCCTGGGCGATATCTCGATCGATGCGGCGTCGGTGTCCGACCCTGTGTTGATCCGCGGCGACGGGCAGATCTTGTATACTCTGGCGTCCGTGGTCGATGATACCGAGATGGGCGTGACCAATGTCGTGCGCGGGTCCGACCATGTGACCAACACGGCGACACAAATCCAGATCATGCAAGCGCTTGGCGGCACCGTGCCGACCTTTGCGCACCATTCGCTGTTGACTGGCCCGCAGGGCGAAGCGCTGTCGAAACGTCTGGGCGTGCTGGCGCTGCGCGACTTGCGCGAGCGCGGTGTGCATCCTTTTGCGCTGCTGTCGACAATGGCGCGCCTGGGCTCTTCGGACCCGATTGAACTGCGCACCGATATGGAGAGCCTGATCGACGGTTTCGACATCGAACGCTTCGGTTCAGCGCCGACCAAATTCGACGTCGAGGACCTGTTCCCCATGACCGGCCGCTATCTGCAGACCCTCCCACTTGAGGCCGTCGCAGGCGACATCGCAGCCCTTGGTGTGCCCGAGGATAAAGCCGCGCTGTTCTGGCAGGTCACCCGCGAAAACATCACCACGCTGCACGATCTAAAAGGTTGGTGGCAGATGTTCAGCGAAGGCGCAGAGCCTGTGATCGCGGACGAGGATAAAGAGTTCGTCGCCGAAGCCTTGGCGCTTCTGCCCGAGGGCGAGTTTGACGAAAGCACCTGGGGCACATGGACGGCCGCCGTGAAAGAGCAGACCGGCCGCAAGGGCAAGGGGCTGTTCATGCCGCTGCGTCTGGCGCTGACTGGTAAACCCCACGGCCCCGACATGGCGGCGGTGCTGCCGTTGCTGCAAGTCGTGAAGGCACGCGGGTGAAACGGGCCGGGTTCACGGGCGCAAGTTCGGGAGCCTTCGGCGAGAGTTTATCTGGCAAAATGAAGCCGCTGTCGGCTGATATAGGGCGCGTCCATCATGGTTGATGGGCGCGCCAAATTTTTGTCGGGCAATCTGTTCGGGCATGTCGCCAATATGTCTTTGCTGGCCTCTGTCGGGCTGGTGGCCGTGTTTCTTGTCGATTTCGTCGACATGATTTTCATCTCTATGTTGGGCAAGGCAGAGCTGGCGGCGGCCATCGGCTATGCCGGTGCGATCCTGTTTTTCACCACCTCCTTCGGGATCGGATTGGGCATCGCGGCGGGGGCCTTGGTCGCGCGGGCCTTGGGGCAGGACAACGCGCAGCTCGCGACAGAGAGGACGACCCATGCGCTGTGCTATGGCGCGGTCTTTGGCGTGATCTTTGCGCTTTGTGTGTTCCTGTCGCTGGATGTGCTGGTCGGCTGGGTCGGCGCAGGCGGTGAGACGGCGGCGCTGGCGGTAGATTTCCTGCAGATCGTCGTGCCGTCGGTGCCTTTTCTGATGGTGGGTATGATGGGCAGCGCGATCCTGCGGGCCCATGGGGATGCGCGGCGGGCGATGATGGCGACGATCGCGGGGGGCATCGTGAATGCCATTCTCGATCCGATCCTGATCTTTACCTTTGATCTGGGCCTGACCGGCGCGGCCTGGGCGTCTTTCGTGGCGCGGGTGGTGATTGCCTATACCGCCCTGATGCCAATTGTGCGCCACTATGGCGGGATCGCGATGCCGCGCCCCGCGGGGCTGTGGCGCGATCTGATGCCCGTGTTGTCTATCGCGGTGCCCGCCATTCTGACGCAGGTCGCCACGCCGGTAGGGCAGGCCTATGTGACCCGTGCAATGGCGGCCTATGGCGAGGATGCTGTCGCAGGCATGGCGATTGTCAGCCGCATGATGCCGGTTGCCTTTGCCGTGATCTTTGCCCTGTCGGGTGCGGTGGGGCCGATCATCGGGCAAAACTTTGGCGCGGGCGATCTGGGGCGGGTCAAGCGGACCTATGCCGCGGGGGTCAGTTTTGCCGCTTTGGTGATCGTCGTCATCTCGGCCGCGCTGTTTACGTTCCGCGCGCCGCTGGCGGCGATGTTTGATGCGCAGGGGATCACCTTGACGTTGATCTATCTGTTCTGTGGGCCGCTATCCCTGGCGTTCTTTTTCAACGGCGTGTTGTTCGTTTCGAATGCGGCGTTCAACAATATGGGCCACCCCTATTATTCGACCGTGACCAACTGGGGTCGCAACACGCTGGGGATGATCCCGCTGGTCTGGGTTGGCAGCCTGCTGTTCGGGGCCCCCGGTGTGCTGATCGGGCAGGCGGCGGCGGGGGTGCTGTTCGGGGCGCTGGCCTGGGTGCTCGCGCGGCGGATGATCGCGCAAGGGGGGCAGCGCAAACGCGCCAAGCCCGAAGCTTTCGCCCGTGACGGGCGGTTGATGTCGCTACTGCACCTGCGCCGATAGGCGGGTCAGATGCTGGTCGACCAGCGCGGTTTCCTGCGCGGTAAGCTCTTGCGCGCGCGGGTATTTCGGCGCGGCGCGGTCGTTAAGGATCGGCGTGTCCCAGCCCCTCGTCGTGTCAAAGAAGCGCTGCACCCCGTCGATGCCATATTCGCGCAGGAACCCCTGCACCACCACATCAAGATAGCTGAGCAAGATGGTATGGTCGCCCGATGTCACATGGGTGTCTGTGGGCACGGAATAATGCGCCATATCGGGGGCCGGGATGATGTCATGCACCACCGCCCCGTTCGACCCGATGCGATCATAGTTGGTTTCGCGCGTATCCAGCGCCACCCAATCGGCACCGGGGACCGCCGCGATCAACCCGTCGATCACGGTGCCCTCTTCGGGCAGCACGCTCAGGAACACATGCGCGGCACCTTCGATGCGCACCCAAAGCCGGTGCCAGCCGCGAAGCTGCGCCGGACGGGCGTCTGGATAGGCGTGGGTATTGCGGTTTACGAGGCTGCCGTAGCCGAAGAAATATGGTGTCATGCGGGTGTTTTGGCGCCGCTGCGCGATGATGTCCACATCTTGCACGCGCAGCACCCGACGTGCTGCCCAATATCGCGGCGCCAGATGAAAGTTTTCGCGCCGCCCTATCAACTTTGCTTGACGCAGCGCCGCGTTCCGGCATAGCACTTGCCCACACCGTTACGGGAGAACCGGCGCAAGCCGGTGCCGAAGGAGCAACCGCCCCGGAAACTCTCAGGCCAAAGGACCGCAACGGGACCTAACAACTCTGGAGAGTGACGCGACAGCGTCCGCCGAAGGGATAACGATCTCAGGCGAAAGGACAGAGGGGGCATTTGACAGGCTGCATTCCCGCGGTCTGCTGGGTGCCAGTATGGTCGTTGGCCTTCTGGATAGGGAAAGGCCGCGTGACCATGAGCGATTTGCAACAGACACCGCTATACGATTTTCATCTGGAACTGGGGGGCAAGATGGTGCCCTTTGCGGGCTATTCCATGCCTGTGCAATATCCGATGGGCGTGATGAAAGAGCACCTGCACACCCGCGCCGCGGCGGGCGTCTTTGACGTCAGCCACATGGGGCAGGTGATGGTGACCGGCCCGTCGTGGGACGCCGTGGCGCTGGCGTTCGAGACATTGGTGCCGATGAATGTGCTGGGGCTGGAAGACGGGCGGCAGCGCTATGGGTTCTTCACCAATGACGCCGGCGGGATCGAGGATGACCTGATGTTCGCGCGCCGTGGGGATGACCTGTTCGTCGTGGTCAACGCCGCCTGCAAGGATGCCGATATCGCACGCATGAAAGCCGCGTTGGAGCCCGAGATCACCGTGACCCCGATCACCGACCGCGCGCTGGTGGCTGTGCAGGGCCCTGCGGCGGGGGCGGCTGTGGCGTCGCTTGATGCCGCTGCGGACGGAATGCGGTTCATGGATTTCGGCACATTGACGCTTAACGGGGTAGAGGTCTGGGCCTCGCGGTCGGGCTATACCGGCGAGGATGGCTTCGAGATTTCGGTGCCGGAGGCGCAGGCCGAAGCGCTGGTCCGCCGGTTGCTAGAGATCGAGGGTGTGGAACCCATCGGTCTGGGCGCGCGGGATTCGCTGCGGCTCGAGGCGGGCTTGTGTCTTTATGACAATGACATCGACGCGGGCACCAATCCGGTAGAGGCCAGCCTGACCTGGGCGATCCAGAAAGCGCGCCGCGCCGGTGGTGAACGCGCGGGCGGCTACCCCGGTGCCGAGGCCGTTCAAGCGGCGTTTGACGATGGTGTCGGCCGCAAGCGTGTCGGTCTGGCCCCCGAAGGCCGTGCGCCGATGCGCGACGGGACACCGCTGTTTGACGCGGCGACAGGGGGCACGCAGGTGGGCGAGGTTACCTCGGGCAGTTTCGGGCCGACGGTAGGCGGGCCTGTCGCAATGGGCTATGTCAGTGAGGCGCAGGCGGGTATTGATACGATGCTGTGGGGCGAAGTCCGTGGCAAGCGTCTGCCGGTGACTGTGGCCAAGCTGCCCTTTGTTGCGGCGAATTTTAAAAGATAATCTAGCGAAGGATGAAAGAATGAAGTTTACCGAAGAGCACGAATGGCTGCGGGTTGAAGGCGACGAGATCGTCGTTGGCATCACCATCCACGCCGCCGAGCAGCTGGGCGACGTGGTGTTTGTCGAACTGCCCGACGAAGGCACGACCGTCAGCAAGGACGACGAGGTCGTCGTGATCGAATCCGTCAAGGCTGCGTCTGATATTCTGGCACCGATCGATGGAGAGATCATCGAGGTCAACAGCACGCTGTCCGACAACCCCGCGATGGTGAATGACGATCCGCAGGGCGATGCGTGGTTCTTCAAGATGAAGGCGTCCGATCCAAGCCAGATGGACGAGTTCATGGACGAAGCCGCCTATCAGAAGTTCATCGGGTAAATCCCGCTGCCCCCGTCGGAGCCTCCGGCGGGGATTTTTATACCATTTGGAAGAGGGGCCCCGCGCCATGGTTTTCAAACCGACCGAATATTTGCCGTATGATTTTGCCAATCGCAGACATATCGGGCCGTCCCCGGCAGAGATGTCGGACATGTTGAAAACCGTCGGCGCACAAAGCCTTGGCGCGTTGATCGATGACACGATGCCCGCGCAGATCCGCCAGAAAGAGCCGCTGGATTTCGGCAAGCCCATGTCAGAGCGCGAAGTGCTGGAATACATGCGCGTGGTGGCGGGCAAGAACAAGGTGCTCACCTCGTTGATCGGGCAGGGCTATCACGGCACGGTGACGCCGCCTGCGATCCAGCGCAATATTTTTGAAAACCCCGCATGGTACACGGCCTACACCCCCTACCAGCCCGAGATCAGCCAGGGGCGTCTTGAGGCATTGCTGAACTTCCAGACCATGGTCAGCGATCTGACCGGGCTTGAGGTCGCCAATGCGTCCCTGCTGGACGAGGCGACGGCTTGTGCCGAGGCGATGACCATGGCGCTGCGCCTGTCGAAATCAAGGGCCAAGGCGTTCTTTGTCGACCGCGATTGCCACCCCCAGAACATCGCCGTGATCCAGACCCGCGCAGCCCCGCTGGATATCGAGGTGATCATCGGCGACCCTGACAAAATGGACGCGAGCGCTGTCTTCGGGGCGCTGTTCCAGTACCCTGGCACCTACGGCCATGTGCGCGACTTTACCGACCATATGGCCGCGCTGCATGAGGCCGGCGCCTTGGGTGTCGTATCCGCTGATCCGATGGCGTTGACGCTGTTGAAAGAGCCCGGTGCGATGGGGGCCGATATCGCCGTTGGCTCCACTCAGCGGTTCGGCGTCCCTGAAGGATATGGCGGTCCGCATGCGGCCTATATGGCGTGCAAGGATGCCTATAAGCGTGCAATGCCGGGGCGGATTGTGGGTGTGTCGATTGATGCCCACGGCAACCGCGCTTACCGACTGTCCCTTCAGACCCGCGAGCAGCATATCCGGCGTGAAAAGGCGACCTCTAACGTTTGCACGGCGCAGGCTTTGCTGGCGGTGATGGCGTCGATGTATGCGGTGTTCCACGGGCCCGAGGGGCTGAAGGCCATCGCGCAGCGCATCCATCGCAAGGCGGTGCGTCTGGCGAACGGGCTGGAGGAGGCCGGCTTTAAGGTCGATCCCAAATCCTTCTTCGACACGGTGACGGTTGATGTCGGCCCCTTGCAGGCCGCGGTCATGAAATCCGCAGTGGACGAAGGCATCAACCTGCGCCGCGTCGGTGAAACACGTGTCGGCATCACGCTGGACGAACGTACAGTGCCCGAGACGATCGAAGCCGTCTGGCGCGCCTTTGGCATCCGCCGCAGCGACGAGACATTCGAGGCGCAGTATCGTTTCCCTGACGACATGCTGCGTGAAAGCGCCTATCTCACCCATCCGATCTTCCACATGAACCGCGCCGAGACCGAGATGATGCGCTACATGCGCCGTCTGGCCGACCGTGATCTGGCGCTGGACCGCGCGATGATTCCGCTGGGGTCGTGCACGATGAAGCTGAATTCGGCTGCGGAGATGATGCCCGTTAGCTGGCGCGAGTTCTCGATGATCCACCCGTTTGTGCCGCAGGATCAGGCGCTTGGCTATAAGCACATGATCGACGACCTGTCGGCCAAGCTTTGTGACATCACCGGGTATGACGCGATTTCCATGCAGCCGAATTCTGGCGCGCAGGGGGAATATGCGGGCCTGCTGGCGATTGCGTCCTATCACCGTGCCAACGGGCAGGGGCATCGCAACATCTGCCTGATCCCCATGTCGGCCCATGGCACCAACCCCGCCAGCGCCAATATGGTGGGTTGGAAGGTGGTCGTGATCAAGACAGCGGCCAATGGTGACATCGACCTGGACGACTTCCGCGCCAAGGCGGAAAAGCACAGCGAGAACCTTGCCGGTTGCATGATCACCTATCCATCCACCCACGGCGTATTCGAGGAAACCGTGACCGAGGTGACCAAGATCACCCATGACCACGGTGGGCAGGTCTATATCGACGGGGCGAATATGAACGCGATGGTCGGTCTGGCGCGTCCGGGCGATGTGGGCGGGGATGTCAGCCACCTGAACCTGCACAAGACCTTCTGCATCCCGCACGGGGGCGGCGGTCCCGGCATGGGGCCGATTGGCGTGAAATCACATCTCATCCCCCATGTGCCCGGCCATCCGAACGGCGGTGAGGGTGCCGTTTCGGCGGCACCCTACGGGTCGCCATCGTTGCTGCCGATCTCGTGGTCGTATTGCTTGATGATGGGCGGTGACGGGCTGACGCAGGCGACGCGGGTGGCGATCCTGAATGCCAACTACATTGCCAAACGGCTCGAAGGGGCGTTCGAGGTGCTGTACAAGGGGCCGACGGGACGCGTTGCCCATGAATGTATCTTTGACGTGCGCCCGTTCGAGGATAGCGCAGGCGTGACGGTCGATGACATTGCGAAACGTCTGATCGACGCCGGCTTCCATGCGCCGACGATGAGCTTCCCTGTCGCGGGCACGCTGATGGTGGAACCGACCGAGTCGGAAACCAAGGCCGAGCTGGACCGTTTCTGCGACGCGATGCTTGCGATCCGTGACGAAATCCGCGCAATCGAGAACGGCGATATGCCGCGCGAGAACAACGCGCTAAAGAACGCGCCGCACACGGTCGAGGATCTGGTCGGCGAGTGGGATCGTCCCTACACGCGCGAGCAGGGCTGTTTCCCCCCGGGTGCGTTCCGCGTCGACAAATACTGGCCTCCGGTCAACCGTGTCGACAACGTGCATGGCGACCGCAACCTGATCTGCACCTGCCCCCCGATGGAGGAATACGCAGAGGCGGCTGAGTAAGCTGTTCCCTATATATGTGATCGAACGGGCGCGGGGGAAACCTCGCGCCCGTTTTGCATTGGGGGCTCAGTCGTCGGCGAGGAAGGCAAAGACCTTGCGCAGGCGGTTCCATGTCGTTTTGTCCGGTGCCACCAGAATATGCCCTGTGCGCAGCGTCGCGTCATAGGGGCCGCCCGACAGCATCTCGACATGGGCACCGGCTTGGACGCAGATCAACGCGCCGGCTGCGTGGTCCCAAGGGTGCAGCGTCCCGCTGAGCACGAAATCGGCGTGCCCTTGGGCGACAGTACGGTATTCATGCGCCGAGCAACGAAGCGAGTTCACCTTGGCAAAGCTGGGCAGGGTGGCCGCGACTTTGACCCGCAGCTCTTTGCTGAAGTTCCCCAGCGGGACGAAACCGCTGAGGTCCTCGATCTGTTTGCCCATGCTGACCCGCAGCGGGCGCGACTGCCCAAGGGCGCGTTCAAAGCGCGGGGTGCTGGTGTCATCGCTGATCACCCAGTCGTCATTGACCGGGTCATAGATGACGCCAAAGGCCGGTTTGCCAAAGCGCGTGACCGCAAGGATCATGCCGAAGGTGGACAGCCCGTGGGCGAAATTCGATGTGCCGTCGATGGGATCAAGGATAAAGGCCAGCGGGGCATTGGCGATCTTGTCCTGCAGGGCGGGGTCGGCCGATACCGCCTCTTCTCCGATGATCAGCGCATCCGGATAGGCCGTGGCGAGGGCGCGGGTGATCATTGCCTCGGCAGCCAGATCGGCAGCGGTCACCAGATCATGGGGGCCGGATTTGGTGTCGATGTCAGCCGGGGCAAGGTTGCGGAAACGCGGCAGCACCTCGGCGCGTGCGGCACGGCGCAGGACATTCACCACATGCGTTTGCTGGGCTGCCGTCAGAACGGGTGGCAGGGGGGCGGGCAGTGTCTGGGTGGTCTGCGTCATTGTTGTATCCCTCTTTCGGTCTATCGGTTCCATCTATTCGCGGGCGCGCAGCACCTGTGCGGGTCTGGCGTTCAAGGCTTTGATCGCAAAGCCAAGCGAGGCAAGGATCGACGCCAGCGCGCCCCCAGTGACGATCAACAGCGCCGAAGGCCATACCACGGCAAAGCTGGTGTCCATCACAAAGCGGCTGACGGCCCATCCGCCCAAGATACCTGCCAGCAGGGCAACGGCACCGGCGAAAAGCCCCAGCAGAGCGGCGCGCAACAGAAAGCTCGCGGCGATGCTGCGGCGCGAGGCCCCCAGCGTTTTCAGCAAGGCGGCTTCATAGCGACGGGCATCCGCCCCGGCCGCGGCTGCCCCGATTAATACCAGAAAGCCGGTCAGAAGAGTAGCCGCCGCGCCGTAGGATGTCGCCGCGGCCAACCCGCTAAGCACCGCCGCCACGCGGTCGATCGCATCGCGCACGCGGATCGCGGTGATGTTGGGATAGGCGGTGGCCAGATCGCGCAGGATCGGTGCCTCGGCATCGGGGTCGGCGTAGACGGTCGAGATATAGGTATGCGGCGCGCCGGTCAGGGCGGCGGGGTTCATGGTCAGGATAAACCCGATCCCCGCGGTCGAGAAATCAACTTCTTGGAAGCTGGCGATGGTGCCGGTGATATCGCGCCCCAGGACGTTGATGGTCAGCGTATCGCCAAGCTCTAACCCGATCTCCTCGGCCTCTTCGGCGGCAAAGCTAATGAGCGGCGGGCCGTCATAGTCAGGCGCCCACCATTCGCCCGCGGTGATCACCGTGTCGTCATCGGGGGCCTCGGCATAGGTTAGTCCGCGGTCGCCGCGCACCACCCAATGATCGCCCGCGACCTCTTTGGCGGGCTTGCCGTTGATCTGGGTCACGACGCCGCGCAGCATCGGCGCGCTGTCGATGCGGCGCACGGCGGGGTCATCGGTCAGCCGTTTGGTATAGCCGTCGATCTGGTCTTTCTGGATGTCGACAAAGAAATACGACGGGGCCACATCGGGCAGGTTGCCCGAGATCGCCTGCCGCAGGTTGCCGTCGATCTGCCCCACGGCGGCCAGCACCGACAGGCCGAGCCCCAGCGATAGCACCACGGCCCCGGCACCTTCGCCGCTGCCGCCAATCGCGGCCAAAGCCCAACGCAGCCGCGGTCGCCCGCGTGCCAGAACCGCAGCGCGTTGTGCGAGGAACCGCACCAGCAGCGCTGCCAGCGTGAGGATCCCGAGCGCGCCTGCGATGCCGCCCAAGGTCCAGAGCGTCAGCCACCAACTGCCATTGAACCACCCCGCCAGCGCGACCAGCAGCGCCACGGTCATCACGATAATCGCTACATAGCGCGGTGCCGGAAAGCGCGCGGCCCCGTCCCATGCGTCGCGAAACAGGGTTGCTGCGCGGATGTTCTCGCTGCGGGCCAGCGGCCACAGCGTGAAGGCAAAGGCGGTCAGCAACCCGTAAATCGCCGCCTCGGCCAAGGGTGCGGGATAGATGGCAAAGGCCGCAGGGATCGGCAGCCGCGCAGAGATCAGCGGCGCAAAGATCAGCGGGGCCACCGCCCCAAGCACCACGCCGATGGTGACCCCCAGAAGCGATAGGGCACCGATCTGCATGAAATATGTCTGGAAGATCGTCGCGCGGTCTGCCCCTAGCGCGCGGAGCACGGCGATGACTTCGGTCTTGCCGGTGAGGTAAGATCGCACCGCAGCCGATACGCCCACGCCGCCCACAGCCAGACCGGATAGGCCCACAAGGATCAGAAACGCCGTCAACCGTTCGACAAAACGCGACACCCCCGGTGCCCCGTTGCGCGCATCGGTCCAGCGCATCCCGCTGTTTTCGAACCGCGCACGGGCGGCAGAGCGCAGTTGATCAAGGTCGGTATCGGCAGGCAGCAGCATCCGGTATTTGGAGTTGAACAGCGTCCCTTCCGCCAGCAGGCCGGCCCGCTCAAGCGCCTCGGTCCGGAGCAGGGTGCGGGGCCCAAGGGCAAAGCCGCTGGCGGCGCTGTCGGGTTCGCGCACGATCAGGGCGGATAGGCGGAATTCCTTGACGCCAAGCTTGAAGGTGTCGCCGGGGGACAGGCCCAGACGGTCGGACAAGGCGCGCTCCATCACCGCGCCGGACAGGCCGTTTTCCAGCCCGAGCGCCTGTTCCAGCGGCATCGCCGGTTCCAGCACCATCTCTCCCACCAGCGGATAAAGATCATCGACCGCCTTCACCTGCGTCAGCGCACGGTCAGCGGCGGCCCCGTCACCCGCGACAGCCATGGATCGGAACTCGACAACCTCGGACACGGCGCTGGCTTGGCTCTCGATCCAGTCGCGTTCGGCATCGGTGGCGAAACGATAGGTGAAATCAATCTCTGCCGCGCCACCAAGCAGGGCCGCACCTTCGCGCTGCAAGCCGCCCTCGATCGCCGAGCGGACAGAGCCGACGGCAGCGATTGCCGCGACGCCAAGGGCGAGGCAGGCCAGAAACAGACGGAACCCCCGCAGCCCCCCGCGCATCTCGCGGCGGGCAAAGCGGCCGGCCAGACGCAGGCTCATGCGCCCGCCCCGCTGACGATCCGCCCGTCGGTCAGGGTGACGACCCGGTCACAGCGCGCGGCCAATTCATCGGCGTGGGTCACCAACACCAAAGTCGCGCCATGTTTTTCGCGCAGATCGAACAACAACTCCATGATCGCGGCACCATTGGTACTGTCGAGGTTCCCTGTCGGCTCATCCGCCAAAAGGATCGCCGGACGCGGGGCAGAGGCGCGGGCCAGTGCAACCCGCTGCTGTTCGCCGCCCGACATCTGCGCGGGATAGTGGTTGAGCCGGTGCCCCAGACCCACCGCGTGCAATTCCGCCTCGGCCCGGTCAAAGGCGTCCGCGACGCCGTTCAGTTCCAGCGGGGTGGCGACGTTTTCCAGCGCGGTCATGGTGGGGATGAGGTGGAAGGACTGGAACACGATGCCCATCCGCCCGCGGCGAAATTTGGCCAGCCCATCCTCGGACAGGGTGCTCAGGTCTTCGCCCAAGGCGCGCGCCGATCCGCCGGTCGCACGCTCCAACCCGCCCATGACCATCAGCAACGAAGACTTGCCCGACCCCGATGGACCGGTAAAGGCGACCGTCTCTCCTTGTGCGACGTCCAGGGTGATCCCATGTAGGATATCGACCTTTCCGGCGTTGCCATTCAGTTTCAGGGATGCATCTTGAAGCTGGAACACCGGGTCGGTCATAGGGCTGCCTTTTGAAATACGGTCCCTGTTGGATATGGAGGTTCGACCATGATGCGCAAGGTTACGACGGCACTTGTTCTGGTATTATCAGGCCCCGCACTGGCGGAACCGCTTGTTATTGCAGCATTGGGCGACAGTCTGACGCAGGGCTACGGCCTGCCCGCCGAGGATGGGTTCGTGCCACAGTTGCAAAACTGGCTGGATCAGAACGGTGCGGATGTGACGGTGATCAACGCAGGCGTGTCGGGGGATACGACCGCTGGCGGGTTGGCGCGGGTCGCCTGGACCATGACGCCCGAGGTCGATGGCATGATTGTGACCCTTGGCGGGAATGACCTGTTGCGCGGGATCGACCCCGCGGTCAGCCGCGCCAATCTGGATGGAATCATGAAGGCCGCCCAAGACGCCGAGGTAGAGGTGCTGCTGGTCGGCATGACCGCGCCGGGCAACTTTGGCCCCGACTATAAAACCGCCTTTGACAGCATCTATCCCGATCTGGCCGCGCAATATGACGCGAGCCTGATGGGCAGCTTCTTTGACGGCCTGTCCGACAATGGCGAGACGCCCGATCTGGCGCAGGCACGCGGGTTTTTCCAGGCCGACGGGGTGCATCCGAACGCGCAAGGCGTCGCGAGAATCGTTGATGCTTTGGGCCCGAAAGTGCTGACGCTGATCGATCAGATCAACGAGAACGAGTAGTTTTGCACAAAAAACGGGCACCGAAGCGCCCGTCGTCAAAAATATTATGAACCGGTTTTGGGCCGGTTAGGCCAATGCGATATTCGCGGCGCTTTCGCGGCCATCACGGCCCGCTTCTACGTCGAATGTCACCTTCTGGTTGTCGGCAAGCCCGGTCAGGCCAGCGCGTTCAACCGCCGAGATGTGAACAAAGATATCTTTGCCGCCACCATCAGGCGCGATAAAGCCGTATCCCTTTGTGGTATTGAACCATTTTACGGTGCCAGTCGCCATGCCCCGTTTCTCCTCGTGTTTGTCCTGCCCACATTATGCGGCAGCGTGGCTCGGTCAGAACTTGATCGCACCAGCGCCGGAGGGCTGAGGGGTCGAAAGTCTTTCGCGTCGCACCTCTGACTTTGGCGCCAAATAGGACAAAATCAAGAGTTTTTGCCCCGAAACGCGTAACCGGCGGGCATTTGCGCAAGAAATTTCACAGTTATGAAATAATTTTACCAGTTGATAAAAAAATCATTCCGTGGGAGCGTTTCAGCATAAATAGTGACAGCAGGGATAAAAAAATGTCGCAGAAAATCTTTGAACCGGGGGTGGCTGCCGGACGGCTGGACGCCGACGCCTATGCCGCGCAGTTTTCCGATTTGCACCCGCCACTGGATGTGCACGAAGCGCTTGTCGCGGCGGACCGTTGCTACTTCTGTCACGACGCGCCGTGCATCACGGCCTGCCCGACGGATATCGATATTCCGCTCTTCATCCGGCAGATCGCCACGGGCACACCGGATGCCGCCGCCAAAACGATCCTGAGCCAGAATATCATGGGCGGTATGTGCGCCCGCGTTTGTCCGACCGAACAGCTTTGTGAACAGGCCTGCGTGCGCGAAGTGGCCGAGGGCAAGCCGGTCAAGATCGGCGAGCTTCAGCGCTATGCCACCGACCATCTGCAAGCACAGGGCGCGCATCCGTTTGAACGCGCGGCCTCGACGGGCAAGCGCGTGGCCGTGGTTGGCGCAGGTCCGGCGGGGCTGTCTTGTGCGCACCGTTTGGCGATGATGGGGCATGATGTCACCGTTTTTGACGCGCGGCCCAAGCCCGGCGGTCTGAATGAATACGGGATCGCCACCTACAAGACACCCGACGGCTTCGCGCAGGCCGAAGTGGACTGGCTGCTCAAGATCGGCGGCATCACCGTGCAGAACAATGCAGCCCTTGGGGTGGCGATGACGCTGGACAGTTTGCGGGCCGACTATGACGCCGTGTTCCTTGGTATGGGCCTTGGCGGTGTGAACGCCTTGGGGGCCGAGGGCGAGGATAAGACCGGCGTGCTGGATGCGGTCGATTTCATCTCTCACCTGCGTCAGGCGAGCGATGTGGCTGCGGTCCCGATCGGTCGTGACGTGGTGGTGATCGGCGGCGGGATGACCGCGATCGATGCCGCCATTCAGGCGAAACTGCTGGGCGCGCTCAATGTGACGCTGGTCTATCGTCGCGGGCGCGACCGGATGAACGCCAGCGTGTTCGAACAGGATCTCGCGGCCTCTAAGGGCGTGCGGATCGTGACCCATGCCACGCCGGTCGCCGTGATCGGCAACGGTGCGGTGCGCGAGATCGAATTCGAATATGTCGACGACCAGATGAATGGCACGGGTCAGACCCTGCGCCTGCCCGCGGATCAGGTGTTCAAGGCCATCGGCCAGACCCTTCAGGGCGACGCGCTGCCCACGCTGGAGGCGCGCAAGATCAAGGTGGATGGCACCGGACGCACCAGTGTCGACGGGGTCTGGGCCGGTGGCGATTGTGCCAGTGGCGGCGACGACCTGACCGTGACCGCTGTCGCCGAAGGGCGCGACGCGGCGATGGACATTCACATGGTATTGATGGGCTAAGCACCTACAGGAGAACGCAAATGGCTGATCTAAGAAGCGACTTCGTGGGCATCAAAAGCCCCAACCCGTTCTGGCTGGCATCCGCGCCACCCACGGATAAGGAATACAACGTCCGCCGCGCCTACGAGGCAGGCTGGGGCGGTGTCGTGTGGAAGACCCTCGGCATGGAGGGCCCGCCCGTCGTCAATGTCAACGGCCCGCGCTATGGCGCGATCTGGGGCGCAGACCGGCGGCTGCTGGGGCTCAATAACATCGAGCTGATTACCGATCGCCCGCTGGAGGTGAACCTGCGCGAGATGAAGGCGGTGAAACGTGATTACCCTGACCGCGCACTGATCGCGTCGATCATGGTCCCGTGCGAGGAGGAAGCGTGGAAAGCGATCCTGCCGCATGTGGAGGAAACCGGTGCCGATGGGATCGAGCTGAACTTCGGCTGCCCGCACGGCATGGCGGAACGTGGCATGGGATCGGCCGTGGGGCAGGTGCCGGAATACATTGAAATGGTCACCCGCTGGTGCAAGCAATACACGCGCATGCCGGTGATCGTGAAGCTGACGCCGAACATCACCAATGTGCTCTACCCCGCCGAGGCCGCCAAACGCGGCGGCGCGGATGCGGTGAGCCTGATCAACACGATCAACTCTATCACCTCGGTTGATCTGGACCTGTTCGCCCCTGAACCGATGATCGACGGCAAGGGCACGCACGGCGGCTATTGCGGGCCGGCGGTAAAGCCGATTGCCTTGAACATGGTGGCGGAAATCGCGCGCAACCCCGAGACGGCGGATATGCCGATCAGCGGCATCGGCGGCGTGACCACATGGCGCGACGCGGCAGAGTTTCTGGCCCTTGGCGCGGGCAATGTGCAGGTCTGCACGGCGGCGATGACCTATGGCTTCAAGGTTGTGCAAGAGATGAT
Organism: Sulfitobacter sp. UBA1132; assembly: GCF_002311545.1. Lineage (NCBI taxonomy): Bacteria > Pseudomonadati > Pseudomonadota > Alphaproteobacteria > Rhodobacterales > Roseobacteraceae > Sulfitobacter > Sulfitobacter sp. UBA1132. Next base: position 113,498 of record NZ_DCAN01000010.1, on the reverse strand, counting down.
CTCGGGCCTGTCGGAATATATGGACGACAAGGGGATGACTTCGGTCGATCAACTGGTGCGCCGTGCGGTGCCGAATGTGACCGACTGGAACCAGCTGAACCTGAACTATGTCGCCAAAGCCAAGATCGATCAGGATCTGTGTATCTCCTGCGGGCGCTGCTTTGCCGCCTGCGAAGACACGTCGCATCAGGCGATTGCCATGTCCGAAGATCGCACCTTCAGCGTGATCGACGACGAATGTGTGGCGTGCAACCTCTGCGTCAACGTTTGCCCGGTCGAGGATTGTATCTCGATGGTGGAGCTGGCCCCCGGCACCACGGACCCGCGCACGGGCAAGCCCGTCGATCCGAATTACGCCAACTGGACGACGCACCCCAACAACCCCTCCGCCACAGCGGCCGAGTGACCCTTGCCCCCGCCGCTACTGTTGCGGCGCGGCGGGGGTCAACAACGTCGAGAACATCAGTCGCAGATGGTCCGACGCCTGCTGGTGCTGATCGCCATCGCCGTCCAGCAGCAGCGCGACTTGCGGCGCGAAATCGGCATAGTGTTGCGTGGTCGACCAGATCGAGAAAATCAGATGGCGCGGGTCCATCCGCGCGATCTTTCCCGCCGCCATCCAATCGGAAATAACCGCGCATTTCTCGTCGAACAGCGGTTTCAGATCGCTTTGCAAACGCGGCTCCATATGGGGCGCGCCGCGTAAAATTTCACCAGCAAACAAGCGGCTTTCACGGGGCAGATCCCGCGCCATATCCAGTTTGCGCTGCACATAATCCAACAGCTCTGTGCGCGGGTCACCATCGGCGTCGAGCTCTACCAGCGGGTCGAGCCATGTCTCCATCAGCTGGCTCAGCAGGGTCGTGTGGATTTCCTCCTTCCCGCTGAAATAATACAATATATTCGGTTTGCTCAGCCCCGCCTCGCTGGCGATCTGATCCAGCGTGGCCCCGCGAAACCCGTAGGTCGAAAACACATCAAGCGCCGCATCCAGGATCACACGGCGGTTGCGCCTTTGGATTCGGCTGGGCTTTTTCTTGGCGGTTGTCTCGGGCATGGCGCGTCCCCTATCGGTGTAAGTGCCTGAAAATGCGGCACCCCACTTCGGACGGGTGGCCCTATGGGAAAGCATTTCTTGACAGACTTAACCCTAGCCGCAATCGTGGATTTACCAAATGGTAAAAATTTACGCCTTGCACAAGGTAGAAAACGCAAAGGAAACCGCTATGGCCGCGCCCGGTGAAAACCTGAAGATCAACCCGGATCGTTTGTGGGACAGTCTGATGGAGATGGCCAAGATCGGCCCCGGTGTGGCGGGTGGCAACAACCGCCAGACGCTGACCGACGAAGACGCCGAAGGTCGCGCCCTGTTCCAGAAATGGTGCGAGGAGGCGGGCTGCACCATGGGCCTTGATACGATGGGCAACATGTTCGCGCAGCGCGATGGCACCGACCCCGATGCGCTGCCGGTCTACGTCGGGTCGCATCTGGATACGCAGCCCACGGGCGGCAAGTATGACGGCGTGCTGGGTGTGCTGGGCGGGCTGGAACTGCTGCGCACGATGAACGATCTGGGGATCAAGACGAAACACCCCGTGGTCGTGACCAACTGGACCAACGAAGAGGGCACCCGCTATGCCCCCGCGATGCTGTCGTCTGGCGTTTTTGCTGGCATCCACACGCAGGAATGGGCCTATGCCAAGACCGACGCCGAGGGCTTGCGCTTTGGTGACGAGCTCAAGCGGATCGGCTGGCAGGGCGACGAAGAGGTCGGCGCGCGCAAGATGCATGCGTTTTTCGAGCTGCACATCGAACAGGGCCCGATCCTGGAGGCCGAAGGCAAGGACATCGGCGTCGTGACCCACGGGCAGGGGCTGTCGTGGACCCAAGTCACCGTGACCGGTAAGGATGCGCATACCGGATCAACACCGATGCCCATGCGCAAGAATGCGGGGCTTGGCATGGCGCGTATGCTTGAAGCGGTGGACCAGATCGCATGGTCCCACGCGCCGCATGCGGTTGGTGCCGCCGGGCATATCGAGGTTTACCCGAATTCGCGCAATGTGATCCCGGGGCAGGTGATCTTTACCGTCGATTTCCGGTCGCCCGATCTGAGCGTGATCGAGGATATGGAAAAGCGCCTGCGCGTCGAGGGTCAGAAGATCGCCGATGACATGGGGCTTGAGGTCGCTTTTGAAAAGGTCGGTGGCTTTGATCCCGTCGCCTTTGACGAAGGCTGCGTCTCGGCCATCCGTTCCGCGGCAGAGCGGTTGGGGTATAGCCATATGGACGTCATCTCGGGGGCGGGTCACGATGCCTGCTGGATCAACGGGGTGGCCCCGACCGCGATGGTCATGTGCCCCTGCGTGGATGGGCTGAGCCATAACGAGGCCGAAGAGATCACCAAGGAATGGGCCAAGGCCGGTGCCGATGTTTTGCTGCATGCGGTGCTGGAAACGGCTGAGATTGTGGGCTGAACCCGTCGGGGGCCTGAGCGGGCGTGGCCTGGGGGCCAGCCCCCAGACCCCCGGGATTTGGACCATTTGGAAGACAGATAGGGGAGAGGACAGATGAGCAAGGTTATCAAGGGCGGCATGGTCTGCACGGCGGATCGCACCTGGAAAGCGGATGTGTTGATCGAGGGCGAGATCATCAAGCAGATCGGCGAGGATCTGGTGGGCGACGAATATATCGACGCCGAAGGGGCCTATGTCATCCCCGGCGGGATCGATCCCCATACCCATCTGGAGATGCCCTTTATGGGCACCACAGCGGCCGAGACATTCGAGACAGGCACCTGGGCCGCCGCCGTGGGCGGGACCACGATGATCGTCGATTTCTGTCTGCCCGGGGCGGACGGGTCGATCAAGAACGCGATCAATGAATGGCACCGCAAATCCGCGCCGCAGATCTGTTCGGATGTCGGCTATCACATGGCGATCACCGGCTGGAACGAGAATGTCTTTGACGAGATGAAAGACGCCGTCGACATGGGGGTGAATTCGTTCAAACACTTTATGGCCTATAAAGGGGCCTTGATGGTCGAGGATGACGAGATGTTCGCGTCCTTCCAGCGCTGTGCCGAACTGGGGGCGCTGCCGATGGTCCATGCCGAGAACGGCGATCTGGTCGCGGCCTTGCAGGAGAAGTATTTCAATCAGGGGATCACGGGGCCGGAGGGGCATGCCTATTCGCGCCCGCCCGAGCTGGAGGGCGAGGCCGCCAACCGCGCGATTACCATTGCCGATGCCGCCGGTGTGCCGCTTTATATCGTGCATGTCTCGTGCGAGCAGACCCACGAAGCGATCCGCCGTGCCCGGCAAAAGGGGATGCGGGTCTATGGCGAGCCGCTGATCCAGTTCCTGACCCTGGACGAGAGCGAGTATTTCAACAAAGATTGGGACCATGCCGCACGCCGTGTCATGTCGCCGCCCTTCCGGTCCAAGGATCATCAGGACAGCCTTTGGGCGGGCTTGCAGTCGGGGTCGTTGCAGGTGGTTGCCACGGATCACGCTGCGTTTTCGACCGAGCAGAAACGCGCGGGCCGCGATGATTTCCGCATCATCCCCAACGGGTCCAACGGGTTGGAGGAACGTCTGGCGGTGCTCTGGACCGAAGGGGTCGAAACGGGTCGTCTGACGCCGAATGAATTCGTCGCTGCCACCTCGACCAATGTGGCGAAGATCCTGAATATCTATCCGCGCAAGGGTGCGATTGTCGAAGGCGCCGACGCGGATATCGTGGTGTGGGATCCCAAGATCAGCAAGACGATTTCGACGGCGAACCACCACTCCATTCTGGATTACAACGTCTTTGAAGGCTTCGAGGTGAAGGCACAGGCGCGCTATACCTTAAGCCGTGGCGAGGTCATCTGGGCCTGGGGGCAGAACTCGCAGCCCAACCCCGGACGCGGGCGCTTTGTGCCGCGGCCTGCGTTCCCGTCGGCCAACCTTGCGCTGAGCAAGTGGAAAGAGTTGACTGCGCCGAAACTGATCAAACGCGATCCGCTGAACATCCCTGCGGGGATCTGAACGCGGGACTATCAACGCAGCGCGGCGGTTGCGCCGCGCTGCCCTGAAGAAGAAAGAGGCCAGCATAGATGCGAGCACGTTGTACGGCAGAAGAGGGACGCAGCTTATGAGCACCGCGCCCGTGATCTCGGCCCAGAACCTATCCCTGACATTTGAAACCAACGACGGCCCTGTGCATGCGCTGAAAGACGTGTCGCTTGATATCGAGAAAGGCGATTTCGTCAGCTTTATCGGGCCGTCGGGCTGCGGCAAGACGACGTTTCTGCGCTGTATGGCGGACCTGGAGCAGCCCACAGGGGGCGAGATCACGGTGAATGGCGTCAGTGCTGCCGAGGCACGGCGGGCGCGGGCCTATGGCTATGTGTTTCAGGCGGCGGGGCTTTATCCCTGGCGGACGATTGGCGGTAATATCCGGCTGCCGCTTGAAATCATGGGGTATTCCAAGGCGGATCAGGCGGCGCGGGTTCGCCAAGTGTTGGAGCTGGTCGAGCTGGCAGGGTTCGAGCGCAAGTTCCCTTGGCAGCTGTCGGGTGGGATGCAGCAACGGGCCTCGATCGCGCGGGCGCTGGCGTTTGATGCGGATATCTTGCTGATGGATGAACCCTTTGGCGCGCTGGACGAGATCGTGCGCGACCATTTGAATGAACAGCTGCTACGCCTGTGGGCGCGCACGCAAAAGACCATCGCTTTTGTCACCCACTCGATCCCGGAGGCGGTGTATCTGAGCACCAAGATCGTGGTAATGAGCCCGCGTCCCGGACGGATTGCGGATGTCATCGACAGCCCTTTGCCGAAAGAGCGCCCCTTGGACATTCGCGAAACGCCCGAGTTTCTGGAGATCGCGCATCGGGTGCGGGAAGGATTGCGGGCGGGGCATGCGGATGATTGATCGCGCGCCTGCTGCAGCCCGGCCCTTCGGGGAGGATTTTCGGACCATCTGGAAGCAGGGGGGCGCGCGATGAGGTCGAGCTTCTTGCCTGTCCTGACTGTGGTCGGGGTCTTGTTTGCGCTGTGGTATGCGGCGGCGGTCTGGCTGAATGCGGACTGGACCTATGACAAGGCCACACGGTCGGGCGAGACGGTGACCGCCACGTCCTTGGTTGCGGATACCTGGGCGCAGAAAAAGCCCAAACTGCCCGCGCCGCATCAGGTCGCGTCAGAGATCTGGGACACGACCGTGATGAAGAAAGTCACGTCGAAGCGGTCCTTGGTCTATCATTCCTGGATCACGCTCAGCGCGACCCTGCTGGGCTTTGGCATGGGCACCTTGCTGGGCGTCTTGCTGGCGGTGGGGATCGTGTTCAACCGGGTGATGGATATGTCGGTGATGCCTTGGGTGATCGCCAGCCAGACCATTCCCATTCTGGCGATTGCGCCGATGATCATTGTGGTTCTGAACGCCGTGGGCGTGTCGGGGCTGCTGCCGAAAGCGATGATCAGCATGTATCTGTCGTTCTTCCCCGTCGTTGTCGGCATGGTGAAAGGGCTGCGCAGCCCTGACCAGATGCAGTTGGACCAGATGCGCACCTGGCATGCGAGTGCGGGCCAGACCTTCTGGAAGCTGCGGTTGCCTGCGTCGATGCCGTATTTCTTTACCTCGCTCAAGATCGCGATGGCTGCGTCGCTGGTGGGGGCCATCATTGGTGAGCTGCCAACGGGTGCCGTGGCGGGTCTGGGGGCGCGGTTGTTGGCTGGCAGCTACTATGGCCAGACGATCCAGATCTGGAGCGCGTTGATCATGGCGGCGGCCTTGGCGGCGTTGCTGGTGGGGATCATCGGCTTGATCCAGCGTGTGACATTGAAACGGATGGGGATGGCGCGATGATCTGGCTGGTTTTTGCCGCAGTGGCCTGGGCCTTTGGCATGTGGGTCAACATCCGGTTGGCGCGATTGCGGCCGGCCCGCTGGGTGTCCCTTGCAGCGCCCTTGGTTTTTGGCGCGACGCTGATCGCTGTCTGGGAAGGCATTGTACGCGGGCTAGAGATTTCGCAGGTCTTGCTGCCTGCGCCGTCGCTGATTGCCCTGCGGCTGGTGTCATCGCTTGATATCCTTTGGGTGGATTTCGTGCAGACCGTGCTGAAGGGCGCGTTGTCGGGCTATGTGCTGGGCTGTGGTGCGGCCTTTTTGATCGCCGTTGCGATTGACCGTTTCCCCTTCTTGCAACGGGGGCTTTTGCCGGTGGGGAACTTTGTGGCCGCGCTGCCGGTGATCGGGATGGCCCCGATTCTGGTGATGTGGTTCGGCTTTGACTGGCAGTCCAAGGCCGCCGTGGTCGTGGTCATGGTGTTCTTTCCGATGCTGGTGAACACGGTGCAGGGCTTGCAAGCCACCGACGCCATGCAGCGCGATCTGATGCGGACCTATGCGGCCAGCTATTGGGCGACGCTGTTCAAGCTGCGCTTGCCTGCCGCGATGCCTTTCGTGTTCAATGGGCTGAAGATCGGCACGACCCTTGCCTTGATCGGGGCGATTGTTGCTGAATTTTTCGGCTCTCCTGTGCGGGGGATGGGGTTTCGGATCTCTACCTCGGTGGGCCAGCTTGCGCTTGATCTGGTCTGGGCCGAGATTGTTGTCGCGGCGATTGCCGGGTCCGCATTCTACGGCGCGATGTCATTGTTTGAACGGCGGGTGACCTTTTGGCACCCGAGCCAGCGAAACTAACCAAGACGACCAACCAACCAAGAGGGAGATATAAAAATGAAAAAACTATCAACATATGTCGCCGGGGCCGCTGTGGGCCTGATGGGGACCATGGCCCAAGCGGCGGATGATGTGACGCTTCAGTTGAAGTGGGTCACGCAGGCGCAGTTCGCGGGCTATTATGTGGCGCAGGACAAAGGGTTCTACGAAGAAGAAGACCTAGACGTCACGATCAAGCCGGGCGGTCCGGACATTGCGCCGACACAGGTGCTGGCCGGTGGTGGTGCCGATGTCGCCGTTGAATGGATGCCTGCCGCTTTGGCCGCGCGCGAGAAGGGCCTGCCGATGGTGAACATCGCGCAGCCGTTCAAATCCTCGGGCATGATGCTGACCTGCCGCAAGGATGCCGGGATCGAGACCACGGATGACTTCAAGGGTAAGACGTTGGGCGTCTGGTTCTTTGGCAATGAATTCCCGTTCCTCAGCTGGATGAGCAAACTTGAGCTGCCCACCGAAGGCGGCGAGGACGGTGTCACCGTGCTGAAACAAGGCTTTAACGTGGATCCGCTGCTGCAAAATCAGGCCGCCTGCGTGTCGACCATGACCTATAATGAATACTGGCAGGTGATCGACGCAGGTCTGACGCCGGATGATCTGAACGTGTTCAAATACGAAGAGCAGGGCGTTGCCACATTGGAAGACGGGCTTTACGCACTGGAAGAGAACCTTGCCGATCCGGCGTTCGAGGACAAGATGGTGCGCTTTGTGCGGGCCTCTATGAAGGGCTGGAAATACGCCGAGGAAAATCCCGATGAAGCGGCTGAAATCGTGTTGGACAACGATGCCTCCGGTGCGCAAACCGAAGAGCATCAGAAACGCATGATGGGCGAAGTGGCCAAGCTGACCGCAGGCAGCAACGGCGCGCTGGACGAGGCGGATTACGAGCGGACCGTGCAATCGCTGCTGTCCGGTGGGTCGGACCCCGTCATCACGGTAGAGCCGTCGGGCGCATGGACCCATGCGATCACCGACAAAGCCTTGAACTAAGGCGCGCTGAACTAAGGGGACACGTCCCCGATACGGTGCAGAAATGCGAAGGGGCTGGCAGCGATGCCAGCCCCTTTTGCGTGGTGAATAAAATCAGCGGCGTTACAGCACCGTGACTTTGGTGCCGATGGGCACACGTTGGTACAGGTCTTTGACGTGTTCGTTCAGCATGCGGATACACCCGTTCGAGACAGAGCGCCCGATGCTGCTGGGTTGGGTGGTGCCGTGGATGCGGAAATATGTATCGCGGCCATTCTGGAACAGATAGAGCGCGCGCGCCCCCAGCGGATTGGACGGGCCACCGGGTTGTGCATCGGTATTGCCGATGAACCGCGCATAGGTCTTGGGCTCCCGTTCGATCATCTCGTCCGTGGGGCGCCAGGTGGGCCATTCCTTTTTGACATCGATCGTCGCGGTGCCGGTAAACTCCAGCCCCGCCTTGCCGACGCCCACACCGTATCGCATGGCCTGACCGGGGGCGGTCACCAGATACAGGTAGTGGCTGCGGGGCAGGATCAGCAGCTCGCCCACGGCATATTGTGGCTTGATCGACACCATTTGCGGCGTGGGGTCATAGGCGGCACCCGCGGCAAACAGCGCGTGGGGAAAGGCGAGGGCGGCCAAAGAACCTGCGATAAACTGACGGCGGCGCATGGGGGGCTCCTTTAGGATGTGATGCCGGTATTTTGCCCCTTGGGTTGTGTTTGGCAACCCTGAGGACATAAAAAAACCGGCCGTCCCGTGAGGGTCAGCCGGCAAATTCATCCTGCGGGCCTAAGGCCCTGCATGGCTTATGCCAGTGCGATGTTCGACGCGGATTCGCGGCCGTCACGGCCAGCTTCGATGTCGAATGTCACTTTCTGGTTGTCGGCCAGACCGGTCAGGCCTGCGCGCTCAACAGCGGAGATGTGTACGAATACATCTTTGCTGCCGCCATCGGGTGCGATAAAGCCGAAGCCTTTTGTTGTGTTGAACCATTTTACGGTGCCAGTGGCCATATCCGTAGTCTCCTCTAGTATGCCATCCGCGTCGTGCGATGGCTTGGCGTTGTCGGTCTGGATCGAAGTCTGAACGCCGTATGAGGGAGACAGTTGGTCGAAAAAGAATAACGTTAGCCATTCGGATATGGCAGGTCGTGGGGATTCGCGCAAGGGGCTGTCAATGGGCCTTGAAAAACAGGCCGTTCCTTGCTGATTCCGGCACATTTGCGCCTTATTCTTCGGAGAGGCAAGGTGAAACCCTAACGCGCATTGGCAGAGGCAGCGGGACAAAGGGTTAACGGATTGGCCGAAATTGCCTAACTGCTGACAGATTCATCTGCGATTTTGCTCCGAGCCATAAGAGAATTTAACCAGTCCCCCTTCTGCCGACACGACAACGAGTGAGCCACCGTATGAAAATCCTAGCCGTAGATGACGATCCCACCATTCTTGACCTGTTGCGCGACTGTCTGACGCCGTCGCTGGGGTTCGATCTGGTCTGTGCAGACTCGGCCGAGGATGGGTTGGCCAAGATCGACGAACACGGGGCAAGCTTTGACTGCTTCTTGCTGGATATCATGCTGCCCGGCGTTGACGGGATCACCCTATGTGACGACATCCGCAATATGCAGGCCTATAAAAGTGCGCCGATCATCATGATCACCGGCAGCCGGAAACATGATCTGATGGACACTGCCTTCCGCGCCGGGGCGACGGATTTCATCTTCAAGCCCTTGAACGGGATCGAACTGGGCGCGCGTATCAACATGGCGGGCATGCTCAGCGACAGTCTGCGCCGTGAACGCGAGGCCGCGCATACGCTGGCGGAGCTGTCGGGCCTGATGAAGGTACGGGTCGAGGAAAGTTTTGATCTGAACGTTGTCGGCGTCGACGATCTGCACGGTTTCGAAAACCACATGCTGCGTCTGCCCGAAGGCTGCTATGCCATGAGCCTTTTTGCGGTCAAGCTCCCGCAGATCCGCAATATCTTCGAGGCCGCAAGCCCGGCTGAGTTCTGTCGCCAGATGGGCTTGGTTGCGCAGGCCACGGTCGCGGCACTGGCCCATGAGAAATGCTTTATGGGCTATGCGGGCGAGGGGATCATCGTGGGCACCGTGATGGGCCGCCACCGGATCAAGCCCGAAGAGATACAGAAAGACATCGAAGACATCCTGTCCCATGATGGCACCGCCGCACGTATCGGTGGGGATTTCAGCGCCGATGTCACGGTCAAGCTGGTGTCGAACCAGCGGCTGTGGTCGGGGCTGTCTGCCTGCAACACGCTGCGCGATTTTCTGGGCCGTGAAACCGTGCCCGACAGCACCAGCACCGACCGCACCGATGGCTATACGGAACTGGCCGACGGGGTGTAACGGGAAACCCGTGCCGCGTCGCTGCGGCGCGTTGACCGACACATAAAAAGGCCCCCGCAGTTTCCTGCGGGGGCCTTTTTTCTTAGAACTTTCGCCTAGATCAGCGCGAGAATTTCTTGTGCTTCATGCGCTTGGGTTCCATGGCGTCTTCGCCCAGACGACGCTTCTTGTCCTCTTCGTAGTCAGAGAAGCCGCCTTCGAACCATTCAACATGCGCGTCGCCTTCAAAGGCGAGGATGTGCGTACAAATCCGGTCAAGGAAGAAACGGTCGTGCGAGATGACCACGGCGCAGCCCGCGAAATCGACCAGCGCGTCTTCGAGCGCGCGCAGGGTTTCAACGTCCAGATCGTTGGTAGGTTCATCGAGCAGCAGCACGTTGCCGCCTTCTTTCAGCAGACGCGCCATATGCACACGGTTGCGTTCACCGCCCGACAGCAGGCCGACTTTCTTCTGCTGGTCACCGCCCTTGAAGTTGAAGGCGCCGCAATAGGCGCGGGAGTTCACTTCGGCATCACCAAGCTTGATGATCTCGGCCCCGCCCGAAATGGCCTGCCAGACGTTGTCATCAGGGTTCAGGTCATCGCGCGACTGGTCAACATAGGACAGATCAACGGTATTCCCGAGTTCGATCGTGCCGGTATCGGGTTGTTCATGGCCGGTGATCATCTTGAATAGGGTCGATTTACCTGCGCCGTTGGGGCCGATGACGCCGACGATTCCGCCCGGTGGCAGAGAGAAGTCCAGCTTTTCGATCAACAGCTTGTCGCCCATGGCTTTGGACAGGCCCTCGACCTCAAGCACCTTGTTGCCCAGACGGGGACCGTTGGGGATAACGATCTGGGCGCGGGTCAGACGCTCGCGCTCTGAGCTGTCGGCCATTTCGTTATAGGCGTTAATACGTGCTTTGGATTTCGCCTGACGGGCCTTGGCCCCCTGACGCATCCATTCCAATTCGCGCGACAGTGTCTTTTGTTTGGACTTGTCTTCGCGGGCTTCTTGCTCAAGCCGTTTGGCTTTCTGGTCGATCCAGTTGGAATAGTTCCCCTCGTAGGGGATGCCATTGCCGCGGTCGAGCTCGAGGATCCAGCTGGTGATGTTATCAAGGAAATACCGGTCGTGGGTAACGATCAGGATCGTGCCCTTATAGTCGATCAGGTGCTGTTGCAGCCACGCGATGGTTTCCGCGTCCAGGTGGTTGGTCGGTTCGTCAAGCAGCAGCATTTCGGGCGCTTCCAGCAGCAGCTTGCACAGCGCCACGCGGCGGGCTTCACCACCGGACAGTTTGGTCACATCGGCATCGTCGGGCGGGCAGCGCAGGGCTTCCATCGAGACGTCGATCTGGCTGTCGAGATCCCAGAGGTTTTCGGCGTCGATCTGATCCTGCAAGGCGGCCATTTCGTCGGCTGTCTCGTCGGAATAGTTCATCGCCAGTTCGTTGTAGCGGTCCAGAATGTCTTTCTTGGCTTTCACGCCCAGCATGACATTTTCGCGCACGGTCAGGGCAGGGTCCAGATAGGGTTCCTGTTCCAGGTAGCCGACCTTGGCCCCTTCAGCGACCCATGCTTCGCCCGAGTAATCCTTGTCCTTGCCGGCCATGATCTTCATCAGCGTGGATTTACCCGCACCGTTGACGCCGACCACACCGATTTTCACACCGGGCAGGAAGTTCAGGTTAATGTTGTCGAAACACTTTTTGCCGCCCGGGTAGGTCTTTGAGACACCGGACATGTGATAGACATATTGATAGGCGGCCATTGAGAATCCTCGGATAAGCTGAATACGGTTTGGAACGTGCAATATCGCCACAGGCGGGCAAGAGCAAACATTCAATATATAGGGCCTATGCCACGCTTTTGAAGCCCGCCTGTTACCGGGCGATTCACAAGGCGCAGGGGAAAGACGCACAAAGCGCGGATCGCGCGGGCGGCAAAGGCTGTTTTTCCGATAACTATCCCTTTTTGCCGTTTTCGAGCGGTGAACTGGGGACGAATGACCGAATTTTACGCGAAATTCAGTCGAAAAAAATTTTGGACCTCGTTTATATTCGCCTAATCCGGGTGCGTTCAGCGCCCCGGTACAACGCGGCCGCAAAAAGACCGCGTCATACACAAAGGGACAAATACATGACAGCATCCACTATTGTTGTTGGACTGGACGGGGGGGAAGCCGGGGCGCGCGCTTTGGATTTCGCAGCGAAACAGGCCAAATTGATCGGCGATTGCGAGCTCAAGCTCGTTTACGTGATTGAATGGTCTCCATTCAGCTTCCAGACCTCGGAAGAGAATGACCAGCGCCACAAGCGGCGCGAAGAGGAACTGGCACTGGCCCGCGAACGTATCGTCGATCCCGCGGTCAAGAAGGTCAGCGAAGAGGGGGGCACCGTTCAGGGCATCGTGAAACACGGCGATGTGGCCGATATTCTGGACGATCTGGCCAAGAAGCACGGCGCACAGCAGATCGTGGTGGGCCGTGTCGGTCTGCGCGGCCTGAAAGAGCGTATGTTCGGCGGCGTAACGGGCCGCTTGGCTGTGGCGTCCCGCGTGCCTCTGACGATCATTCCTTGAAAGGTCATATCATGAAAAAATTTCTGACAACGGGTGCGGGGGCTGCTGCTGTCTCTGCTTTGCCCATGGTTGCCGCGGCACAAGAAACCGTCGGCATGGATCAACGCATCAATGATATTTTCGCGGGTTCGACAGGCTGGTTCGTCAATCTGATCTTCATGTCGCTACCCGGCACCAACTTCCCGTGGATCGTGCTGTGGCTGGTGGTCGCCGCGTCGGTGTTTACGCTGTATTTCGGCTTCATTCAGGTCAAAGCGTTCTGGCATGCGATCTCGCTGGTCAAAGGCGATTATTCCGATCCCGATGACGCGGGCGAGGTGAGCCATTTTCAGGCGCTTGCAACGGCGCTGTCGGGGACTGTCGGTCTGGGCAATATCGCGGGCGTCGCGGTGGCCGTGGGCATCGGCGGTCCGGGGGCGACCTTCTGGATGATCCTGGCCGGTTTGCTGGGCATGGCCTCCAAGTTCACCGAATGTACGCTGGGTGTGAAATACCGCAATGAATACGCCGATGGCACCGTCTCCGGTGGTCCGATGTACTATATGACAAAGGGCTTCAAGGAGCGCGGCCTGCCTTTGGGCGGGGTGCTGGCGGTGATCTTTTCGATCTTTACCATCGGTGGTGCCTTGGGCGGCGGGAATATGTTCCAGGCCAATCAGGCCCATGCGCAGCTGTCCGGTATCATCGGAGACTACCCCGGCTGGATCACGGGCATCGTCTTTGCCGCAGTGGTCTTTGCGGTCATCGTCGGCGGGATCAAATCCATCGCCAATGTCACCGAGAAAATCGTGCCGCTGATGGGCGTGATCTATGTTGGTGCCGCGCTGATCATCCTGATCGTTGAATACGACAAGATCGGTTGGGCCTTTGGCCAGATTTTTGAAGGCGCGTTCAGCGGCTTGGGCGTTGCTGGCGGTCTGGTTGGCGCGCTGATCCAGGGCTTTAAACGGGCGGCGTTCTCGAACGAGGCGGGTGTCGGCTCGGCGGCGATCGCACACTCTGCCGTGCGCACCAAAGAGCCGGTGACCGAAGGCGTCGTGTCCCTGTTGGAGCCCTTCATCGATACCGTTGTCATCTGTACGATGACCGCGCTGGTGATCACCATCTCTGGCGTGCTGGTGATGGACCCCGAAACCGGCCGCTTCATCCTGAATGACGCAGGCACCGCGATCCAGACCATCGACGGGTCAAGCGGCGTTCAGCTGACATCGGCTGCCTTTGCGACCGGATTCAGCTGGTTCCCCTATGTGCTGGCGCTGGCGGTGATCCTGTTCGCCTTCTCCACCATGATCAGCTGGTCCTACTACGGGCTGAAGGCGTGGACCTATCTGTTCGGTGAAGGCAAAACCAAAGAGATCGTGTTCAAGGTGATCTTCTGCCTGTTCATCATCGTGGGGGCGGCGGCCAATCTGGGCGCGGTTATCGACTTCTCTGATGCGATGATCTTTGCGATGGCGGTTGTGAACATCACGGCGCTGTACTTCCTGATGCCGATCGTGAAACGCGAGATGAAGAGCTATTTCGCGCGGTTGAAATCCGGCGAGATCAAGAAGTTCGTCGATTAACGCACGGATAACGCGATTGACAAAGGGGCGTTGCTGCCCTTCTTTCGGCCCCTGATGTATATCGGGGGCCGTTTTCGTTGGGTTATCCATTTCCATATGCGCCCCCGGGGCAGGTGATCGGGCTGCTTGGCGGGTCGTTTGATCCGGCGCACGAGGGTCACGCCCATATCACCCGCGAGGCGATCAAGCGTTTCGGGCTGGATCGGGTGTGGTGGATGGTCAGCCCGGGCAATCCGCTCAAGGCGCATGGGCCGGCCCCGATGGCGTCCCGTCTGGCCCGCGCGCGCGAGGTGATGCAGCACCCGCGGGTCGAGGTCACCGATATCGAGGCCCATCTTGGCACCCGCTACACCGCGCAAACCCTTGCCGCGCTGCGGGCCCGCTATCCCGGTGTGCGCTTCGTCTGGCTGATGGGGGCGGATAATCTGGCGCAGTTCCACCTGTGGCAGGATTGGCGGCAGATCATGGAGACAGTGCCCCTAGGGGTGCTTGCACGGCCCGGCCAGCGCATATCGGCACGGATGAGCCACGCCGCAACGCTTTATGCACCCTACCGGATTTCGGGGCGGCAAAGCCAGCTCTTGGGGCAGGCACCGGCCCCCGCGTGGTGTTTTGTGAACGTCCCGATGGTCGATGTCAGCTCAAGCGCGATCCGGGCCGCGGGCAAATGGTCAGCGCAATCTGGCAGAGGCGATACCCGCCCCTAGGATCATCGCCATGCCGGCCCATGTCAGGGCGTCGGGCCATGCGCCGAACACCAGCCACCCCAGCCCCACGGCGGACAGCAGTTGCAGATACACCAGCGGTGCGACCTTGGTCGCAGGGGCCATGCGATAGGCGTATAACATCAGCAGGTTGCCCAGCATCGAACACAGCGCGCTTGCGAGGCTTAGCCCCAGGACGGGGCCGGTCAGTGGCGGGAAATAGGCCACCCCCAGCGGCAAAAGCAGCAGCCCGCTGATCACCAACTGGCTGAAGGTCAGCGCAAGGGGCGGGGCGAGATGCGACAGCCAGCGCGACATCGTGAGGAACACGCCATAAAGCGTCCCCGCGGTCAGCGCCCAAAGCAGCCCTGCACTGGGTTCAAGCCCCGGTCGGACCACGACCAGCACCCCCAGAAACCCCGCCACGATCAACGCGCTGCGCTGAAGCGATATCGCCTCGCGCAGGAAGAGCGCGGCCAGCACATAGCTGAGCAGCGGGCCGATAAAGAAGGCGGCAAAGACATTGGCCACGTCCTCGGTCACCAGTGCTGTCTGGATGCAGGTGATGCTGCCGCACAGGATGGCGGCACGGACCCAGATGCGCCAGTTGCCGAACAGGGCGCGCGTTTGCGGCGGGGCGAAGGGCACAAGCAGCAGCGCCCCGATGGCAAACCGCGACCACGCCACAAAAACGGGGGCCACGCCAAGCTGTGAGGTCAGGATCTTGCCCGCGCTGTCGCCTGCGGGAATCAGTGACATGGCGACAAACATGATCAAAATAACGCGTTGCATGTTTTGTCAGTTAGCATGGGCCCCCGCCCATGAAAATGTGATTTGCAAGCGCTTGTGTCGCTCTGTCCTGTCAGGTTTAAGTCGCCCCATGAAAACTGTTTTATCCCGTCGTTTGTTTCTGAGTACCGCTGCGGCGGCTGTTGTGGCTCCTGCGGCCTTTGCGGCCCCGCCAACTGAATCGCTGCGCCCCGTCTTGCGCGGGGACGATTTGTTCCGGCAGGCGATCCCCTCGGCGCAAGAGCTGATCGACAAGGCGCGGTTGAACGGTGCTGTGACCTTTAGTCTGGCGGATGCGGAAACCGGTGCGGTGCTGGAACAGAACGGCCCGCTTGACGGGATGCCCCCGGCGAGCGTGACCAAGGCGATTACCGCGCTTTACGCGCTGGATACCTTGGGCGCGGCGCATCAGTTTCAGACGCGCATCATGGCGACCGGTGGCATTGTGGACGGCGAAGTGCAGGGCGATCTGATCCTTGTGGGCGGGGGCGATCCGACGCTGGATACGGACGGGCTGGCCAAAATGGCCGATGACCTCAAGGCGGCGGGCATTATCGGCGTCAAAGGCGGGTTGAAGATTTACGAACGCAGCCTGCCGGTCTTCCCGTTGATTGATGCGGATCAGCCGGATCATGTGGGCTATAACCCCGCCGTGTCAGGGCTGGCGCTGAACTTTAACCGCGTCCACTTTGAATGGAAGCGCGAGAACGGCAGCTATTCGGTGCTGATGGACGGGCGGTCGGGGGCTTATCGCCCCGACGTCGCGATGGCCGCGATGGAGATCAGCGACCGCAGTGCGCCGGTCTTTGCCTATCGTGACGCAGGCACCCGCGATGACTGGAGCGTCGCGAAAAGTGCCTTGGGCAATGGGGGGTCGCGCTGGCTGCCGGTGCGCAAGCCGGGGCTGTATGCGGGCGATATCTTTAAGACGTTGGCTGGGGCACAGGGCATCCGTCTGCGCGACATGGCGTTGATCACCAGCTTGCCCGAGGGCGAGGTGCTGGTGACCCGTTCCAGCGCGCCGCTGCGCGATATCCTGCGCGATATGTTGAAGTATTCCAATAACTTGATCGCAGAGATGGCGGGGCTATCC
This sequence comes from Sulfitobacter sp. UBA1132, assembly GCF_002311545.1. Lineage (NCBI taxonomy): Bacteria > Pseudomonadati > Pseudomonadota > Alphaproteobacteria > Rhodobacterales > Roseobacteraceae > Sulfitobacter > Sulfitobacter sp. UBA1132. The sequence continues at coordinate 96,711 of NZ_DCAN01000010.1, read as the reverse complement.
GCCACGGTTTACCGCACGGGCACGCCCGCGTCACTGCGCGCGTCTGCGGCAGAGATGAACGTGTGGGCCAAGGCCAATCTGGGCATGGATGCACCCGCGCTGGTGGACCATTCGGGGTTGGGCGAAGACAGCCGCGTGACCGCGCAGGATATGGTGACGGCGCTGGTGCGGGTCTATGGATCGGGCACGTTGAAACCGTTGCTCAAGTCGATTTCCCTGCGCGATTCCAAGGGGCGGCCCGTGCAGGATCACCCGATCAAAGTCGAGGCGAAGACCGGCACGTTGAACTTTGTCTCGGCCTTGGCAGGGTATCTGACGGCACCGGACGGGCGGGTGATGGCCTTTGCCGTGTTCACCGCCGATATGCCCCGTCGCGCCACCTTGACCCGCGCGCAGCGCGAACGCCCCGAGGGGGGGCGGGCGTGGAACGGGCGCTCCAAACGGTTGCAGCAAGGGCTGATCGAACGCTGGGGGGCGTTCCATGTGGCTGCGGATTCGGCCTCTCTTTAATCGCGGTGTCGCGGCCTATTTGACGTGACGGGCGCGGGCACCGCGTTCGATGGCGGCGGCGTGCAGGCGGTCGAGGTCAAGCTCGTAGCGGATTTCTTCCAGCAGACGCAATTCGGCTTCGTCCAACGTGCCGTCGGCCGCGGCCACATCGCAGGCCAGCGCATAGGCCGTTTCGTTCAGCCGGTCGGGCAGCGCGCCCTTGATCAGGCCGAACAGGGCATCCAGCCCGTCTTCCTGTTCGAACAGGTCGAACACCATCGAGCTGACAGAGCTGATGCGGTCCACATCATAGCCCGAAAAGACGGGGAGCATGTTTACAGCCGTCTGGATCTTGAGCAATTCGGTGGTGCGGATGTCCTCGTCTGATGCGGAAACCGCGATCATCACGGCGACAAGGCAATCCTGCGCGCTGAGGGTGAGGGAGGTGTCGTCATTCATGCGCATTTCCGTTCGGTCATTCCGTTGATCTGCAGATTATTGACGGGCCTACGGGGACGCAATAGGTACGGACTGCCTGCGCGCATTGGGTGCGGGGTGAAAATGATGGAATTGATGACATGTCGCAGATGCGTGAAGCAGCCCTAACCAGTAAAGCGTGGCCGTTCGAGGAAGCACGTCGGGTGTTGAAACGCTATGCAAACAAGGCCCCCGAGAAGGGATACGTCTTGTTCGAGACCGGCTATGGCCCGTCGGGTCTGCCGCATATCGGGACCTTCGGCGAAGTTGCGCGCACGACGATGATCCGCCGCGCATTTGAGCAGATCAGCGACATTCCGACGCGGCTGGTGTGCTTTTCCGACGATCTGGACGGGATGCGCAAAGTGCCGGGTAACGTGCCCGACCCCGCCGCATTGGAAGAACATCTGCAGCGCCCGCTGACATCGGTGCCCGATCCTTTCGGCAAATACGACAGCTTTGGCGCGCATAACAACGCCATGCTGCGGCGTTTTCTGGATACCTTCGGGTTCGAGTACGAGTTTATCTCGGCCACGGAATTCTACGGCTCCGGCAAGTTCGACGAGGTGCTTTTGCGCGCCGCCGAGAAGTATGACGAGATCATGGAAGTGATGCTCAAGTCGCTGCGCGAGGAGCGTCGGCAGACCTATTCGATCTTCCTGCCGATCCACCCTGAAACGGGGCGGGTAATGTATGTGCCGATGAAAGCGGTCAACGCCAGGGAAGGCACGATCACCTTCGACGATGAAGACGGCACCGAAATGACCCTGCCGCTGACCGGTGGTAATGTGAAGTTGCAGTGGAAGCCTGACTTTGGTGCCCGTTGGGCCGCCCTTGATGTCGACTTTGAGATGTACGGCAAGGATCACAGCACCAACACGCCGATCTATGACAAGATCTGCCGTATTCTGGGCAACCGCCCGCCCGAGCATTTCACCTATGAGCTGTTCCTTGATCAGGACGGGCACAAGATCTCCAAATCGTCGGGCAATGGTCTGACCATCGACGAATGGCTGACCTATGCCAGCGCGGAATCGCTGTCGTATTTCATGTACCTCAAGCCCAAGACGGCCAAGCGCATGTATTTCGACGTGATCCCCAAGGCGGTCGACGAATACCACCAGCAGCTGCGCGCCTATGAAACGCAGGACGACAAGGGCAAGCTGAACAACCCCGTTTGGCATATCCACGGGGGCGATGTGCCCAAGTCGGATATGGTTGTGCCGTTCTCGATGTTGCTGAACCTCGCGTCGGTCTCCTCGGCCGAGGACAAGTCGCAACTGTGGGGCTTTATCCAGCGGTATGCGCCGGATGCGACGCCCGAAGGCAACCCCGGTATGGATGCGGCGGCCGAGCATGCGGTGCGCTATTACAATGATTTCGTGAAGCCCGCCAAAGTGTTCCGCGCCCCTTCCGAGCTGGAGCGGGAAGCCTTGGAAGACCTGCGGGACCAGCTGAAAACATGGGACGGCGGGCTGGATGCCGAGGCGTTGCAGACGATGGTTTTCGCCGTCGGGAAAGAGCGTTTCGACCCGCTGCGCGACTGGTTCACCGCGCTTTACGAAGTGTTGCTGGGCGCCAGCCAAGGTCCGCGCTTCGGTGGGTTCATCGCGCTTTATGGTGTGGATGAAACGGTCGCCCTGATCGACGACGCGTTGGCAGGCAAGCTGACCACGGCGTGAAACTATTGCCCTATGATGTGCGTGGCTTAGGTTAAGTTCAACACATCATAGGGAGCATTCTCATGCGTGGCGCGGTTCTTTCGGCATTTTTCGGGATGGTTTTGACCTTTGCGACGGCGCTTGGTGCCACGGCGCAGCAGGCGGATATCGAAAGCACGATCACAGGCCAGTTCGAGGCTTTCAAGGCAGATGATTTCGAGGGTGCCTTCGCTTATGCGAGCCCCAATCTGCAGATGATGTTTCAATCTACCGAGAACTTTAAACGTATGGTGACCACGGGCTATCCGATGGTCTGGAAACACGCCGAGGTGCGGTTTCTGGACCTGCGCGAGATCGCTGGTGCGCAGTGGCAGAAGGTGCAGGTCACGGACCTGAAAGGATTTACCTATTTGCTGGATTATCAGATGGTTGAGACGCCCGAGGGCTGGCGTATTGCCGCCGTTCAACTGCTGGATGCGCCAAGCGTTTCTGCCTGACAGGCGCGACATCTTTGGCACGCTCATGTGACCGTTTGCGGCGTACGCTGCGGTTAGGCGTGGTTAACCCTTTGTGCATAAATCTTTCCCCCTGCCGGCCAAGCGCCGGAGTTTTGCAATTCATGGGGGGCGACATCGCAACCCGACGAAGGGGATGACGATGAACAAGGCAATCACGGACGGTTTGCTACTGACACCTGCGGCATTTGCGCAAGGCTTGGATGTGTATTCAAGCGGGGATGGCACGGCGGGGTCTGATACCTATGCCAATGCCATAAATGCGGCGTTTATCCCTGCGGATCAGGACTTTGGCGGGGCGCTTGAGCTGATAAAAACGCAATCCACGCAAAAGCTGCGATACATGGGGCAAACGCCACTTTTGCCGGGGTGTTACCTGCGGATCACGGCGCGGGTGAAGGCGATCAGTGGGAATCTACCGTCGGTGCGGATCGCGGGGTATCCGGCGCTTGGCAATGGCAGTCGAGCGGGCGGGCTGGTGGAGGCCGGTCCGGCGGTGACGCTGACCAGCTATGGCGAGGTGGTCGAGGTCAGCGCGATTGTCGGATCGGGGCTGCGCGGCGGGGTCGATATGGTCTGGGGCAATGCGCCGGTCTATGGGCATTTCGGGCTGGACCTGACGGGGCAGAATGGCGGGGTCGTTCGCATTGACGATTTGCAGATCGAGGATGTGACGGGCGTCTTTCTGCGGGACATGCTGGCACAGGTGGATGTGCGGGATTATGGCGCGGTGGGGGATGGCAGCACCGATGATACGGCGGCCTTTGTGGCGGCGAATGCGGATGCGCAGGGGCGCAGCGTGTTGATCCCGCAAGGGACGTATTTGCTGAACGGGGACGTGACGTTTGACGCGCCGACGCGGTTTGAAGGGACGGTGATCATGCCCGCCAGCGCGATCCTGCTGCTGCGGCGCAACTTTGATCTGCCAAATTATATCGAGGCGTTCGGGAATGAAGAGATCGCCTTTCGCAAGGCGTTTCAGGCGTTGCTGAACAATGCGGATCATGAATCGCTCGATCTGGGCGGGCGCAAGGTCAACGTGACCGGTCCCATCGATATGCAGGCCGCGACGCCCGAACGCAGCAGCTATGCCACGCGGCGGGTGATTCGCAACGGCCAGTTTGAAGCGGCCACGAATGGCGATTGGGATACGGTCACGATGACCTCGCAAGCTAGCTATTCGCCCTCGGATGCGCGCAAGCTGACAAATGTGGTGAATGTGGCGAATGTGCCTGTGGGGGCGCTGATCACGGGCAATGGGGTAGGGCGCGAGATTTATGTGCGCGCCAAGAACGTCGCCACGCAAGAGATCACCCTGAACGCGCCCTTGTATGATGCGGCGGGGACGCAGAATTTTACCTTTACGCGGTTCCAGTATCTGCTGGATTTCAGCAACTACAGCCAGCTGAGCAAATTCGTTCTGGATGACATCGAATTCCAGTGCAACAACGTGGCCAGCGCCATCAACCTTGCGCCATCGGGGACGATTTTCCATGTGCGGGACTGCTTTATCTCGCGCCCGAAGGATCGGGGGATCACGTCGATTGGTGGCGGCTGTCAGGGGATGTTCGTGGACCGTTGCCAGTTCCTGTCCGCCGAAGATGCGCTGGACGTGCCGGACCGGACCACGATCGCGATCAACTGCAACGCCAATGACGTCAAGATTCGCGACAACCGTGCCACGCGCTTTCGCCATTTTGCGCTGCTGGCGGGGCAGAATAATATCGTCACGGGGAACCACTTCTTTCAGGGGGATACGGTCAAGAACGGCGTCCGCTCTGCCGGGTTGATCCTTGCGGCGCAGCACACGGCGAGCGTGGTCAGCGGGAACTATATCGACAATTGCTTTGTCGAATGGACCAACGAACAAGACCCCGCGCCGGACTACAGCAGCGAGTATTCTTTCAGCTCCCTGTCGATCAGCGGTAATATCTTTCTGTCGGGTGAGGTGGCCCCGTGGTTCAGCTATATCGTGATCAAGCCCCATGGGGCGGGTCATGTGATCAATGGGCTGACGATCAACGACAACCGCTTCCGCAGCATCAACGGGTTCATTGATCGGGTCGAACGGATCGACACGAGCTTTGCGGATATGGATTTCTCGCGCATGCGCAATATCGAGATGACCGGCAATTCGTTCCACGGCATCCACAATCCGGTGTCGAACCCGGTGCAGGTTGAACATACCGAAGCCAGTCTGGCCAAGACCTGGGTGGTGGATATTGCCGACCGCTTTCCGTTCGGCGGGTGGGCGATTGCGGTGGATAGCATCACGATGGACGGGCCGGTGCGCAACGGATCGAATGTGGCGCAATACAGCGTGCCCTATGTGCTGACGGATCAGGGTGCGGATCGTGATCTGCTCCATCTGGTCTGGAGCACCAGCGTCAAAGGGTCGATCTTTATGCAGGCGCGCATGGATAAACGCTAGAACTCGCGCCAGAGCGAGAGTTTTAGCGCGGGGTTGGAGGTGTCGTTGATCAACGTCTCTGCCCCGATCTGGAAGCGGATGTCGGGGCGGCTTTTCAGCGGGCGCATGACGATAGAGGGCGCGACAGAGGTGGCGCTGGCGACAGAGGTCGAGGCATAGTAGATTTGCAGCATCCCAGAAAACCGGTCGCCGAAGTTGATGCCTATGGTGCTGTCGACTTTGGCGAGATGCTCTTGCAGGTAGATGTCCCACGCGAGGGAGCTGTCGATGGTCACCCAGCCGTGTTTCTGCCCCAGCGTATAGCCGCGGCCCCAAGACAGCCCCGCTTTGACATTGGGATAGACCGCATCCCCCACCCATGCCGCGCCGAACCCCAGCTCCGCCGACCAGACGTTAGGGCGGTCGCGACGGCCTAAGGGGCGGCGCAGGAAAACCGACGCAAATCCCGATTGCAGGCCGATGGAACTGGCGAGAAAGCCGACCTCTGCCCCCAGGGTCAGGTCGTCGCGCACGCCATATTCCATGAAGGTGCTTTCCGAAATGTCGTAGCTGCGCGTGACGTTTACCGTGGTGGAGGTAAATCCCGTGCCCTTTTCGCGCAGCCACGCGCCGCCCTGTGCAGGGGTGGGAAGCTGCAGTAAGCCAAGCAGAAGGAACGGCCAGTAGCGCATGGGGTACCCTTTCGGCGGGTAGCTTGGCGCGTCATGCTTAACAAATTACTTACAGACCTTTGGGGCGGCATGCGAAAAGGCCCGCAGCAATGCTACGGGCCTTTCTCGTTGAATCGTGTGTGCGTCGTTTAGACGTTGACGCTGCCGCCGCGTGGGCCAGCGATCAGCCATACGATAAAGCCGACGACCGGGAAGATCAGGACGCCGAGAATCCAGAGGATTTTCGCAAGCCCCGAAGCGCCGGAGGTGAAGATTTGATAGATCGCGTAGATGTCTGCGATCAGGATAATGAGTCCGAGAAGGCCGAATTCCATTGTAAAGCTCCTGGGTTGTAATCTGCATTACTGTCTGGGGTCACAACTTCCCGCGTGGCCCAGATGTTCCCGAAATTGTTACTGGAACCATTTCCCGCTTCGCCGAGTTGCCCTTGCATCGCCTAGAACGGCAAGTGAATTTGGAAGGAAATACTATGAAGACCTCTACCGCAGTAATCGCAGGCCTTGCCGCAATTCTGGTCATCGCATTTGCGATCTTTTTCATCGATATCGATCAGACTGAAGAAGGGTCGCTGCCGGATGTTGATGTGTCCGTTGAAGGCGGCAATCTGCCCGAGTTTGACGCGCAGACCGGTTCGGTTTCCGTGACTGAAGAAGAGGTCGACGTTGAAGTTCCGGACGTTGAAGTGACCACCGAAGAGAAAACGATCACCGTCCCCGGCGTTGAGGTTACTCCGCCCGCAGGTGACTGATATCGTTTGATGGTTTGAACGCAGAAAGCGCCCTCTGATTTGGTCAGGGGGCGCTTTTGTTATGGGACAGGGCTTAGTTGCGGGTCAGTTTGGTCGCGGGTTTCGCACCGTTGTCGCCGTCGGAGGCGAAGGTCAGCGTGACTTTATCGCCGGCCATCAGGTCGGACGGGACAAGGGTTTTGGCATCCAGCGTCCAGGATGATTTGTCTTGCAGGACGATGATATTCGCAAGGCGGTCATAAGCAAGGATCGTGCCGGTTGTCTCATCGGCAAAGGCGGGGGCAGAGAGGGCGGTCAGGCCCAGTGTAGCAAGGGCGATCAGGCGCATTTGGGATCCTCCGGATAAAGCGCAGACTCCGAATGTGGGGTGGGTGCGGGTGCAAAGCAATCACCTTGCAACGGGCGCATGAAAATAATTTTGCGCCAAGCCGTAGCAGGGGAACTGCGGGCGGGTGGACGGGTTTTGCCGCTACATCCAACTGACAGGAGACAGCGATGAAAGCCCAATCGAAAGCCCAACAACGCGCCGCCGGTGCAGCCCTGTCTGCCAAGCGGGGCGAGACCAAGGTCAAGGATCTGCAAGGCGCGTCGAAAGATATGTACGACAGCATGTCAGAGGACGAGCTGGAGGAGATGGCCTCGACCGACCATGACGGGTTGCCGGACGAGGTGGATGACTAGACGCGCCGCCTAGCGTTTTTTGCCGCCGTAGCGGGATTTGCCACCGCGCATCCCGCCGCGACCGCCGGTTGATCGGCCCGACGCCTTTTGCGCGTCGTCGACGGCTTTTTCGACAGCGTACTGACGCGCCATCGGATCGTCGGCGATGGCCAGATCGACGGATTCGAGCCGTTTGACCTCGTCGCGCAGGCGTGCGGCTTCTTCGAACTCGAGGTTCTCGGCGGCTTTGCGCATATCGGTGCGCAACCCGTCGAGCACGGTTTGCAGGTTGCCGCCCGCGAGCGGGTTATCGATCTTGGCCGTGACGCGGCTCATGTCCACATCGCCTTTGTAGAGACCGGCGAGGATATCATCGACATTCTTCTTGACCGTTGTCGGCGTGATCCCGTGTTCTTCGTTATAGGCCAGCTGCTTGGCGCGACGGCGGTCGGTTTCGCCAATCGCACGCTCCATCGAGCCGGTGATCCGGTCGGCGTACATGATCACGCGGCCTTCGGCGTTCCGCGCGGCCCGCCCGATGGTCTGGATCAGCGAGGTCTCCGAGCGCAGGAACCCTTCCTTATCCGCATCGAGAATCGCCACCAGCCCACATTCGGGAATGTCCAAGCCTTCGCGCAGAAGGTTGATCCCGATCAGCACGTCAAAAGCGCCAAGCCGCAGGTCGCGCAGGATTTCGATGCGTTCGATCGTGTCGATATCGCTGTGCATGTAGCGCACGCGGATGCCCTGTTCGTGCATGTATTCGGTCAGGTCTTCGGCCATGCGTTTGGTCAGCACGGTGCAAAGCGTGCGATAGCCGTCGGCGGCGACCTTGCGCACCTCGTCCAGCAGATCGTCGACCTGCATTTCGACAGGACGGATTTCGATTTTGGGGTCGATCAAGCCGGTGGGGCGAATGATCTGTTCAGTAAACACACCGCCGGATTGTTCGATTTCCCACGCGGCGGGGGTGGCCGAGACAAAGACCGACTGCGGGCGCATAGCGTCCCATTCCTCGAACTTGAGGGGGCGGTTGTCCATACAGGAGGGCAGGCGGAACCCGTGTTCGGCCAGCGTGAATTTGCGTCGGTAGTCGCCTTTGTACATCCCGCCGATCTGCGGCACGGAGACGTGGCTTTCGTCTGCAAAAACAATCGCGTTGTCGGGGATGAATTCGAACAGCGTGGGGGGCGGCTCTCCGGGGGCGCGGCCCGTCAGATAGCGCGAATAGTTCTCGATCCCGTTGCAGACGCCGGTGGCTTCAAGCATCTCGATGTCGAAGTTGCAGCGCTGTTCAAGCCGTTGCGCTTCCAGCAGCTTTCCTTCGGCGACAAGCTGGTCCAGCCGCATCCGCAGCTCTTTCTTGATGCCGATCACCGCTTGGTTCATCGTTGGTTTCGGCGTCACATAGTGGCTGTTCGCATAGACGCGGATCTGGTCGAAAGTGCCGGTCTTCTCGCCGGTGAGCGGGTCGAATTCGGTGATGCTTTCCAGCTCTTCGCCAAAAAAGGACAGACGCCATGCGCGGTCCTCAAGGTGGGCCGGAAAGATTTCAAGGCTGTCGCCGCGCACGCGGAAGGTGCCGCGCTGGAAAGCAGCGTCATTGCGTTTATACGCCTGCGCGATCAGGTCTGCGATCACTTGGCGTTGGTCATAGTTGTTGCCGGTCTTGAGGTCCTGCGTCATCGCGCCATAGGTCTCGACCGAGCCGATCCCGTAGATGCACGATACCGACGCGATGATGATCACGTCATCGCGTTCCAGCAGCGCCCGCGTGGCAGAGTGGCGCATCCGGTCGATCTGTTCGTTGATCTGGCTTTCCTTCTCGATGAAGGTATCGGACCGCGCGACATAGGCTTCGGGCTGGTAGTAGTCGTAGTAGGAGACGAAATATTCCACCGCGTTGTCGGGAAAGAACCCCTTGAATTCGCCGTAAAGCTGCGCCGCCAGCGTTTTGTTCGGCGCGAGGATGATCGCGGGGCGCTGTGTTTCCTCGATCACCTTGGCCATCGTGAACGTCTTGCCCGTCCCCGTGGCCCCCAAAAGCACCTGATCGCGTTCGCCTGACCGCACCCCTTCGGACAGTTCCTTGATCGCCGTGGGCTGGTCGCCTGCGGGTTCGAACTCGGTCGCCAGCTTGAACTTCTTGCCGCCCTCGAGCTTGGGGCGCTCGCGCACGTTGGGCGCGGGATTGGCAAGATAGGCGTCTTTGCGCTCGGGCAGGCTGTCAGAGTGGGCGTAGGCCATAACATCGTCCTTTGGGGGTGTTCCCTAAGGTGTCATATTTTCGCGCGGGTTCAAGGGGCGGAGCCTTGCGCGACGCGCATATGTCGCTTTCGTCGCAGGCTTATTTGGTCAGTCGCTTGCGGTTGGCCCTGACCTTTTTGCTGACCGGGACCATCGCGGCCGAGAAAATCTGGTCGGGCGTGCCCCCGGCAAAGGCGGCTTTGGTGGCCGCCTGATAGGCTTTGGCCATAGCGGGGCCTTTTTCATTGACCATGCGGGCGTTCTCTCCGCGGGTCTGGGGAAGGGCACCGGCCATCCCCAAAAGCCTAAGCGTCATAACGGCTTGGGTGTCGATCATCAGCTTGGCGAGGTTGGCATTGAGCGTCATCAGGGTCAGGGGGGTCATGAGAGGTGCTCCGATTGCATAAGGTCAGTCTATGCTGCGCCGCAGCATATGTAACGCGAATTCGGCACAAATCACTGTGATGCCTTGATCCTTGGCCGTATTTGGCTGATAAACCGCCTGATCACAGCGGAGATTCAGCTATGCGCGCGCGTATTTATCAGCCTTCCCGAACTGCCATGTCCTCTGGCACGGCCAAAACCCGTGTCTGGTTGCTGGAATTCGACCCAGAGCACGCGCGCGAGATTGACCCGTTGATGGGCTGGACCTCGTCGAAGGACACGCAAACGCAGGTGCGTTTGCAGTTCGCCACCAAGGAAGAAGCGGTGGAATACGCCCGCGATCACAACATCGACGCGCTGGTGCAAGACCCCAACAAACGCCGCGCAAATGTCCGCGCCGGCGGCTATGGCGAGAATTTCGCCACAGGGCGCCGCGGGGCCTGGACGCATTAACTCTTTCTACGTTTTCTTATGCTAGGCCCGTGACGGGCGGTGTGAGCGATACATATTCACAGGGCGGCCCCTCGCACGGTCGCCCGTTTTCATTTCGACCTGCTGAACAGATGCGCAAAGGTACAGAAACATGACGATCACCCAACTCGTGACCCACTCAGGCGGTTTTCATGCGGATGAACTCCTATCCTCTGTCATCCTGACGCGGCTGTTTCCCGACGCCACGGTGCTGCGCAGCCGCGACAAGGCGCTGATCACACCGGCCGAGGGGCGTATCATCTACGACGTGGGCGGTGACTTTGATGCCGAAGCAGGGATTTTCGATCACCATCAACGTCCCAATCCGCTGCGTGAAGACGGGCAGCCCTATAGCTCTTTCGGGCTGATCTGGGCGCATTACGGGCATGATTATCTGCGCGCGCTCGACGTGCCCGAGGCCGATGTGAATGCCATCCACGACAGTTTCGATCGCGGGTTTGTTCTGCCGATCGACCTGCTGGACAATGGTGCCGTCAACGCGTCAGAGGCGGGGCCGCTGTTTGCCGGTCTGACCTTGCCCGCGCTGTTGGAAAGCCTGAAACCCGTCTTCGATGACCGCGAGGAAGGCGTGGACGACCGCGCCTTTGCCGCCGCCTTGCCCATTGCGCGCGCCTTTGTCGAAGCGTCGATCCGTCGCAAAGCCGCCAAGTTCCGCGCCGAAGCGATGGTGATGACCGCCATTGATGCCGCGGGCGAGGGCCATGTGCTGGACCTGCCCATGGGCATGCCGTTTCGCGGGGCCGTGGTGAAGGCGGGGGCGGATCATCTGCTGTTCGTCATCCACCCGCGCGGCGAGGAATGGACGCTGACAACGATCCGGTCGGGGGATGATACGTTCGAGAACCGCGCTGATCTTCCGGTGGCTTGGGCGGGTCAAAAAGACGCCGCGCTTGAGGAAGCATCAGGCGTCAAAGGGGCAAAGTTCTGCCACAACGGCCGCTTTATCGCCGTCGCCGATAGCCGCGAGGCGATTTTGCAGATGGCCGACATCGCGGTGAAGGAAGCGCTGGCAGCGTAACCCGCGCTGCGGGCCTTTTGGTCGCCTGCCTTTGGCCTGCGTTCCGGCTTGCCCCCGTGGCCCGCGCGATTACACTGCGCGTTCAGCCATCGGGGGGCGTGACGCGTGAACAGCCAGCTTAGACATTTGCCACAGATCGATACGCTGTTGCAGCAACCGCATGTGGCGTCTTTGGTTGCGACCTACAGCCACGACGAGGTGCGCCGCGCCCTGCGCGAAACGCTCGACCAGCTGCGCCGTGATATTCGGGGCGGCGGGGTGGTCGATTTGCCCGATTTCGCCAGTGAACCCTTTGCCCATAGCCTTGCCGACCGGATAAAGGCAGCCCGCCAGCCGAACCTGCGCCCTGTCATCAATGCCACGGGTATCATCATCCACACCAATCTGGGCCGCGCCCGTCTTGCCCCCGAGGCGCTGCAGGCGATGGACCAGATCGCTGCGCGGCCTTCGAACCTTGAGCTGAACCTAAAAACCGGCAAGCGCGGGTCGCGCTATGACCATGCCGAGGCGCTGATCTGTCAGTTGACGGGCGCAGAGGCGGCGCTGTTCGTGAATAACTGCGCCGCGGCGGTGGTCTTGGCCCTGATGGGCACCGCCGCGGGGCGCAAGGTGATCGCCTCGCGCGGGGAGCTGATCGAGATTGGCGGGTCTTTCCGTCTGCCCGATGTGATCGCGCAAAGCGGCGCAGAGCTGAAAGAGGTGGGTGCCACCAATAAAACGCGGCTTAGTGATTATGCCGATGCGGTGGACGGGGATACGGCGGTTCTGTTGAAAAGCCACACCAGCAACTTTCGCATTGTGGGCTTCACCTCTGCCCCGTCACGCAATGATTTGGCGCAACTGGCGGCGGAGCGGGATCTGATCCTGATGGAGGATCTGGGCAGCGGCGTGCTGATTGACCTTGCCCCCTTTGGGCTGCGCGACGAACCCGTGGTGGCGGATATCCTCAAGGCGGGTGTCGATCTGGTCATGTTCTCGGGCGACAAGCTGCTTGGTGGGCCGCAGGCGGGGATCATCGCGGGACGGGCGGATATTATCGCGGGGCTACGCAAGCACCCGTTGCTGCGGGCTTTGCGCATCGACAAGCTGTCGCTCGCCGCGCTCGAGGCGACCTTGCGTCTTTACCTGCCGCCCCATGATCCGCTGGCGCGGGTGCCGGTCTTGCGCGCGCTCTCGCAGCCTTTGGCAGAGGTAGAGGCGCGGGCGCAAAGGCTCGCGGGTTCCCTCGCTGCGGTGAAGGGGGTGGATGTTGAAGTGATGGCGTCAGCCGCCTATGTCGGCGGCGGGTCGCTGCCGCAGCAGGACCTGGACAGTTTCAGTGTCGTCGTGGCCTCTGCCGCGCTGTCTGCTGAAACCCTTGCGGATCGTTTACGGGGCGGGGTGGTACCCATTGTCGGGCGTCTCCATCAGGGCAAGCTGTGGCTGGACATGCGCACGGTAATGGATGACGAACTACCCGATATCGTCGCGGCGCTGGGCGCGATCGCCGCCACATGACATCGGCCTGCGTGATCGTGATCGGCCATGTGGATCATGGCAAGACGGCGCTGGTGCGCGCGCTCACGGGGATGGAGACGGACCGGCTGGCCGAGGAAAAAGCCCGTGGCCTGTCGATCGCGCTGGGCTTTGCCCATTGCGAGATGGCGGGTGGGACGCTCGACCTGATTGACGCGCCGGGGCACGACGATTTCATCCGCACCATGGTGTCGGGTGCGAGCGGCGCGCAGGGCGCGATGCTGGTCGTCTCGGCCGTGGAGGGCATCGCGGCGCAAACGCGCGAGCATGTGCAGATCGCAGGACTGTTGCAGGTGCCCGTGGCGGTGGTCGCGGTGACCAAGGTGGATTTGATCCCCGACGCGACATTGCCCGCCCGTCTGGCGGAAATTGCGGATGCCCTTGCCGCGCAGGGCGTTACCGGGGCCGAATTGGTGCCCTGTTCGGCCCCGGCCGCTGGCGGGACGGATCATCTGCGGCAGGTCTTGGCGCGGCGGTTCAACGCTTTGCCCGCGCGGGCCGCGCCGATGGAGGCGTTCCTGCCGGTGGACCGCGCGTTCACACTGGCGGGACGCGGAACGGTGGTGACGGGCACGCTGCTTGGCGGCGCGTTGGCGGTTGGCGCGGCGTTGACCGTGCAGCCAAGCGGTGCGGCCACGGTGGTACGTGGCCTGCAAGCACGCGGCGCAGCGCGGGAGAGGGTCACGGCGGGCGAGCGGGTCGCGGTGAACCTGCGCGGTATCGCGCTGGAGGATATTGCCCGCGGTGATGTGATCTGTACGGGCGGGCAGGGGGCGACGCTTTGTATGGATGTGCGGTTGACCGTTTCTGACACGGCACCGCGACCGGTCAAACACATGCAGGATTTGCGCGTGCTGTGGGGCACGGCGCATGAGGTCGCGACCCTGCGGCTGATGGGCGGTGGCCAGATCGCGCCGGGGGACGCGGGGCTGGGGCAGCTGCGCTTTACACGCCCCGTGGTGGGGTTCGCGGGGCAGGCGGCGGTGTTGCGTCAGCTTTCCCCTGCGGCGACGCTGGCGGGCGCGGTGATCCTTGACCCGCAGGCCACCGCAGTCGGGGCGGGCGACAGACGGCGGTTGGCGGTGATGCAGGCGGCACATCAGCAGGATGGTACCGCGCTTGCCGCAGCGCTTTGTGCGCAGGGGCGCGGGGTGGCGCTGTGGTCTGATCTTGTCCGGTTGGCGCGCTGCGATGCGACGGCTGCGTTGCCCACGGGCGTTGTGCGGCTATCGCCGGAACATATCGCGCTGGCTGACGATCTCGCCACGGTGCAAACGGCGGTGGTGGCGACTTTGCAGCGCTTTCATACCGACCACCCGATCAAGCAAGGGGCGGCGCTTTCGATGCTGCAACGGGTGACGCCGCTGCGGGGTTTGGTGCCTTTCGCCCAAACCGAATTGGTTAGGGGCGGAGAGGTTGTTTTGCGCGACGGTTTGGTCAGTCTCGCACGGCATGACCCCTTCGCAGCGCTTGCTCCGCAACAGCTTGCCCGCCTGACGGAGATCGAAGAGAGTATGCGCGCAGGCGGCACCTCCCCCCCTGATGTGCGGCAGTTCGATGCGCCTGAGGACGCGGATCTGATCGCGCTGATGGTGGCGCAGGAGCGGTTGGTGTCTTTGGCGAATATCGCGTTGAAACAGCAGGTTGTCTTTCACGCGGCGACCATCAATCACGCGCAGCGGAACCTCGCGGCCAGCTTTCCGCCGCCCGTGGCCTTTACCACCAGTGAAGCGCGCACCGCCTTGGGCACCAGCCGCAAGTTCATCGTGCCGCTGCTTGAGCATCTGGATGCGCTAGGCATGACCCTGCGAGATGGTGACACGCGCCAGATCGCGCCGCGGGCGCATTAGGCTTTCGCTTGCCCTGCGGCAGGGCTACGGTGTGGCAACGCGGAGACGACCGGAGTCTGGTGGCTTCCCTGGTCTTCAAAACCATGGACGCGTCGATACGGCGTGTGGTGGGTTCGATTCCCATCCGTCTCCGCCAAGCTGTCTGGACATGCCTGACGATCCCCCACAGTATGCAGCGGCATACTTGGGAGGGGGCGACATGAGTGATCGGAAACCGGAATTTACCCTGAAGGATCTGCAAGGGGCGGCCCATCATTTTGACGGCACTGGCCCTGTGCTGGTCTGTTTCGTGAAAGAGGATTGCGAGACCTGCAATATCGCGGGGCCGGTCCTGCAGGCGCTGTCGCAGGCCTATGGCGATGCGGTGCGGTTTCTGGTGCCGGGGCAATCCGGCGAGAAGAACGGCGATTTCGCGCAGCGCCACGGGCTGACCATGCCGGTGCTTGAGGATGCGGGCTGCAAGACCTCGTTCGACTGGGATTTCGAGATCGTGCCCGCGCTCTACTGGATTGATGAAAGCGGCGCTGTCGTGACCCACTTCGAAGGATTCGTGCGCGATGACTGGCAGGCATTGTCCGACCAGATGGCCCGTGCGACGGGCAAAGCTGCGGCGCAAGTCGATTGGGACAGCCTGCCCGCCTGGCGTCCGGGATGCGGGTCGAAACATTTTGACCCCGAGGTCTACGACGCGCTGCGGGCAGAGGCCGAAGGCAGCCGTCTGCGCGCCCGCAAGGTAGAGGTCGCCAGCGGCGATGACATGGCGGAATTCATGTTCGATCAGGGGTTCTCGGACGGGTTGCCCTTGGTGCCGCCGACGCCCGAACGGGTGATCCGCATGTTGGAAGGGACGCATCGTGATCCGCAGGATGTCATCGCCACGGTGCCGCCGAATATGGGCATCGCCACGGTCGAAAAGATCGCGATCAATGCGGTGATGGCGGGGTGTAAGCCTGAATACCTGCCCGTGGTGATCGCAGCCGTCGAAGCTGTCTGCACGGATGAATTCAACATCCACGGGGTCACTGCCACGACGATGGGCGCGGCGACGGTCATGGTGGTGAACGGGCCGATCGTGGACAAGATCGGGCTGAACGGCGGCTTGGGCGCTTTGGGCGCGGGGAACCGTGCCAATGCCACCATCGGGCGCGCGCTTCGGCTGATCATCCGCAATGTCGGCGGGGCGACCACGGGCGGGGTCGAACGGTCGGTCCTGGGTAATCCGATGAAATACACCATGTGCTTTGCGGAGAACGAGGCGGCCTCGCCGTGGGAGCCGCTGCATGTGGAACGCGGGTTCAAGGCGGAGGATTCGGTCGTCACCGTCTTTGCCATGACGGGCGGGCCGGTGCATCTGGTGGACCAGACCTCGCGCAGGCCGGACCAGATCGCGGGGTCATTGGGGCAGGGGCTTGAAGGGGTGTTCCTGCCGAAGATGCATAACCTGCCGATTGACGCGCTGTTGGTGGTCTGCCCCGAGCATATCCAGACGCTGACCGTCGATGGCCCCTACTCCAAGGACAGGCTGCGCGACCGTATCCAAGAGGTCACGGCGCGCCCCTTGTCGGAGATGGTGCAGGATGACCATTCGGGCGCGGGTATCCCCGTGGCGGACGCGGAACGCATGGGGCCGGAAAAACTGGCGCAGTTGGCCCCTAAATTTGCGGGCAAGGAATATATCCATATCGTCGTGGCCGGTGGCGATGCGGGCAAATTTTCGTCCGCGTTCCACGGGTGGGCCACGGGCGAAGTGGGGTCGATTTCCGTTTCCAGAAAGATCGATCTAGGCTAGCTTTCACAGCAGAGGAGGACGTGAATGACAATAATTCTTGACCCGACGGACGAACGTGTCCCCGTCGCGCGTCAGATCAGCGAACGGTCCGGTTCGGTGCAGGGGGTTGTCGGGCTGCTGAACATCAGCAAGCCGCGCGGCAATATTCTGCTGGATGAACTGGACAGGTTGTTGACCGAAAACGCACCCGGCGTTGAGATCCGGCATTATACCAAGCCGACTTTCGCCAAACCGTGCCCCGACACGCTGCGCCACCAGATCCGCGATGAATGCGACTTTCTGGTCGAAGGGCTGGCGGACTGAGGATCATGTACCACGTGCAGTATGCACGATACAGTCTGGTTTGAAATCCAGGGGATCCCGTCTGTTTCCATCGCTTCTAGCGTGTTTGGCCAAGCCGCTGAAACGCAGCGCAAGGCCTTAGGCATGGAGGGCGCACGCTATGTGCTGGTGCCGCATCCTATTCAGGATGCCACGGACGACGAAATGCGCGCCAAGGCGCGTGAGGCGTTCGACCAGATCATCGGGGCGTTGCGCGACGCGTGACTGACGCAAAAGACATAGACGTAAAAGACATAGGGCGGCGCGGGAAACCTGCGCCGCCTTTTTCGTGGGCGCGGGGTGGGCGGGCGTTACAGCTCGGTCAGCCAGTGCAGCTTTGACAGGTCGTCGTTGATCCAGATCATCGCATCGACGCTATTGGCTTCGGGTGGGTGCGCCAGCAGTTGCGCGGGGATTACTGTGGCACGGGCCAGCGCCCGCTCTAACGGCTCGCCCACGGTGTTGTGCATATAGCGCACGGCTTGCAGCAGGGTCAGGTCGGCCCCGGCCAGCGTTCCGTCGGCCAGCGTCAGCCGTCCGTCGCGGCGCAGGATCTCGCGGTCGTTCAGGGTGAAGCTGGTGATATCAGAGCCGCCAGTCGCCATCGCGTCGGTCACCAGAAACACCTCTGCCGCGCCGCGGTTGGCGGCAAGTGCGGCGCGGATCATGGCCGGATGGACATGCACCCCGTCGGCAATCAGGCCGGATGCCACGCGCGGATGGTCAAGCGCCGCCCCCACAAGCCCCGGACTGCGCGCGTTGGCTTGGCTCATGGCGTTGAACAGATGCGTCGCCATGCGGGCACCGGCGTCGAAGGCGCGCATGGCGGTGTCATAGTCGCAATCACTATGGCCCAGCGATACCAGCACGCCCGCCTGCGTCAGCGCCGCGATCTGATCGGGGGTGGCGTTTTCGGGGGCGAGGGTCATCATCAGGTTCGGGATCCGGGCCACGGCATCGGTCAGCATCGCCATATCATCGTCAGACAGGGGGCGGATCAGGCTGCCGTCATGGGCACCTTTGCGGGCAACGCTCAGATGTGGCCCTTCAAGGTGGAGCCCCGCAATACCGCGCATGCCCAGGTGCAACGCCTCTGCCACGGCGGCGATGGCGGCGCGGCTATGGGCGGGGGTGTCGGTGATCAACGTGGGAAGAAATGCGCGGGTGCCAAGCCGTCGGTGCGCGGCGGCCATCGCGCGCAGCGTGTCCAGATCGGGCGCGCTATTGAGCATCACGCCGCCCCCGCCGTTCACTTGCAGATCCACAAACCCGGGGGAGAGGATGCCCCCGTTCAGCCTCCGGGTTTTGGCCGCCGTCGGCAGCGCGGTCAGGGGTGTGATGCGCGGGATGCCGTCGGGGTGCACCACAAGCGCGTGACCGGTCAGCAGATCGTGCCCGTCAAAAATGCGCGCGCCGGTATAGGCGGTGAGGGGTGCGGTCATGCCCGCGCGGCGCGCAGGGCCAGTGCGACGGCCCCATCCAGCGCGCGGCCTTTGGTTTCGACCAGATGTGCAGTCTGCGTGTCGGGCAGATAGGCGGCGTAATGGGGGCCGACGCCGCCGGTCAGGCACAGCGGGCCGCCGGGTTGGTGGTCGAGCGCGATCAGGGCGCGGGTCAGGTAATCGGCCCCGCTTGCCATCAGCGCCTGTCCGATGCTGTCGCCCGCCGCGGCGGCCTGTACCACATCGGGGGCAAGGGTAGCGAAATCGCCGGGCCGCGCCTTGAGGCTGAACTGCACGATGCCCGCGCCACCGCCAAATTTATCCAGCATCTGCTGCGACAGGGGGCTGGCGGGGGTGATCCCGTCGACGACGAGCAAGGTCTGCTCTAGCACGCCATGCCCCAGCCACGCACCCGACGCCTGATCCGATACCTGATAACACCAGCCGCCGATACAGGTCTGCACGCCGGCCTTTTGGCGGCCCACGATGGTGCCGGTGCCAAGGGCGATCAGGTGGCAGTCCTGCTCTCCGACAGCACCGACGATGGTGGTGGTGGTGTCTTCGGTCACGACGGATTTGGCAAAGGGCAGACCCGCCTGCACGCGTGGGCCCATTTCCGGCCCCGTGTATCCCGCAAGCCCCAGGTGCGCCACGGCACGGGGCATGTCGGCGACATCCAGACCGGCGCTCTCTATCGCGTTGCGCGTCGCGGTGAGCACGCTATCGATCGCGGTGGCGCAATCTGTGCTGACATTCGCCCGCCCGCCTTTGCCTTCGGCAAGGATACGGCCATCGGGGGTGGCAACAGCGGCGCGGCAACCGGTGCCGCCTCCGTCAACGCCGATCAGAAAAGGAGGGTCTATTTGTGTCATCCGAATTGTTTAGGGCACCTGTTTTGGCGGGGAAAGACAATTTTCGCCATTCGTTTTACCCATGGTCGCAACGGGTTTGCAAATGGCACATGCGCGTGATAAGTTAGCGCTAACATACTCACGTCTTTGTAGGAAGGCCCTTAGGCCCACCCACGTCACGAAGGAAAGCATGATGTTGAACGATACCGTAGCCCGTGTCACCGACCGGATCATCGAACGCAGCGCGCCAAGCCGGGGTGCCTATCTGGCGCGGATGCGCCGCGCCGCCGAGGAAGGGCCGGCGCGGGCGCATCTTTCGTGCAGCGGGCAGGCGCATGCCTATGCCGGTGCGGGGCAGGATCAAGCCGCGCTGGCGACGCAATCGGCGGGCAATATCGGGATCATCACGACTTATAATGACATGCTCTCGGCGCACCAGCCGTTCGAACGCTTTCCGACCCTGATCCGCGACACCGCGCGCGCGGCGGGCGGGACGGCACAGGTTGCAGGCGGCGTGCCTGCGATGTGTGACGGCGTGACCCAAGGCACCCCGGGGATGGAGCTGAGCCTGTTCTCGCGTGACATCATCGCCATGGCGGCGGGTGTCGGGCTTAGCCACAACACATTTGATTCCGCGATCTATCTGGGGGTCTGTGACAAGATCGTACCCGGTCTGGTGATCGCGGCGCAGGCTTTCGGGCATCTGCCGGCGGTGTTCCTGCCTGCGGGGCCGATGACCTCGGGTATCTCCAACGACGAGAAAGCTATCGTGCGCCAGAAATTCGCCGCAGGCGAGGCCACGCGCGAAGAGCTGATGGCGTCAGAGATGGCGGCCTACCACGGGCCGGGCACCTGCACTTTCTATGGCACCGCCAACACCAACCAGATGTTGATGGAGTTTATGGGCCTGCACCTGCCCGGCGCGTCCTTTGTGAACCCCAATACTCCCCTGCGTGATGCGCTGACCGTTGCGGGGACGCAGCGGGCGCTGGCGATCAGCCATCTCGGCAATGAATACACACCAGTTTGCGATGTGCTGGACGAAAAAGCCTATGTGAACGGCATCGTCGGGCTGCATGCGACGGGCGGGTCGACCAACCTGCTGATCCACCTTGTCGCGATGGCGCGGGCCGGTGGGATCGTGCTGGACTGGCAGGATTTCTCGGACCTTGCCGATGTCACGCCGCTGCTGGCGCGGGTCTATCCGAACGGCTTGGCCGATGTGAACCACTTCCACGCGGCGGGGGGCTTGGGCTTTATGATCGGTCAGCTCATGGCGGGCGGCTTGCTGCATGACGAGGTCAAGACCATCGCGGGCGACGGGCTGTCGCGCTATACCCAAGACCCCAAGCTCAAGGATGGCGCCGTCGAATGGGTCGCAGGCCCGACCGAGACGCTGAACGAAAAGATCGTGCGCCCCATTGGCGATCCTTTCCAGCCCACCGGCGGGTTGAAACGTCTGGCGGGGAACCTTGGCAATGCGGTCACCAAAGTCTCTGCCGTGAAGCCGGAGCATCACATCGTCGAAGCCCCGATCCGCGTGTTCCATGACCAAGAAAGCGTGAAAGACGCCTATCGCAATCGCGAGTTCAACGAGGATGTCATCGTCGTCGTGCGTTTTCAGGGGCCCAAGGCCAACGGCATGCCCGAATTGCACAGCCTGACGCCGGTGCTGGCGAACCTGCAGGCGCGCGGGCTGAAGGTGGCGCTGGTCACCGACGGGCGTATGTCCGGTGCCTCGGGCAAGGTATTGAGCGCGATCCACGTGTGTCCCGAAGCGGTGGACGGCGGGCCGATTGCACGTTTGCAAGACGGTGATATCGTGCGCGTCGACGCCCGCGACGGGCAGCTGACGGTGCTGACCCCCGGCGCGATGGAGCGTCCGGTCGCCACGGCTGATCTGTCGGGCAATGAATACGGGCAGGGGCGCGAGCTGTTTGCCACTTTCCGCAACACGGTTGGCGCGGCTGATACCGGCGCCAGCAGCATTTGAACCTGACCAGAGGAAGATCCGATGACCCCGCAAGACGCCAGCGCCGCTGCCTATGCCATCTGTAAACGTGCCCCCATCGTGCCGGTCCTGGTCGTGCATGACGCGCTGCACGCCCGCCCCCTGGCCGAAGCTTTGGTCGCAGGCGGATTGCCCGCGCTAGAGGTGACGCTGCGCACCGATGCCGCGCTTGAGGTTATCGCCGAGATGGCAAAGGTCGAAGGCGGCGTTGTCGGGGCGGGCACGTTGCTGACCCCCGATGATGTCAAACGTGCGGTGGATGCGGGCGCGACCTTTGGGGTGTCGCCCGGTGCCACGGATAAACTGCTGCAAGCGGCCGAAGATCTGGGCCTGCCGATGTTGCCCGGTGCCGCCACCGCGTCAGAGGCGATGCGTCTTTATGAACGCGGCTATGATATGCTCAAGTTCTTCCCCGCTGAAGCTGCGGGTGGGGCGCCCTTCCTGAAATCGCTGTCCTCGCCGCTGCCTCAGGTGCGGTTCTGCCCCACGGGCGGCGTGAGCCCTGCCAATGCGGAAAGCTACCTGTCGCTGCCCAACGTGGTGTGCGCGGGCGGCAGCTGGGTCGCGCCGGACAATCTGATGCGCAAGGGCGATTGGGCAGCGATCACCGAACTGGCCCGCGCCGCCAGTACCCTAGGCAGCCGCGGTTAAAGCGACGCCGCCGCGCGACTGGCCTGATCATACTGACCCGAGATCGCGCGTAGCTGCGCCGCGATCTCGCGCAGGTCGTCGCCTTTGATATCGGTGCGCCCCATGCTGTCGATCAGGCAGGTGTTGCGCACCGCGCGGTAGGTCTCTATCAGCTCGGCCCCGCTGGCGGAGGTGCGATAGAATACCTCCTTTCCGCGTTTCTCGGCCTCTAGCAGGCCGGATTTCAGCAGTTTGCGCAGCGCGTAGTTCACCGTATGCGTATCTTCGATATTCAGCAGAAAGCAGATGTCCGTCAGCCGTTTTTCACGGTCGCGGTGGTTGGTGTTGTGCAGGACCAGAATTTCCAGCGGGGTCAGGTCGGCATTGCCCGCCGCCGCCATGCAGCGCGACATCCAGCGCGAGAAGGCGTTGTAGGCGATGATCATCCCGTATTCGAGCTCGGACGCTTCCCATCCTTCGCCCTCGGCAAGGTGACGGGACGAGACGATACGGCGGGACGGGTGCGATTTTGGGTCTGACATCAGTGCCTCAAGGCTGGTTTTCACTGTCGTTATGTTAGCGAATTGTCGGTATCGCGCAATCCGTCTGTGCGCCAAGGACACGCCCGCCTAAGAAAAATGTACCAAGGATAGCGCGACGCGGCAGGGCGCGGTAGCAAAGGGGCAACGGGTGCCGACCCTTACAGCCATTGCGATAGGAGTGACGATGCTGCGATTTCTTGTGCCGGTATTGGCCGCGCTTTTGCTTTTGCCCGTGGGTGCGCAAGCGACAGAGCGGGAACGCCTTGGCTATGGCCGTCTGATTTCCAATGATTCCATCGGAGAGTTTCGCGACCGCGAGCGCACGGGTGCCTATGTGTCGTCCCGCGTCTGGGGGCCTGAGTGGACGGGGCGCTTGC
The DNA here is from genome assembly GCF_002311545.1 of Sulfitobacter sp. UBA1132. Classification (NCBI taxonomy): domain Bacteria; kingdom Pseudomonadati; phylum Pseudomonadota; class Alphaproteobacteria; order Rhodobacterales; family Roseobacteraceae; genus Sulfitobacter; species Sulfitobacter sp. UBA1132. The sequence goes on along the minus strand of NZ_DCAN01000010.1, from coordinate 73,590 downwards.
CGGACCGCTTTGGGCAGTTGATCGAGCTGCGTTTGGGGGTAGAGGTATTCTCCCCCGCGAACCTGCGTCGCCCGCAAGCCGGATCGCGCCCCTGGGCCGGTGCCCTGTCCGTCGGGACGCACACCCATTTCGAACGCGATGCTGTGGAATATTCGGTCGGGGCCGCGATCTATGCCACCGGCCCGCAGACCCATCTGGATGATCTGCAACGGGGCATTCACGACATCATCGACGCGACCTCGCCCTCTGATCGGGTGTTGGATAACCAGATCGAAGACGGCTTTCACCCTACGGTTCTGGTCGAGATCGGGCGCAGCTTTCCGATTGGCGCGCGGACAAGCCTGCGCCCCTTTGTCGAGGGGCAGGCGGGGATAGAGACATTCGTTCGCGCGGGCTTCGACCTGACCTTTGGCGACATCACACGCGGGGAAATGTTGGTGCGCGACAGCACCACCGGCCAGCGTTACCGCGTGGTGCAGAACCGCGACGCGACGGGCTTTGGCTTTGTCGTTGGGGCCGATATCGCGCGCGTCAGCGACAGCGTGTTCCTGCCGTCGGATCGTGGCTATGACCTGACCCCGCGCCGTGATCGTGTGCGTGCCGGGGTGCATTGGCAGGGCAAGCGGGCCTCGGCGTTCTATGGTCTGACGTGGCTGGGCAAGGAATACGAGACGCAGCCCGATCACCAGCTTGTCGGCTCTGTACGCATCAAGATCGACTTCTGACGCGCAGGCCCCGTGCATAGGGTGATTCGTTCTTTCCAGCGGGGAACGGTTTTGATAGCCTTGGGGCAATAATAATACGACGAGGCACGAACAGTGGTCAAAACGGGCTTTCGAGGCACGTTTGTCATAAGCTGGTCGCAGACAGAAATAGACGGGCTGGATGCCGCACCGGTGCAATCCCTCAAGGTGGGGGCAGCCTGGGCATGGCGGGGCGATTCAATTCGCGTTGACGGGCCGAATGACGTGTTGCGGCTGGATCAGGCGGACGAGGCAGGGGATCTGCGCAGACGGGCTGCGCGGATGGTGCATCGTTTGGTCGGGGCCGCCCTGGACGGCACCACGCCGCCGCACCGGTCTTTCGCCAGTGACCGCGACACCCCGTTGATGGACAACAGCTTTACCGTGACCGACGGCGCGCAGACCTATCTGGTGACAGTGATCGAGGTCGGTCAGGGCAGCCAGCCGCTGCTGATGTTCCTTGACGCGCTGCCGCCGCGCAATACCGATCTGTGGGTCGTCGCGCATACGTTGAACACCGCCGCGGCGGATCGGGCGGCGCAATACAGCAGCGGCGTCATCTGCTTTACCCCCGGCACGATGATCCGCACCGCCGATGGCGCGCGCCGGATCGAACAACTGCGCGAGGGCGATCACGTCCAGACGAAAGACAACGGCCTGCAACCCGTGCGCTGGATCGGCAGCCGCCGGATGAGCGGGGCGCGATTGTTCGCGATGCCGCAGCTGCGCCCCATCCGATTTCGCGCCGGTGCTTTGGGGGTCGCGCAGCCTGACGCGGATTTGCTGGTGTCGCCCAGCCACCGGATGCTGGTGAAGGGGCGCGTCGCGCATGACTTGTTCAACACGGACGAGGTGCTTGTCACCGCGCGGGATCTGGTGAACGGGCGCAGTGTCACCATCGATGCCCATGCGCGCGAGGTGACCTATATCCATCTCCTGCTCGATTTCCACGAGGTGCTTTGGGCCAATGGCGTAGAGACGGAAAGCTTTCACCCTGCCTCTGCCGCGCTAGAGACATTGGACGCGACCGACCGCGCGCGGCTGCTGGACCAGTTTCCGCAGATCGCCTTTGATCCGCATACCTATGGCGGCTATGCGCGGCGTAATCTGTCGATGTCCGAAGCGGCGATCCTCGCGCACGCCGCCTGACGCTGCCGGATCGCCTGCTTTCTTGGGGCGGGCCTAGCTGTCTGCCTTGCCCGCGATCAATGCCTGAACGATGGCTTTTGCGCTGTCGCTCGACCAATCCGCATCACCGCGCAGACGTGCGATTTCACGTCCCTCGGGGTCCATGATCACGGTGATCGGCAGGCCGAAAATGCCCATCTGACTGGCCAGCGCCTGTTTCGGGTCCTGGTGGCGTGGCAGGCTATCGACGCCCGCATCCGCAAAGAACCGTTTGATCCCGTCGGGCGTGTTGCGGCCCGTGGCGATGGTCAGCACCTCGAAATCATCGCCGCCGAATTCCTTTTGCAGCGCGTTCAGCTGCGGCATTTCCTTGCGGCAGGGGGCGCACCATGTGGCCCAGAAGTTGATCAGCACATATTTGCCCTGCCACGCCTCAAGCGTCGTTTCGCCGCCGTCATCCTCAAGCTGGAACGCGACAGAGGAGGTAGCAACGGGGGAATCGTGCACGACCAGTTTCTTCATATCACCGTCGCGCAGGGGCTTGATGTCGGCGCTTTGCCCAAAGCTGGGGTTTGCACCAAGGGCAAGGGCCGTATAAACGAGCGCGAGCATAATCTTTTTCATTTTCCCTCCGAGGGGTTGCCTGATGACCGATACGACTTCGAACAAAATGTGGGGTGGCCGTTTTGCCGCCGGACCAGACGCGATCATGGAGGCGATCAACGCCTCGATCTCGTTTGACCAGCGTATGGCCGCCCAGGACATTGCCGGGTCGCGTGCCCATGCTGCCATGTTGGCTGCACAAGACATCATTAGTGATAGCGATGCCGACGCCATTCGGAAAGGGTTGCTCACGGTGTTGTCAGAGATCGAGGGCGGGACATTTGCCTATTCGACCGCGCTGGAAGACATCCACATGAACGTCGAGGCGCGCCTGAAAGAGGTGATCGGCGAACCCGCAGGCCGTCTGCACACGGGCCGGTCGCGCAACGATCAGGTCGCGACCGATTTCAAACTGTGGACCCGCGACCAGTTCGACGCCGCCGAAAGCGGATTGTTGGCGTTGATCAAGGCCTTGCTGGGTCAGGCAGAGGCCGGAGCCGATTGGGTCATGCCCGGTTTCACCCATTTGCAGACCGCGCAGCCGGTCACCTGGGGCCACCACATGATGGCCTATGTCGAGATGTTTGGCCGCGATCTGAGCCGGATGCGCGACGCACGGGCGCGGATGAATGAATCGCCTTTGGGCGCGGCTGCGCTTGCGGGCACGTCCTTTCCGATCGACCGCGACATGACGGCGCAGGCGCTTGGCTTTGACCGCCCGTCGGCCAACTCGCTCGATGCGGTTAGTGATCGTGACTTCGCGCTCGAATTCCTGAGCGCTGCGTCGATCTGCGCCATGCACCTGAGCCGTTTCGCCGAAGAACTGGTGATCTGGTCGTCGGCGCAGTTCCGTTTCGTGACCCTGTCGGACCGCTTCTCGACCGGGTCCAGCATCATGCCGCAGAAAAAGAACCCCGACGCGGCAGAGCTGATCCGCGCCAAGATCGGCCGGATCATGGGGGCCAATGTGGCCCTGATGATGGTGATGAAGGGGCTGCCGCTGGCCTATTCCAAGGATATGCAGGAAGACAAAGAACAGGTCTTTGACGCCGCTGACAACCTGATGCTGGCGTTGGCCGCGATGGAAGGCATGGTCAAGGATATGTCCGCCAACCGCGAAAGCCTTGCTGCAGCGGCGGGATCGGGCTTTTCCACCGCGACCGATCTGGCCGATTGGCTGGTCCGCGTGCTGGGGCTGCCGTTCCGCGATGCGCATCACATCACCGGATCGCTGGTGGCATTGGCCGAACAGAACGGCTGCGACCTGCCGGACCTGACGCTGGAACAGATGCAATTGGCCCATGGCGACATCACGGCAGATGTCTTCGACGTTTTGGGCGTGGAAAATTCCGTCAATTCGCGTATGTCTTACGGGGGCACCGCGCCCGCACAGGTGCGCGCGCAGGTGGCCCGCTGGAAAGGGATCATCGGATGAAACCCGTCGCTGCTATTGCCTTGTTGCTGACTCTCGCCGCCTGTGGTGTGGACGGGGAACCCGTGCCGCCGCAGGTCAATAGCACGGTGACGCTGTCGTCCTCCGGCATGTCGGTGGGCACTGGCGTCACCCTTGGCCGCGGCCCGTTCCGGCTGGGTCTGGGGGCGGCGCTGTGATCCGCGCGGCGGTGCTGGCCGTGGTTGCACTGGCGGTACTGGCGGGCTGCGACAGCGCGCAACGCCATGCGCCAAGCGCCCATGACAGCCGCGCCTATCCCCCCGCGACGGATACCGCCACCCGCAAGCATCGCAGCAACTATGAACCCGGTGTGCATATCTCGGGGCATGTGGATGTGGGCGTTTCCAAGACATTCTGACCGCCGGGGCGGGTGGCGCTGATTGCCATTCCCGCCGCCTTTGGTATTGGGGTAAGCTGTGGTCTGCCGCGATGCCTGTCCCTGCGGTCCGCCGCCCGTAAACGATCGCCGGCAGCTTTCGGCGGGAAAAGCTTAGGAGCCTGAAACTATGGATCATTTCCTGTACCGCGATGGCGCGCTGTTCGCCGAGGATGTCGCCATCTCCGAGATCGCAGCCGCGGTCGGCACACCCTTTTACGTCTATTCCACCGCCACGCTGTTGCGCCACTTCAAGGCTTTTGACGATGCGCTGGACGGGATGGACCATCTGGTCTGCTACGCGATGAAGGCGAACTCGAACCAAGCGGTGCTGAAAACGCTCGCGCAGGCGGGGGCGGGGATGGATGTCGTGTCGGCGGGGGAATACCTGCGTGCCAAGGCGGCAGGCGTGCCCGGCGACAAGATCGTGTTCTCGGGCGTGGGCAAGACCGTGTCTGAAATCCGGCTCGCGCTTGAGGGCGGCATCCGCCAGTTCAACGTCGAATCCGAACCCGAGATGGAGGTGCTGGACGCCGTCGCGCGGTCGATGGACAAGGTCGCGCCGATCACCATCCGCGTGAACCCCGATGTCGACGCCAAAACCCATGCCAAGATCGCGACGGGCAAGTCCGAGAATAAATTCGGTATCCCCATCGCCCGCGCGCGCGAAGTCTACCGCATGGCCGCCGCGATGCCGGGCCTAGAGGTCGTGGGCATCGATGTGCACATCGGAAGCCAGCTGACCGATCTGACGCCGTTCGAACTGGCGTACCAGAAGGTTGCCGAACTGACAGAGCAGCTGCGCGCCGACGGGCATACCATCCGTCGTCTGGATTTGGGCGGCGGGCTGGGAATCCCCTACGAGCGTAGCAATGCCGCCCCGCCACTGCCCACGGACTACGGCGCAATGGTGCAAAAGACGCTTGGCCATCTGGGCTGCGAGATCGAGATCGAGCCGGGCCGCCTGATCGCGGGCAACGCCGGCCTCATGGTGAGCGAGGTGATCTATGTCAAATCCGGCGAGGGCCGCGATTTCCTGATCATCGACGGTGCGATGAACGACCTGATCCGCCCCGCCATGTACGAAGCCCATCACGATATCATCCCCGTCGTCGAAGCCGAAGCAGGGGCAGAGCAGCAGCCCTATGACATCGTCGGGCCGGTCTGCGAATCCGGTGATACCTTTGCCAAGCAGCGCATGATGCCAAAGCTGGCCGCGGGCGATCTGGTGGCCTTCCGCAGTGCCGGTGCCTATGGCGCGGTGATGGCCAGCGAATACAACTCTCGTGCGCTGATCCCCGAGGTGCTGGTCCATGGCGATCAATTTGCGGTTATCCGCCGACGCCCGACCTTTGACGAAATGATAAATCGCGATACCATTCCTGAATGGCTGTGACCGCGCCTTGCGTGTCCGGCTTTTGAAAGCAGGGCCCGCATGACGCTTTTCACCGCCAAGGATGACGACCACTCGCCCGATCAGGGTCTCAAGTCGATCCGTTGGCCCCTGCGTCTGACCTGGGCCGGTATCTGGGCCGAGGTGTTGGTGCAGGCGTTCTGGCCGCTGATCGCCTTGGTGCTGGCTGTTCTGGCGGTGCTGATGCTGGGGCTGCACGATACCGTGCCGATGTCCGTCGTGACCGGCGCTGTCGTTGCAGTGACGCTGGCCGCTGTCGGGGCGCTGGTCTATGCGCTGCGCCATTTACGCATCCCCCGCCGGATAGAGGCGCTGACCCGCCTTGACGCCAGCCTACCCGGACGCCCCATTCAGGCGCTGATGGATGTGCAGGCGATCGGCACGGGGGATGATGCCTCTGCTGCGGTGTGGCAGGCACACCAGCGCCGCATGGCCGCCCGTGCCGCCGCTGCGCAGGCGGTGCCTGCGGACTTGCGCATTGCGCGTCGTGATCCCTTTGCCCTGCGCTATGTCGCGCTGCTGGCTTTCGTTACGGCGCTGGTCTTTGGGTCGGTGCTGCGCATCGGGTCGGTTGCGGGTCTGACGGCGGGCGGGGGGGCTTTGGCCTCCGGTCCGGTCTGGGAAGGCTGGGCGGAGCCACCGCGCTATACCGGCAAGCCGACGCTCTATCTCTCCGACCTTGCGGAGGGGCCGTTGAACCTGCCCGCGGGCACGCTGATCACCCTGCGCATGTATGGCGAAGTGGGGGCGCTGTCGGTGACCGAGACCGTTTCGGGCCAGCCCCAGCCAGAGGGGGACGCCCCCGCCATCGTGCAGGATTTCAAGGTGAGCCAAAGCGGGCAGATCACCATCGACGGGCCGAACGGGCGCGCGTGGGACGTGACGATGCTGCCCGATGCCAAGCCGCAGGTCGAGATTGTAGGCCCGCCCGAGGTGACCGCCCTTGGCGAGATGCAACTGCCCTTTGTGGCGCGGGACGACTATGGCGTCGAGGCGGGCGAGGCGCGGATTGATCTGGATCTGGCCGCTGTGGACCGCCGCTATGGGCTGGCGATTGACCCTGACCCGCGGGCCGAGATGATCGTGCCGCTGTCGCTGCCCATTGCAGGGGACCGCCGCGATTTCGAAGAGAACCTGATCGACGATTTTTCCAAACATCCGTGGGCCAACCTGCCGGTCACCGTCACGCTGAGCGTGCTGGATGCGTCGGAACAACAGGCGACCACCCCGCCGACGCAGATGACCCTGCCGGGACGACGCTTTTTCGATCCGCTGGCGGCGGCCGTTATCGAACAACGGCGCGATCTGCTGTGGGCCAAGGGCAACGCCGACACCCTCGCGCAGGTCTTGCGGGCGGTGTCCTATCGTCCGGAGGATGTGTTCCGCTCTGACACGGCGGCGCTGCGCTTGCGGCGGCTGATTGAACGGATCGAAATTCGCGCCCGCTATGGTTTGTCCGACGAGGTGCAAACCGAGATCGCGGATGATCTATGGGATCTGGCGATTGAACTGGAGGAAGGCGTGCTGGCCGATGCGCTGGACCGGATGCGCCGCGCACAGGAGCGTTTGCAAGAGGCGATGAAGAACGGCGCCTCGGACGCCGAGATCGCAGAGCTGATGGAAGAGCTGCGCCGCGCCACCGACGACTATATGCGCCAGCTGCAACGCCAACAGGCGCAAGAAGGTGAGAACGGCGACCAGCAGCAAGGCCAGCAGGGCGAGACCATGCAGATGACGCAGGACGACCTGCAACGCATGATGGACCGGATCCAGGAGCTGATGGAGCAGGGCCGCATGGCCGAGGCCGAACAGGCACTGCGCGAACTGCAAGAGATGATGGAGAACATGCGTGTTACCCAAGGCCAGCCGGGCGAAGGTGGGCAATCCGAGGGTGAACAGGCGATGGAGGGGCTGGCCGATAGCCTGCGCGAGCAGCAAGAGCTAAGCGATCAGGCGTTCCGCGATTTGCAGGACAGGTTCAACCCCAATGCCGATGACGGCCAGCAACAGGGGCAGGACCAGGGCCAGCAACCCGGCCCGCAACAGGAGGGCAACCAGCCCGGCCAACCGGGGCAGCAGCCGGGCCAGAACAATGGCCAGGGCGAACCGGGGCAGGGACAGGGATCGATCGCTGACCGTCAGCAAGCGCTGCGCGATGAGCTGCGCCGTCAGGAAGGGCGTCTGCCCGGTGGGGGCACCCCCGAAGGTGACGCCGCGCGCGATGCGCTGGACCGTGCCGGCCGCGCGATGGACGGTGCCGAAGAGGCTTTGCGCCGCGACGATCTGGCCGAAGCGATCGATAACCAATCGCAGGCGATGGAAGCGCTGCGCGAGGGCATGCGCGCCTTGGGCGAGGCGATGGAACAGGACCAGCAAGCGTCCGAGCCAGGGCAAGGCACCGCGCAGGGCAACCGCCGTGCCGAAAACACGGACCCTTTAGGGCGCGAGCAGGGGGCGAATGGCGCGCAGGGGTCAGAGGGTGATCTGGCGCTGGATAATGACGCCTATGGCCGCGCGCGTGAACTGCTGGACGAGATCCGCCGCCGCTCGGGCGAGGCGACCCGGCCAGAGGTCGAACGCGACTATCTGCGCCGTCTGCTGGACCGTTTTTGATAGGATTGATGACGAAAGGACGGGGCCGCCAAAAGGACGGGCCCGATCCGTTTTAGCTGCCCGACTGCGACGCCCGTGCATCCAGCCATTGCAGTGTTGATTGCAACATCTCGTCCAGCCATTGGCGCGCGCTGTCCACCTGCGCGACGTAAAGCGCAAGATAGGGGCGCAGCGCGGGCACCGCTTCCGAGATTTGCGGCGAAAAGACGTATAGCAGCACCAGCACAGAGGCGAGCGCGACAATCAGCACGAACCCGCGGCTGAACCCGCTACGCTGTTTCGTGTCCGCATGGGTATCGCGCCCGGCGTCTGCGCCCGTGTTCGGGATCACGCGCCGTTCTGATCCGGTGCGCAGGGTGGAATTGATCTCTTCGATATCGGGCAGCAATTCGCGGCGCGATGCAACGGCCGCAGCGGCGGCTGTGGTCTCGGCAGCGCTGTGCTGCTCTTCGCCGCGCAGACGCGACATGCGGGCCTTGGCCTGCTGCGCGCGGTCGCTTTCGCTGGGTTGGTCTGCTTCTTCAAGCCCCAGATCAGGCTGGCTTTCAAGGGTCTGAGCCTGACGGTGACGGCGGGCTTCTTGTTCCGCCTCGGCCTCTTGCCGGAGAATATCGGCGACCGACGGGTCAAGCTGCTTGCGCGGTGGCGGGGCGGGATGCGCGGGTTCGCCCGCGTCGGGGTCTTCCGCTGCGTCTGCGTCGGGCTCGGGCGGGCTTGCTGGGGGGGGCGCATCTGCATCGTGTTCGGGCGCGACGCCGTCATCCGCATCATCGCGCGCCGACAGAGCGGCGGAAACCGTGCTGATCCTGCTGTCGTCCTCGTCATCGAGAGGGGGGAAATCGGGGTGGTGCTGGAACCAGGTCTGGCCACAGTTCGAACATTGCACATCGCGACCGGAAGAGGGCATCACCTCGTCCGGGACCTCGTACTGCGCATCGCAATTGGGACAGATCAGTCTCATGTTGCGCCCCGAACCATTGGAAACCTCTTCGTTTTCACGTCAGATCAACCTTATGTCCTAGAAAACCGTAGGAAAAGTGCAATCTTCATGCAATGGCTGCGCCGGGGTGCATTGAAACCCAAGCGGTGCTGGGGCACAACAGTTCAAACCAAGCGGGATATGCGTGTGATCGAGTTTGAAAACGTGGCCTACAGCTATGGCGGGGGCGAGCTTTTGTCCGATATCTCGGTCAAGCTGGCGCCGGGGTCGTTCCATTTTCTGACGGGTCCGTCCGGCTCTGGCAAGACCACTTTGATGAAGCTCTGCTATGGCGCGCTGCTGCCCACGGCGGGGCATGTGTCGCTGTTTGGCAAGGACGTGCGTGCGATGGACCGCGATGATATCGCGATGATCCGGCGACGTGTGGGCGTGGTGCACCAAGATTGCCAATTCCTGAACCATTTGCCGGTTGCCGAAAACATCGGTTTGCCGCTGACCGTGTCGGGCCGCCATGCGGAAACCGGCGGCGACGATCTGCAAGAGCTGCTGTCGTGGGTCGGGCTGAGCAGCCGCGCCGAGGCCCTGCCGCCAGAGCTGTCGGGCGGTGAGCGCCAGCGTGCGGCGCTGGCCCGTGCGGTGATCATGTCGCCCGATGTGGTGCTTGCGGATGAACCCACCGGCAACGTTGACTGGGAAATGTCGCAGCGCCTGCTTCGCCTGCTGGTAGAACTGAACCGCATGGGCAAGACCGTGTTGATCGCGACCCACGATCTGGGGCTGATCCGTGCCACCAAGGCGCAGGTGCAGGCGCGTGTCTTGCGCATTGCCAACCGGCGCATCCAGTTGGCGGGGGCGGATCTATGAAGATGCTGCGCATTGCGCTGACAGCGCTGTGGAACGGCGACCGTCAGGCGGACCGTGTGGTGCCGCCGTCGGGGTTTACCGCGCAGTTGACCCTGTTTGCCGCGGGAACGATGGCGTTTCTGGCAGTCTTTGCGCTGGCGCTGTCGCTGGCGTCGGGACGGTTGGCGAATATCTGGGGGCAAGAGCTGGCACGCACCGCGACGATCCGGGTTGTGGCCCCTATCGACCAGCGCAGTGCCCAGACCGAGGCCGCCTTGCGCATCCTCGAGACGACCAAAGGGGTCGCCACAGCCCGCGCCCTCACGGATGAAGAGCAGCAATCCCTGCTGGCCCCCTGGTTCGGGCCGGAACTGGCCATTGATGCCCTGCCGGTGCCCCGCCTGATCGAGATCATCGAAGAGGACGACGGCATGGACGCCGATGGCCTGCGCCTGCGCCTCGCGGCAGAGGTGCCGGGGGCGGTTCTGGACAATCACAGCCGCTGGCGCGCGCCGCTGGTCAAGGCCGCGTCGCGTCTGAAGCTTCTGGGCTGGGTCTCCATGATCCTGATCATCGCGACGCTGGCCGCGATGGTGACACTTGCCGCCAATGCGGCGCTGTCGGCCAACGCTCAGGTCATTGCCGTTTTGCGACTGGTCGGCGCGACCGACAGCTATATCGCGCAGGCTTTTATCCGGCGTTTCACCCTGCGCGCGCTGACCGGCGCTGCGGCAGGCACGGGGGTCGGGCTGCTGGCGATACTGCTGTTGCCAAGCACCGCTGACGCGGGGGGCTTTCTGACGGGTTTGGGCTTTCAGGGCTGGCACTGGGTTGTGCCGCTGGTGATCCCGTTTCTGTCCGGTGGTGTCGCCTTTGCGGCCACAGGGGCGGCCGCGCGCCGTACATTAAAGGAACTCGCATAATGTTGCAGTGGATACGATCCTTGACCTTCATCGTGCTGGCCACGGTCTATATGCCGCTTCTGGGGCTGTTTTACGCGCCTTGGGCCATGTTTTCGCGGCGGGGGGCCTATGCGGCGTGCAAGGCCTATGCGGCGGGGACTATGTGGATGGCGAAGGTCATCGTCGGGTTGCGGTGCGAGGTGCGGGGCGACGTGCCGGACGGGGCCGTGTTGGTCGCCGCCAAACACCAGTCTTTCCTTGATATCCTGATGATCTTTCACATTCTGCCACGCGCGAAATTTATCATGAAACGCGAGATCCTGATGACGCCGGTGATCGGGCAATATGCCAAGCGTATGCAGATGGTCGCGGTGAACCGTGGCAAACGTGGTGCGGCGATTTCCAAGATGCTGGCCGATGTCAAAGCGGGCGAGGCCGAACCGGGCCAGCTTGTCATCTATTCGCAAGGCACACGCGTCGCGCCCGGTCTATCGGTACCCTATAAGGCAGGCACTGCCGCACTTTACGAGCAGATGAACCAGCCCTGTGTCCCCGTCGCCACCAATGCCGGTTACTTCTGGCCACGGCGCGGGCTGTACCGGCGTCCGGGTGTGGCAGTGGTCGAGTTCCTGACCCCCATCGCGCCGGGGTTGGAGCGGGCCGCCTTCATGAAGCGGCTTGAAGAAACGGTCGAGACACGGTCGGACGCGCTCTTGGCCGAAGCGGGGTTCAAAGCCCCTCAACCGAGATAGGCGCTGCCCCTACCGATCGGCGCGCACGACGGATAGAGCACGACGGTTAGAACACAAAAAAGGGTGGGCCAAACGGTCCACCCTTTGTCGTTTCGATGCAGTCGGCTGCCTTACATGTGGATCGGGCCATCGCCACAGGCCAGCGCCGCTTCGCGGACCGCTTCGGAGTAGGTCGGGTGCGCATGGCAGGTCATCGCCAGATCCTCGGCAGAGGCACCGAATTCCATCGCAACGCAGACCTCGTGAATCAGATCACCGGCACCGGGGCCGATGATATGCGCGCCGAGGATGCGGTCGGTTTCCTTGTCAGCGATCAGCTTGACGAAGCCTTCGCCCGCGAAGACGGCCTTGGCACGGGCGTTGCCCATAAAGCTGAACTTGCCGACCTTATAGGCGCGGCCCGCTTCTTTCAGCTGCTCTTCGGTGGCACCGACATTGGCAACCTCGGGGTGGGTGTAGATCACGCCGGGGATCACGCCATAGTTCACGTGGCCATGTTTGCCCGCCACGACCTCTGCTGCGGCCATGCCTTCGTCTTCGGCCTTATGCGCCAGCATCGGGCCTTCAATGACGTCGCCGATGGCGTAGATGCCTTTGACCGAGGTTTCCCAGGTGTCGCTTACCGCGATCTGGCCGCGTTTGGTCAGCTCGACCCCCAGACCTTCAAGGCCCAGACCGTCGTGGAACGGCTTGCGGCCTGTGGAGACGAGAACAACATCGGCGTCCAGCGTGTGTTCGCTGTCATCCCTGCGCAGCTTGTAGGTCACCTTGGCTTTGGTCTTGGAAGCTTCGGTGCCTTGTACGGCGGCACCCATGACGAAGTTGACGCCCTGCTTTTTCAGGATGCGCATAAAGTTCTTCTGCACTTCGCCGTCCATGCCGGGGGTGATCGCATCGAGATATTCGACAACCGTCACCTCGGCCCCCAGACGCGCGTAGACAGAGCCGAGTTCGAGCCCGATGACGCCCGCGCCGATCACGACCAGCTTTTTCGGGATCTTGTTCAGCGCCAACGCGCCGGTGGAGGTGACGACGACCTTTTCGTCAACCTCGACACCGGGAAGGGCAGAGGGTTCGGAGCCCGTGGCGATGATGATGTTCTTGGCCTCGTGCACCTCGTCGCCGACCTTGACCTTGCCGGCTTCGGGGATGGTGGCCCAGCCCTTGATCCAGTCGATCTTGTTCTTCTTGAACAGGAACTCGATCCCCTTGGTGTTGGTGTCGATCGTGTTCTGTTTGTAGGTTTGCATCTGCGCCCAATCGACCGAAGGGCTTTTACCCTTGAGGCCCATATCGGCAAAGTTGTGTTCGGCTTCGTGCAGCATATGCGTGGCATGCAGCAGCGCCTTGGACGGGATACAGCCGACGTTCAGGCAGGTGCCGCCCAACGTCTCGCGGCCCTCGACACAGGCGGTTTTGAGGCCCAGTTGGGCGCAGCGGATGGCGGATACATAGCCGCCGGGGCCGGAGCCGATGATGATGACATCGTAGCTGGACATGGAAGGTCTCCTTGGTGGTCGGGAATTGGGGTAGAGTAGAAGAGGTGGCGTTCAGGCATGCAGGGGCGGGGCGTGTTGCGGTCAAGGCTAGGGGGCGCTGCCCCCGTGCGCAAGCGCACGCCCCCGGGATCTATGCCATTTGGAAGATCAAAACAGCGCGGCCAGCAGCATCAGCACCGTCGCGCTCAGGCCCACGGCCCAGATCAGCGAGCGTCCGGGACGCAGGCCAAGCGCATAGGCTGGCACATAGGCGACGCGGGCCGCGAGGAAGATCCATGCGAGAATGGCGGTGTAGGTTGTATTCTGACCGGACATTTGCAGCACCACGACGGCGACGGCGAAAAGCGCCAGCGCTTCGAACATATTGTTGAACGCGCGGCCCAGACGGGCGGTCCTGTCAGAGAGCGATTTCGACGGCTCTCGGTCGCGCGCGGACATGGTGTAGCCGGGGCCGACCTCGCGGTTGGCAGGGATCGCATAGGCCACAAAGGTCACGACCTGAAGCAGCGCTGCGAGGGTCAGAACGGTGAGTTCGGGTGTCATCTTGGCGGTCCGCTATAGCGCGAGGAAATAGAGAATGGCGGTGGCGGCAAAGCCCGCCAGCCATGCGAGGGTCCGGATCGCAGGGACGCCAAGCGCATAGACCGGCAGATAGATGATCCGCGCGATGAGGAAGACCTGCGCGGCCAGCAGGGACGTGGCATTGGTGCGGTCCAGCATTTCGAGGATCAGCACCGCCGGGGCAAAGAGCGCCATTGCCACGATGGAGTTGTCCAATGCGCGTTTCAGCCGGGCCGTCATGCCGGTCATCGACCGGTCCTCGTCGCGCGACGAGAGCAGATAGCCCAGGCTGAGTTGTTGCGCACCGCCCAGAACCTGAAGCAAGATTGTCAGCATAACGAGCAGGCCATAGGCGGCGAGTATCGTGGTCTCTGTCATCATTTGTCCTTTCTGGGCGGTGGGTGTGGTGGGTTACAGGTCCATCAGCAGGCGGCGTGGGTCTTCGAGCGCTTCTTTCACGCGGACGAGGAAGGTCACGGCACCTTTGCCGTCCACGATGCGGTGGTCATAGCTGAGCGCCAGATACATCATTGGACGGATCACGACCTGACCATTGATCGCCATGGGGCGGTCCTGGATCTTGTGCATCCCGAGGATACCCGATTGTGGTGGGTTCAGGATCGGCGAGGACATCAGCGAGCCATAGACACCACCGTTAGAGATAGTGAACGTGCCGCCCTGCATTTCCGCCATGGACAGTTTGCCGTCGCGGGCCTTGGCCCCCAGTTCACCGATTTCCTTTTCGATGTCGGCAAAGGACATCGCTTGCGCGTCCTTGACCACGGGCACGACCAGACCGGTGGGTGTGCCGGCCGCGATGCCCATGTTGACGTAGTTCTTGTAGACCACATCGGTGCCGTCGATTTCGGCATTCACTTCGGGCACTTCGTTCAGGGCGTGGATACAGGCCTTGGTGAAGAAGGACATGAAGCCGAGTTTGACGCCGTGCTTTTTCAGGAACAGGTCTTTGTATTCGTTCCGCAGGGCCATGATCTCTGTCATGTCGACCTCGTTATAGGTCGTCAGCATGGCAGCGGTGTTCTGGCTGTCTTTCAGACGTTTCGCGATGGTCTGGCGCAGACGGGTCATCTTGACGCGTTCCTCGCGGGCGGCGTCCTGGGGGGCCGATGGGGCGCGTGGCGCGGCGGCGGCAGGTTTTGCCGCGTTCTTGCCAGCGGCAACGGCCTTGGCCACGTCTTCCTTCATCACACGTCCGTCACGGCCTGTGCCGGTGACCTGATCGCGGCTGATGCCGGCTTCGGCCATGGCTTTCTTGGCGGAAGGCGCGTCTTCGACATCGCCCGAGGGCGCGTTGCCGGGGGCAGGGACCTGACCGCCCGCTTTGGGTTCAGCGGTATCATCGGCGGGTTTGCTTGCGCTGCCGCCTTCGCCCTGGCTGATCACGGCGAGCTTGCCGTTGGCCTCAACCGTGCTGCCTTCTTCGGCGATGATCTGGGTCAGCGTGCCCGATGTCGGCGCGGGCACTTCGACGCTGACCTTGTCGGTTTCCAGCTCGCAGAGCATTTCATCGGCTTCGACGTGGTCACCGACGGTCTTGAACCACGTGCTGACGGTCGCCTCGGACACGGATTCGCCCAAGGTGGGGACCATGACATCGACATCATCCGCAGCGTCGCGGGGTTTCACGTCTTCGGCACCGGCATCGACCGCTTTGGGGGCTTCGGATTTCGCTGGGGCCGCATCCCCTTCGGAGATATTGGCCAGCAGCGCGTCAACGCCGACGGTTTCGCCTTCGGCGGCGACGATGTCGGCCAGAGTGCCCGCCACGGGGGAGGGCACTTCGACGGTGACCTTATCGGTTTCCAGCTCGCAGAGCATTTCGTCGACTGCGACGCTATCGCCGGGCTTTTTGAACCATGTTGCCACGGTCGCTTCGGTTACGGATTCACCCAAGGTAGGGACGCGTACTTCGCTTGTCATGGTTATTTTCCTTCGATGGTCAGCGCTTCGTCAACGAGGGCTGCTTGTTGTGCTTTGTGTTGGGAGGCAAGGCCGGTCGCAGGCGAGGCCGAGGTGGCGCGACCGACATAGGTCGGACGGGTGTGGGTGGCGTCGATACGGCCCAGAACCCATTCGATATTGGGTTCGATGAAGGACCATGCCCCTTGGTTCTTGGGCTCTTCCTGACACCATACCATTTCCGCATTCTTGAAGCGTTCCAGCTCTTTCACAGCGGATTGCGCGGGGAACGGGTAGAATTGTTCGAAACGCAGCAGGTAGATGTCGTCGATGCCACGGGCGTCGCGTTCTTCCAGCAGGTCGTAATAGACCTTGCCCGAACACATGACGACGCGCTTGATCTTGTCGTCCGCCGCCAATGTGGTGTCCGAGTTGCCCTGTTCCGCATCGTCCCAGAGGACGCGGTGGAAGGAGGAGCCGGTGGTGAATTCCTCGGCCTTGCTGACGGCCAGCTTGTGGCGCAGCAGGGATTTCGGCGTCATCAGCATCAGCGGCTTGCGGTAGCTGCGGTGCAGCTGGCGGCGCAGCAGGTGGAAGTAGTTCGCGGGCGTGGTGCAGTTCGCCACGATCCAGTTGTCACCGCCGCACATGGTCAGGAAGCGTTCCAGACGCGCGGAGGAGTGTTCGGGCCCTTGCCCTTCATAGCCATGGGGCATCAGGCAGACGAGGCCGGACATGCGCAGCCATTTGCTTTCGCCCGAGGAAATGAACTGGTCGAACATGATCTGTGCGCCGTTGGCAAAATCGCCGAACTGCGCTTCCCATAGGGTCAGCGCGTTGGGTTCCGCCAGCGAGTAGCCGTATTCAAAGCCCAGAACCGCGTATTCCGACAGCATGGAGTCGATGACTTCGTATTCTGCCTGACCTTCGCGGATGTGGTTCAGCGGGTAGTAGCGGTCTTCGTTTTCCTGATTGATCAGGGCGGAGTGACGCTGCGAGAAGGTGCCGCGGGCGGAGTCCTGACCGGACAGGCGGACCTTGTACCCTTCGGTCAAGAGCGAGCCAAAGGCCAGCGCCTCGGCTGTGGCCCAGTCGAAGCCTTCGCCGGATTTGAACATCTCGGCCTTGGCGTCGAGCAGGCGCGCCACGGTTTTATGCAGCGGAAAGCCGTCGGGTGCGGCGGTCAGCGCCTTGCCCACATCCGCCATGGTTTCGGCGGCGATGGCTGTCTTGCCACGCTGGTATTTCTTTTCCTTGGCCTTATCGAGGTGCGACCACTTGCCATCCAGCCAATCGGCCTTGTTGGGGCGGTATTCTTTGCCGGCCTCGAATTCACTGTTCATCTTCTCCTGGAAAGCGGCTTTCATATCCTCGATCTCGCCCTCGGGGATCAGGCCGTCTTTCACCAGACGCTCGGTATAGAGCGTCAGCGTGGTCTTTTGCTTTTTGATCTTTTTGTACATCACCGGGTTGGTGAACATCGGCTCGTCGCCTTCGTTGTGACCAAAGCGGCGGTAGCAGATCAGGTCGATGACCACGTCTTTCTTGAACTTCTGACGGAATTCGGTCGCCACGCGGGCCGCGTGCACGACCGCTTCGGGGTCGTCGCCGTTGACGTGGAAGATCGGAGCCTCGACGACCAGCGCGTTATCGGTCGGATAGGGGCTGGAGCGGCTGAAGTGCGGCGCTGTGGTGAAACCGATCTGGTTGTTCACCACGATATGCATGGTCCCGCCGGTACGGTGCCCGCGCAGGCCCGAGAGGGCGAAACATTCGGCCACGACACCCTGACCGGCGAAAGCCGCATCCCCGTGCAGCAGGATCGGCATCACGGAGGTGCGTTCCTTGTCGTTCAGCTGGTCCTGCTTGGCGCGGACCTTGCCCAGAACAACGGGGTTCACCGCTTCGAGGTGGGACGGGTTGGCGGTCAGCGACAGGTGGACGGTGTTGCCGTCGAATTCACGGTCAGAGGACGCGCCGAGGTGGTATTTCACATCGCCGGAGCCGTCGACATCATCGGGTTTAAAGCTGCCGCCCTGAAACTCGTTGAAGATCGCGCGGTAGGGTTTCTGCATGACGTTTGCCAGCACCGACAGACGGCCACGGTGCGGCATGCCGATCACGATGTCCTGAATGCCTAGCTGACCGCCGCGCTTGATGATCTGTTCCATCGCGGGGATCAGGCTTTCGCCCCCATCAAGGCCGAACCGCTTGGTGCCCATGTATTTGACGTGCAGGAATTTCTCGAAGCCTTCTGCTTCTACCAACTTGTTCAGAATGGCTTTGCGGCCATTGCGGGTGAACTGGATTTCCTTACCGTAGCCCTCGATCCGCTCTTTCAGCCACGCGGCCTGTTCGGGATCAGAGATGTGCATATATTGCAGCGCGAAGGTGCCGCAGTAGGTGCTTTTGACGATATCGACGATCTGTTTCATCGTCGCGATCTCGAGGCCAAGCACGTTGTCGATAAAGATCGGGCGATCCATGTCCTTGGGCCCGAACCCATAGGCGGCCGGGTCCAGTTCAGGTTGGGTGTCGCTGTCGCGCATGCCAAGCGGGTCAAGATCGGCGGCAAGGTGGCCACGGATACGGTAGGCGCGGATCAGCATCAACGCGCGGATACTGTCGAGCACGGCACGTTGTACTTGCGCGTCAGACAGTTCGATCCCCTTGGAGGAGGCTTTTTCGGTAATCTTCTGACCGGCGGCTTTCGCTTCGGTCGGGACGGGCCACTGGCCGGTCAATGCAGAGGTCAGATCGTCCTGCGGGACGGGGGGCCAATCGCTGCGCGCCCAGGACGGGCCTGCGGCCTCTGCCTGAACGTCGGCGTGGTCATCGTCCATCGCTTCGAAGAACGCCTGCCATGCGCCATCAACCGCATTGGGATCGCTGGCATAGCGGGCATACATTGCCTCTAGGTATTCGCCGTTCTGTCCCTCGAGAAAGGAGGTATCGTGGAACTGGTCGTTTTTGGGTTGGTCTGTCATGGCGATACCTCTGATGAGAGCGCGACGTTTAAGTAAGAGCGGCGGGGCCTGAAAAGTCAGGTCCCGCCATCTGGCGTTAGCCTTTGTTGATAGCTTCTTGAACAGCTTCACCCAGCGTTGCGGGGCTATCCGCAACAACGATGCCTGCTTCTTTCATAGCTGCGATCTTGGATTCCGCGTCACCTTTGCCGCCTGCGACGATCGCACCGGCGTGGCCCATACGACGGCCGGGAGGGGCTGTGCGGCCCGCGATGAAACCGGCTGTGGGCTTCCAACGGCCTTTTTTCTTCTCGTCGGCCAGGAATTGTGCCGCTTCTTCTTCGGCAGAACCGCCGATTTCACCAATCATGATGATCGACTGTGTTTCTGGATCGGCCAGGAACATCTCGAGGATATCGATATGCTCGGACCCTTTGATGGGGTCGCCGCCGATACCAACCGCAGAGGACTGGCCGAGGCCAAGATCGGATGTCTGTTTCACAGCTTCGTACGTAAGCGTACCCGAGCGCGAGACAACCCCGCAGGTGCCGCGCTTGTGGATGTGGCCGGGCATGATGCCGATTTTGCAGGCGTCAGGCGTGATCACGCCGGGGCAGTTTGGCCCGATCAGGCGGGATTTGGACCCTCCGAGCGCGCGCTTGACGCGCATCATGTCCAGAACCGGGATGCCTTCGGTGATGCAGATGATCAGCTCCATCTCGGCGTCGATCGCCTCGAGGATGGAATCCGCGGCGAAGGGGGGCGGCACGTAGATGACCGTGGCGTTGGCTTCGGTGACGTGACGGGCTTCGTGGACAGAGTTGAACACGGGCAGGTCAAGGTGCGTCTGGCCGCCTTTGCCGGGGGTCACACCGCCGACCATTTTGGTGCCATAGGCGATGGCCTGTTCGGTGTGGAACGTGCCCTGCGAGCCGGTGAGGCCCTGGCAGATCACTTTGGTGTTTTCGTTTACGAGTACGGCCATGTTATGTGCTTTCTTCTCAAGTTCAATTCAGGTGGCGCCGGTCTCAGGGCGCGGTGGAAGGTGCCGCCGCCGCAAGGCGCGGCAGTCGGTATGTCAGATAGATTGCAACAGCGAACATCAGCGGGATGCCCAGTTCGCCGACTTCCTCGATGACGTAGGCCAGATCGATCTGATCCTGGCCTAGCGTGATGCCAAAGGGTTCCAGCTTGCGCGCCAGCCCGTCGGTCAGCTTGTAGACGACGATGAACAGCAGCCCGATCAACACAGCAAGCTGCGGTGCCGCGCCTTTAGCGACCCCACGGATGAAGCCCCATGTCTCGCGGCGCAACAGGATCAGACCGGTTGCGATGATCGCCAGCAGGATGACGCCGGCAACGCCCTTTTCCATCAGGCTGACGCCATCGCTGGAAAATTGCCGCGCTTTCAGCAGGCCTTCGGTGAACGGCTTTTTATCAAGGTCCAGTTCGCGGGCCGCGAACAGGGCCATGAACACCGCAAAGTACCACCGACGCGCCGCCGAAGCCGCGGGCCACAGCACGAACATCAGCAAGATGCATAGGCCATAGCCAACGACCGACAGCGTCTCGAACGGGCCGCCTTCGGCCAGCAGGGACTCCTGCATCGGCATGGGCAGCTGTGCGACGACAGCCATCATTGCGAAGACCAGAACGGTCATCCCAAAGACGATGGCCTTGCCACCGGTGACGGTGTTTTGCGCGGACGCAGTCATTGGCTTGCCTCGTTCAGCGGGATCAGGCGTTCGACGCGGACAAAGGTTTCAACCCCCTGCGCCCCGTCGCGTACCCCCGATTGTACCACAGCCATGCGGTTGGGGTTCAGCATGACGGCGGCGCGATAGGTGGCCCCAGTCGTGATGGGAAACCCCGCGGGGACATCTACCAGATCGGTCAGGTTTTCCTGTGCCAATCCGGTGGCGATCCCCTGTTGCGCAACCCGCGGCGCCGCCCCGTCAAAGGACACTTCGCAGCGGCGGTCTGTGCCCGCCGTTGCTGCCGCGCCCGTCACCGGAGACTGTGGTGCCGAGGTAAAGGGACGCAGATCATAGAAATCGACCCGTGCCCCTATGCTGCCAAGCTGTGCCTGCGCTGTCCGTGCGGTCAGACGCGGGCTGAAACAATGGTCTGCAAAGGCCTGGGCGATGTCCGTCGCGCGCGTTGTCTGTGCCATAGCGTTACTGGCCGCCCCGAAAGGGACAGCCAGCGCGGCAATGGAAAAACAAAAGGCGAGACGATGCATCATCCAAGCTTTCCAGCCAGTTTTAGCCTTTGACCGCTTTCACGATCTTTTGCGCGCCATCTTTCAGGTCGTCCGCAGCGATCACGTCCAGGCCGGAGTTGTTGATGATGGCTTTGCCCTCTTCAACGTTTGTGCCTTCCAGACGGACGACCAGCGGAACCTGCAGGCCGACTTCCTTCACGGCTGCAACCACGCCTTCGGCGATGACGTCACAGCGCATGATGCCGCCGAAGATGTTGACCAGAATACCTTTGACCTGCGGGTCGGAGGTGATGATCTTGAACGCTTCGGTCACTTTCTCTTTGGTGGCACCTCCACCAACATCAAGGAAGTTCGCAGGCTCGGCACCGTAAAGCTTGATGATGTCCATTGTGGCCATCGCCAGACCGGCACCGTTCACCATGCAGCCGATTTCACCGTCCAGAGCGATGTAGTTCAGGTCGTACTTGGACGCCTCGAGCTCTTTGGGGTCTTCTTCGGTGGTGTCGCGCAGATCGGCAATATCGCCGTGGCGGTACATTGCGTTGCCGTCAAAGCTGACTTTGGCGTCCAGCACTTTGAGGTCGCCGCTGTCGGTGACGATCAGCGGGTTGATTTCCAGCATTTCCATGTCTTTTTCGACGAAGGCTTTGAACAGCTGGCCCATCAGGGTCACACATTGTTTGACCTGCTTGCCTTCCAGCCCCAGGGCGAAAGCAACGCGGCGGCCGTGGTAGGGCTGGAAGCCCGCGGCGGGGTCAACAGAGAAGCTGATGATTTTCTCGGGGGTGGACTCGGCTACTTCTTCGATGTCCATGCCGCCCTCGGTGGAGCAGACGAACCCGATGCGCGAGGTCTGGCGATCCACCAGCAGCGCGAGGTACAATTCGGTTTCGATGCCCGAACCGTCTTCGATGTAGATCCGGTTGACCTGTTTGCCCGCGGGGCCGGTCTGGTGCGTGACCAGGGTGCGGCCCAGCATTTTCTTGGCTTCCTCCGCGGCTTCTTCAACCGATTTGGTCAGGCGTACACCGCCTTTGTCGCCAGCGTCGGCTTCTTTGAAAGACCCCTTGCCGCGGCCACCTGCGTGGATCTGTGCCTTGACGACCCAAAGAGGTCCGTCCATCTCGCCTGCGGCTGTTTTCGCTTCTTCAGCTTTCAGCACGACCCGGCCGTCGGATACTGGCGCGCCGTAGCTACGCAAAAGGGCTTTTGCCTGATATTCGTGGATGTTCATAAAAAACGGTCCCGTCTTTGTTCCAGTCTAATCGCGGTATACGATTGAGTCTTGATACTCGGTAAACAGTTTTTCGGAGAAATACAGGGTTTTCCAGATAAAAGCGACATTTGTGATCACACGAATTTCGCGTGTGATCACAAAATAGCGCTAACGGTGGAAAATCTGCGGAATGTTGCCGACGCAGCGGCTGTCGCGCTCGGAAACCCCACGTTTTAAGGGCCGAACGCGACATATAGTTGTTTGTTTTGCGACCGGTCGGCCGTCGTCAAGGGGGCGTCTTACTTGGGAATCAGTGCCCAGTAATCGAGATCGAGCAGGACATCGGGCAGGTATTTGCCGTCTTCACCCTTCAGCTTGAACGGCTCTCCGCCTTTGGTGGCAACCAAGCGCAAGCGCAATGCGCCGACGCCGGGTTTGTCGGTATCGGCTTTGTCCAAAACCTCGGTCCAGGCGCGGATTGTGTCGCCGGACAGGCAGGGGTTCGCATGCGCCCCGCCGTTCAGCCCCACGATCATCTGCGCATTGGCCAGCCCGTTGAACGACAGCGCCCGCGCCATAGAGATCACGTGACCGCCATAGATCAGCCGCGACCCATCGGGGCGGGCGGAGGTGTCAAAGTGCACCTTTGCCGTGTTCTGCCACAGGCGGGTGGCCATCATATGCTCCGCCTCTTCGACGGTGACGCCATCCACGTGGTCGATCATCTCGCCCACGGTATAATCGGCCCAGCGATGCGCCTCGCCCGCGAGGGTAAAGTCGTAATTGCTGAAGTCGAGCGTTTCGGGGATCGTCAGATCGTCAACCGTCAACGCCTTGGGCAGATCGGGCACGACCGTTTCGGGGGCGGGGGCATCGACATCACGTTTGCGCACCATTACCCAGCGGACATACTCCAGAACTTTCCTGTCGTTCTGGTTAAAGCCGGTGGTGCGTACATAGACGACCCCGGTTTTCCCGTTCGAGTTCTGCTTGAGCCCGATCACCTCGGATTCAGATCGCAGCGTATCGCCAGGCCAGACCGGCGCCAGCCAGCGCCCCTGCGCATAGCCAAGATTGGCGACCGCGTTCAGCGATACATCCGGCACGGTTTTCCCGAACACGATGTGAAAGGTGATCATATCGTCCAACGGGCTGGCAGGCAGGCCGCAGCTTTGGGCAAACTGGTCAGAGGAATAAAGCGCGTGACGTGCGGGATACAGCGCGTGGTACAGCGCGCGTTCACCATCCTTGACCGTGCGGGGCACCGCATGATGCAACGTCTCGCCTACTTTATAGTCCTCGAAGAAACGGCCCTTGTTGGTCTTTGCCTGTGCCATCAATGCGCCCCCAGTTTGGTGTCGGGCGTATAGGTGCCTTCGACTTCCTTGGTCACGGCCTGACCGCAACGCATGACATTTGCCTTGGCATCCCATGTCTGCGTGGGCGTGCCGTAAAGCTCCCACCCCTTGTTCAGCGCGTCGGTGACCTTGTGGCAAAAGGCGGAAGTGTCCTCTTCGGACAGGAAACGATAGAGCTTCATGGGGGTTCTTTCAGTAACTCAGGAAAAGGGAGAGACGCCAAGCAGGGTATGGATCGCGGTCACAACGACCAGCATCACCAGCGTGATCACCGCAAGGCGGATATAGGTGGCCTTGCCCGCGGGGGCAGGGGGGGTCCAGTTGGGTTCGGCGCGGTTGATCAGGATCACGGAACCGACCGCCCAAGCCAGCATAGAGCCAAACAGCAGGATAGAGGCGAGATCCCCGTTCACCAGCAAATGCGCGACTGCCCAGATTTTCACAGCCATCAGCTGCGGGTGGCGGGTTTTATAGGCAGGCCAGGCCTTGGCCCCTTTGGCCGCACTGGACCCGTAGACCCAGAATGCCAGCACCATCAGCAAGTTGTTCAGATGCGTCAGGAAGGGCGGGGGAGTCCAGACGGGGATAAACTCGGCCCCGCGGTATCCGATGATGATCATGACCAGCGCCGCTACGATGGCGACGGCGATGATGCCTTTGCCCCGTCGGCCCATAGCTGCGCGCTGGTCCGGCATGAAGCGACGGAAATAATGGGCACCGACCCATAAGATCAGACCAAGGATCAAAAGTGCCATCATCAGGTTTACTCCGTTTGCAGGGCCGCGATTGCGTCCAGCTTTGCCAATGTTTCGCGTGCGGTGGCGACATGCAGGTTTTCAACGATGCGCCCGTCCACAACGGCCACACCCTGACCTGTCGCCTGCATTTCGTCAAACGCCTCGATCTGGCGGCGCGCCAGATCGGCTTCGGCCTCGGAGGGGGAGAATGCCTCGTTCGCGACGTCCAGCTGCGCGGGGTGGATCAAGGTTTTGCCGTCAAAGCCCATGTCGCGGCCCTGATCACATTCAACGCGGTGGCCTTCGTCATCCTTGAACGCATTGTAAACGCCATCGACAATCGCGATGCCGTTGGCCTTGGCTGCCAGTACGCATAGGCCAAGCCCGGTCATCAGGGGCAGGCGGTCGGCGCGCACGCGGGTTTGCAGGTCTTTATTCAGGTCGTTGGTGCCCATCACCATACATTGCAGCTTGGGATGCGCGCCAATCGCGGCGGCATTCAGCATCGCACCGGGGGTTTCCATCATCGCCCAAAGCGGGATGTCGCCGGTGATTTCGGCGAGTGCGTCCAGATCGGCGGGGCTGCCGACTTTGGGCAACAAAATGGCGTCGCAGTCCATTTTTGCCGCGGCGCGGGCATCGTCGGCACCCCATTCGGTGTCCAGCCCGTTGATGCGGATCACCTTATACCGGCTCCCATAGCCGCCATCTTTCAGCGCCTTGGCGAGTGTTTCACGTGCAGCAGTTTTCTCTTCGGGGATTACTGCGTCTTCAAGATCAAAGATAATCGCATCGGCTGGCAGCCCGCGGGCTTTATCTAACGCGCGGTCCTTGGAGCCGGGGATATATAGAACGGAACGCAGGGGGCGGGTGATTTTCGACATTTGCGACTCTCCAAGAAATAATGTTGCGTGCAGGTCTGCATTTTTAGACGAAAACTTCAAGCGCAATCGCGCCGCAGCGCAGCGTCAGATAATTTGCGGCTTTAACGCGGCCTTCAGGTTTTGCTGCCAGAAGGAAAGGCGTCTTGGTGCGTGTGTAAGTGTAAGAGGTGTAGAATGGTAAAACTGCTTAACCTGATCGGGCTGGCAACTGCCGCGGCGGCGGTGGTGGCGCTGACGCAGGATGTCGCGGCGGGGACGCGAACCGCAGGTTGTGACGGATGCCACAAGATTTCCGCAAAAATTTCGCACCCGCCGCAGGATCAACAAACTAAGGCGGTGGGCCCCATTTGATATGTCATAGATTATAAAAGCGGCGAAAAAAGACGCGGATCGCCGGAACGCAATCGCCACATCATCGTTGATATCACAACCGAGTGATTATCACCCGGAACTTCTAAAGGAGTATCAACAATGAAACGTATTCTTGGCACAACCGCAATCATCCTGAGCTTGACTGGTCCCGCATTTGCAGATGCACATGCAGCTGGTTTTGGTACCGTGACAGCGCAAGAAACTGACTTCTTCGCGTCCGACCTGATCGGCATGCGTATCTACAATTCCGAGACAGAAGTTGAAGCAAACTCCACCATCGCCGCTGACGGCGAAAAGGAATGGGACGACATCGGCGAAATCAACGACGTCCTGCTGGATTCCGAAGGCAACGTTAAGGCCGTTATTCTCGGCATTGGCGGCTTCCTCGGCATGGGTGAGCGCGACGTGAGCGTGAACATGGACGAGATTCGCATCGTGACCGAAGAAGGTGACAGCGACGACCGTTTCCTCGTGGTGAACACAAGCAAAGAGATGCTTGAAAAAGCCCCAGCGTTCGAACGTATGGACGACGAAGCTGACATGGAAACCGAAGCAAACATGGACGCCGACGCCGACATGAAGGCTGACACAGACATGGCAGCGACCGACATGAACGCCGAAGCCGAGGTCGACACAGAGACCGAGATGGAAGCGGATGCCGAAGCACTGGCAAACGAAGCTGAAATGGAAGCCGAAGAAGCAGCCGCTGAAACAGAGCAGGCCGTTGATGAAGCGACCACCGAAATGGCCGACGGGGCAAACGAACTTGAACAAGACATGGAACGCCCCATGCTGACAGCCCCAGCGGTTGAGCGTGAAGGCTATACCAACGCCACAGTCGAAGACCGGAACGCGCTGACCGCAGAAGACCTTGAAGGGTCCTATGTTTACGGTGCCAACGACGAGACCGTCGGTGAAATCGGTGCCCTCGTTATGGGTGACAACGGCGAAGTTGGCCAAGTTGTGATCAACGTCGGTGGTTTCTTGGGCATTGGCGAAAAGCCCGTTGCTGTCACCTGGGACGAACTGCAGATCATGAAGAACGCTGAAGGCGACGACTTCCGCATCTACATCGACAGCAGCAAAGAAGCGCTGAAAGCACAGCCCGAATACCAAGGCTAAGCTTCACGCTCAGTCAAATTCGGCAATAGCTTGCTGAAAAGCTGACCAAGACGGGATCGTTTCGAAAGGAACGGTCCCGTTTTTTATGGCTCTGCGCGATGTGACGTGATGCCGGACCAAGCGCAACTTGCACGGTGCGCTTCATTTCGGTATCCCGAAGCGAAATGTAACCCTGTCGGAGTATACCACATGGCCAGACCCAAGATCGCGCTTATCGGCGCAGGGCAAATCGGGGGCACGCTTGCCCATCTCGCAGCAATCAAGGAACTGGGCGACGTTGTCCTGTTCGACATCGCCGAAGGTATCCCGCAGGGTAAGGCCCTCGATATCGCAGAATCGGGCCCATCCGCCAAATTCGACGCGACCATGACCGGCGCGAACGACTACTCTGAAATCGCTGGCGCAGACGTATGCATCGTGACTGCCGGTGTTGCGCGTAAGCCCGGCATGAGCCGTGATGACCTGCTGGGAATCAACCTGAAGGTTATGAAATCGGTTGGCGAAGGCATTGCTGCCCACGCGCCAGACGCATTCGTTATCTGCATCACCAACCCGCTGGACGCGATGGTTTGGGCGCTGCGCGAATTCTCCGGTCTGCCTCACCACAAGGTTTGCGGTATGGCCGGTGTGCTTGATTCGGCACGCTTCCGTCACTTCCTCGCGACTGAATTTAACGTCTCCATGAAAGACGTCACTGCCTTCGTTCTGGGCGGCCACGGCGATACAATGGTGCCCCTGACGCGATATTCCACCGTTGCGGGTATCCCATTGCCTGATCTGGTGAAAATGGGCTGGACCACACAGGAAAAGCTGGACGCGATCGTTCAGCGGACCCGTGATGGCGGTGCTGAAATCGTTGGCCTGCTGAAAACCGGTTCGGCGTTCTATGCGCCTGCGACATCGGCAATCGAAATGGCCGAAGCCTATCTGAAGGACCAAAAACGCGTTCTGCCATGCGCCGCCTATGTTGACGGTGCCTATGGTCTGGACGGCTTCTACGTCGGCGTGCCCACCGTGATCGGTGCTGGTGGCGTCGAACGTGTGGTCGAGATCGCGATGAACAAAGACGAACAGTCCATGTTCGACAACTCTGTGAATGCCGTCAAAGGCTTGGTCGATGCGTGCAAAGGCATCGATGAATCGCTGAAGTAATACCCCTAAGGTGCAGCGGGCGGACGTGGTCGAGATCACGGTAAACCCCGCCCGCTGCACCTGCACTTGCTATTGGACGATCCCGCGGGATGATGCCAAAGCCGCTTGCTCCCCCCGCTCAGATCAGTCTCCGCAGGTAGCCAAATCTGCCGCGTTGCAAGTTGAAGACATGCGCATCATGCGGCGCGCAAACGGACGCTAGGGGCTGAGTCTTCGCCCAAACGGTCGCCGAAAAACCCGATGAATTTGGTTGGCTTTAGTGCTTGTGATCACAGCTGGAAAATTAGTGATCACAAATTTCGGAAATGTCCGGCGCTAACCGAAGGGTTTGGGCAACTGCGCCAATAAACCGCTTCAAATTCACGCCTCTGGACGTGACAGTCCCAAAAATACCGTTATCTATGACCGCAACCTGACGAGAAAAGGAATCCATCATGGCAGATGTGAACCGGGGCAATCGCCCGCTGTCACCCCACCTGACGATCTATCGCCCGCAACTGACCTCCATGACGTCGATCCTGACGCGGATCACCGGCAACGCGATGCTGGTCGCCGCGCTGCTGATCGTCTGGTGGTTCCTCGCGGCGGCAACGTCGGCGGAGTATTTCGATATCGCGAACGGTTTCATCACCAGCTGGTTCGGTGATCTGGTCATGTTCCTGTCGCTGCTGGGGCTGTGGTATCACACGCTGGCCGGTATCCGGCACCTGATCTGGGACAACGGCTATGCGCTGGATATCCCGACGGCTGAAAAGCTGGGCTGGGCCGCGCTGATCGGTTCAGTCGTTTTGACCATCATCACCGCGCTGATCATCTGAGGGATAGACACATGGCTTATTTGACAGACCGCAAACGCGCTATGGGCATGGGCTCGGCCAAATCGGGCACCGCACATTTCTGGGCGATGAAAGTCAGCTCTGTTGCGCTGCTGATCCTGATCCCGCTTTTCGTCTTTACCTTCGGGTCCGCCCTTGGGGGCACCTACGAAGAGATCATCGCCTACTACAGCAGGCCTTTCCCCGCGATCGTCGCCGCCCTGACGCTGATCGTTGGCTTCAAACATTTTAACGACGGTGTCCAAGTGCTGATCGAGGATTACGTCCACGGGCTGTCGCAGAAAGTTGCGATCATCCTGATGACCTGCCTCAGCTATGGTGCGGCCGCGGTTGGCGTTTTCGCCATCGCCCGCATCGCGCTTTAACACACGCCTACGCTATACCGGAGACCGAGACATGGCTGCATATGAATATGAAACGCATGAATATGATGTCGTTGTCGTGGGGGCTGGCGGCGCTGGCCTGCGTGCGACACTTGGCATGGCAGAGCAAGGGCTGAAAACAGCCTGCGTGACCAAAGTTTTCCCGACCCGTTCGCACACGGTTGCGGCGCAGGGCGGTATCGCGGCGTCGCTGTCCAATATGGGCCCCGATAACTGGCAGTGGCATATGTATGACACGGTCAAGGGCTCTGACTGGCTGGGTGACACAGACGCGATGGAATACCTCGCACGCGAAGCCCCAAAAGCGGTGTACGAGCTTGAACACTACGGTGTGCCTTTCTCGCGGACCGAAGCGGGCAAGATCTACCAGCGTCCCTTCGGCGGCCACACTACCGAATTCGGCGAAGGCCCCCCCGTGCAGCGGACCTGTGCCGCAGCCGACCGGACCGGCCACGCGATCCTGCACACGCTTTACGGTCAGTCGCTGAAGCATAACGCGGAATTCTACATCGAGTATTTCGCCATTGATCTGATCATGTCGGATGATGGCGTTTGCCAAGGCGTGCTGTGCTGGAAGCTGGACGACGGCACCATGCACCTGTTCAGCGCCAAGATGGTTGTTCTGGCGACAGGTGGCTATGGCCGTGCCTATTTCTCGGCGACATCGGCGCATACCTGCACCGGCGACGGCGGCGGTATGGCGGCGCGTGCGGGCCTGCCCTTGCAGGATATGGAATTCGTGCAATTCCACCCCACCGGCATCTATGGCGCGGGCTGTCTGATCACCGAAGGCGCGCGTGGCGAAGGCGGGTATCTGACCAACTCCGAAGGCGAACGCTTTATGGAGCGGTATGCCCCCACCTACAAAGACCTTGCCAGCCGCGACGTTGTCTCGCGCTGTATGACGATGGAAATCCGTGAAGGCCGCGGTGTGGGCGAGAACAAAGACCACATCCACCTGCACCTGAACCACCTGCCCAAGGAAACGCTTGATCTGCGTCTGCCCGGTATCTCTGAATCCGCGCGCATCTTTGCAGGGGTGGACCTGACCAAGGAGCCGATCCCGGTTCTGCCGACGGTACACTACAACATGGGCGGTATCCCCACCAACTATTGGGGCGAAGTGCTGGCACCGACCGAAGACGCGCCGGACCGCGTGGCACCTGGCCTGATGGCCGTGGGCGAAGCGGGCTGTGCCTCGGTACACGGGGCGAACCGCTTGGGCTCGAACTCTCTGATTGACCTTGTGGTCTTTGGCCGTGCCGCCGCGATCCGCGCGAAAGAGGTCGTCGACGCAGAGGCCCCCGTGCCAACGCCGAACCAGAAATCGGTCGATGCCGCCTTTGAACGCTTCGACAGCCTGCGCTATGCCAAGGGCCAGATCCCGACCGCCGAGCTGCGCCTTGAGATGCAGAAAACCATGCAGGCCGATGCTGCGGTTTTCCGTACCGACAAGACGCTGAACGAAGGCAAGGTCAAGATGGACGAGGTCGCCGGCAAGATCGCTGATCTGCACGTGACCGACACATCGCTGGTCTGGAACTCTGACCTGATGGAAACGCTTGAGCTGACCAACCTGATGCCGAACGCCGTGGCCACCATCACCGCCGCTGCCGCCCGCAAGGAAAGCCGCGGGGCGCATGCCCACGAAGATTACCCTGATCGCGATGACGAGAACTGGCGCAAGCACAGCCTCGCGTATTTCGACGGGAACGCGGCAACGCTCAGCTACCGTGGTGTGCACCTTGATCCGCTGACCGAGGAATCCGAAGGCGGGATCGACATGAAAAAGATCGCACCCAAAGCACGGGTGTATTGATCTGAAACCCTGCCTCCGCTTTTGGGGGCAGGGGACCAAACCGGGGGCCATGCCCTCGTCCTGCAGGCGGAGGGCAGGCGACATGAAACAGTTTATCGCTATGACCATGATTTTGGCCGCGTCCGCTTGTGCGCAAGCAACGCAGCAGGTCGACAGCATCGCCCGCGAAGGCACCAAGGGGGTCATCACCGAAACCCTTGCCACGCGCTTTCCACAGGTGCCCAAGCAGCTGATCACGCCCTTCACCGATTGTATCGTCGACAATGCCGATGCGGCTCAGGTGCGCGTTTTCGCCAAATCCGCCGTGATCGGCGTGGATGACACCACCGTCGCCACCGTGCGCGCGGTACTGTCGCGCCCCGAAACCGTGCAATGCCTGTCGCGTTCCGCTGGCAGCGTCCCGGGATTGCTGGGCTAATGGGTCACCCGAACGTCACGCCGGATACGCAGGGCAAGGATGTAGGCCATATGGCCGATCTGCGCGCGCAATTCCGTGACGGGGACACCAGCGAACGCACCCGCATCAAGTCGCAGCTTGGCCCCACAGAGGTGGAGTTCGCTGACATTCGCATGGTGGTGGACCCGCGCGATAACTACACCGAAACCTGCCTTTGGCTGAACGAATACCCGCCCGAGATCAAATCGCTGGTGGCTTTGGTCGAACTGGTGGAAGACCGCAACATGCTGGTCTTTGACATCGGTGCCAACTGCGGGGCCTATTCGATCCCGCTGGCGATGGCCGCGGGCGACGGGTCGCGCGTTGTGGCATTCGAACCCAACCCGCTGATGATTGGCCGGCTTGGCATGAACATCGCGCTGAATAATCTGACCGACCGTGTCCGTATCGAAGGCTGCGCGCTGTCCGACCGCGAGGGCGAGGCGATGCTGAACTTCCGCGGGCACAATTACGGTCAGGCATCGCTGCTCCCGATCGAGGGCAAGCAACAGAACGGCGGCGTGCTGGTGCCCACACGGCCCCTGTCCGCCTTTACACACGCCGCACGGCACCATGACGGCACGATCCTAAAGATCGATGTCGAAGGGGCCGAGGAGGTCGTGCTGAACCCCATCCTCGCGCAGGGCAAATCCGGCGGCTGGCTGCCGGATGCGATCTTGATAGAGGTCCGCCATGCGGATCAGTGGGACGGCGACCTTTGTGCAGAGATACTGGCCGCCGGGTACCGTCAAACCCTGCGCGCCGAGGGAAATGCGCTTTACATCCGAAAGACGTAAGCGCCAGAATTGAAACGAACTGGGCAACTGCCCGACAGACCAGGAGAAGCGATATGGTTCAACTCACGCTCCCCAAGAACTCCCGGATGACGACCGGAAAAACATGGCCCAAACCCGAAGGTGCCAAGAACCTGCGGCAGTTTCAGGTCTATCGCTGGAATCCGGACGACGGCAAGAACCCGGCCATCGACACGTATTTCGTCGATATGGACACCTGCGGCCCGATGATTCTGGACGCGCTGATCAAGATCAAGAACGAGATCGACCCGACCCTGACCTTCCGCCGGTCCTGCCGCGAAGGCATCTGCGGATCCTGCGCGATGAACATCGACGGGATCAACACGCTGGCCTGTACCTATGGCGTGGACGAGGTGAAAGGCGCGGTGAAGATCTACCCGTTGCCACACATGCCCGTGGTCAAGGATCTGATCCCCGATCTTACGCATTTCTACGCGCAGCACGCCTCCATCCAGCCGTGGCTTGAAACCAAAACGGCAGAGCCCGCGAAAGAATGGAAACAGTCGATCGACGACCGTGCCAAGCTTGACGGGCTTTATGAGTGCATCATGTGCGCCTGCTGCTCGACATCCTGCCCCAGCTACTGGTGGAACGGCGACCGCTACCTCGGGCCAGCCGCGCTGCTGCATGCCTACCGCTGGATCATCGACAGCCGCGATGAAGCCACAGGCGAACGTCTGGACGATCTGGAAGACCCGTTCAAACTGTACCGCTGCCACACCATCATGAACTGCGCCAAGACCTGCCCCAAGGGCCTGAACCCTGCCGCAGCCATCGCCAATATCAAGAAGATGATGGTCGAACGCACCGTTTGATCCCATCGCAACCTGCGCCTCCCGCTGCCCATTGGCGCGGGGGGCGTGACAAGTGCCCCCTATGATCCTGATTGCCTTTGCCATCGCTTTTGCGATCGTCGCCTATGTTGCCTACCGTGATAAAGCGGTGCGTGGATGCCGCTGGCGCAAGGACAGTAACCGCGACAAAGGCAGCCTGCAGTTCTACCATTGTGTCGCCTGCGGAGCAGAGGCCTATACCGCCACCCAATCGGCCCCCCGCGATTGCAAGGCAAATGTCGGCGGCCGGCCTCTCTGACGCCGTGCGCGATGGCCTCAGGATCGGACCCAACCGTCAGGAGTTTCCGCTATGACACCGCCCCATGATGCCGACGCCCGCCGCGCTGTTGCGCCCGTGATCTGCTATCCCGTCGAGACGCTGCCCGTGCCTGACATGGCGCTTTACGGACGCGCGCGCGAAGCGCTGACCAAAGTGGACGAGGTCACCGTCGCCCCTCGTGACGCAAGCTGCTTTACCGTGCCGGCGGGGCATTTCTTTCGGATTACCTCGGTCGAGGGGCCACAGGTCGGTGACCTGAACCTCTGGTCGCAAAATGATCTGTCCGAACGGTTCTACTCCGGCAAAACCCGCGCGCTGCATGGCACGCATATCACCACCGGACAGCGCATGTGGAGCAGCTTTCCCACGCTGCGCCCTATGGCGACGCTGACCCATGATACGCTCGACTGGTACGGCATGGATGCCTTCGGGGGCTCGGTGCATGATGTGATCGGCACGCGCTGCGATCCCTATACCAACCAGCTGTTGTCGGGCGGGCAA
Organism: Sulfitobacter sp. UBA1132; assembly: GCF_002311545.1. Lineage (NCBI taxonomy): Bacteria > Pseudomonadati > Pseudomonadota > Alphaproteobacteria > Rhodobacterales > Roseobacteraceae > Sulfitobacter > Sulfitobacter sp. UBA1132. The sequence continues at coordinate 39,909 of NZ_DCAN01000010.1, read as the reverse complement.
TACCACCATTGCTGCCACTCCAACCTGATCCGGGCCTTGGCGGATCATCAGGGCATCACGCGCGCCGAGGCAGAGCCTTTCGTGCATGACGTGCTGAACGTCTTTATGTGCACCGGCTTTACCCGCGACACCGGCCAGTATTTCATGAAGGCCAGCCCCGTGCGCCCCGGCGACTACCTTGAGTTTTTCGCCGAGATCGATCTGCTCGGCGCGCTCAGCGCCTGTCCGGGAGGGGATTGCTCCGCCAAACATTCCTCGGACGTTGCCGCCTGCTATCCGCTGCTGGTAGAGGTGTTCGCCCCCGCCAAAGGCGCGCTTGAGCGGTGGCAAAGCCCGTCCCCCAACGGCTACGACCGCAGCCACGGGGGCTAAGGGATCGGGATAGCGCCCGGCCGTGCTTCCAAATGGGTATAAATCCCCCGCGGAGCGTCCGCCGGGGGATCATCGTGCATCAATTATTGGGGAAAGCCGCCTTTAGCGCGATTTCGACCATATCGCCAAAGGATTTCTCGCGCTCTTCCGCGGGCAGCGCTTCGCCGGTTTGCAGGTGGTCGCTGACCGTCAGCACCGCCAGTGCACGGCGTTTGTGGCGCGCGGCGAGGGTATAAAGCTCTGCCGCTTCCATCTCGACACCCAGAATTCCGTGGCGGGTCATCTGCTCGTCCAGATCGGGGCGTTCGGCATAAAAGACATCCGAGGAATAGATCCCGCCGACATGGGTTTTCGTGCCTTTCGCCTCTGCCGCGTCCACGGCAGCACGCAGCAGGGACCAATCGGCGCAGGGGGCGTAATTCATCTCGCGGAAGATACCGGAAGAAGGCGAGGTAATTGTCGTGGCGGTCATGGCAATAATGACATCGCGAATACCAACCTGCGGCTGCATCCCGCCACAAGATCCAATCCGAATAAGGGTTTGCGCGTTGTATTCGGAAATCAATTCATTGGCATAAATCGACAGCGAGGGCATCCCCATGCCAGAGCCTTGAATAGTGACGCGGTTACCATTCCATGTGCCGGTGAAACCCAGCATGCCACGTACTTCATTTACAAGTTTTGCATCTTTAAGGAATGTTTCCGCAGCCCATTTCGCGCGATACGGGTCGCCGGGCATAAGGACTGTTTCGGCAATATCGCCGGGTTTTGCGCCAATATGGATTGTCATAGGATGCTCTTTATATTTCCAAAGCCAAAGGGATGCGCCGAGGGGACGCAATAACCGCACGCTGTGCGCATGTCAGGCTGATTTACAGTTCCAACGTTTCCGGATCGGTGCCGCTGGCGATCAGGTCGCGGAACCAGTTGGGCTGGCGGCCCTTGCCGGTCCATGTCTGGCTGGGGTCTTCGGGGTTGGCGTATTTCGCGGCAGCTTTCGCGGCTTTGCCCTTTTTCGCACCGCCGGATACTTCATCCAGCGAGAACCCGTATTCGGCGGCTGCTTTTTCAGCGGCTTTGCGGGCTTCTACGCGGTCGCGTTCATATGCGTTCTTAATCGCCATCTTCACGTCTTCCAAATGCTGTTCCAGCTGTTTGTGGGACATTGTGCTTAGATCAATACTCATTCTCGCTCATTCCTTTGTCGAAAAGCCAATTAATGCTTTACGCCAAAAGAATGAACAAACAAAGAGTTTTTGAATTGGCCGCTTTTTATTCGGCGGCCACAGTTTCGGGATCGGCGAGTGTGACGATGTCTGCCATAATTGTATTCAATTCAAAGTCTTTTGGCGTGTAAACACGAGCGACTCCCATAGCGCGCAATCTTTTGGCGTCTTCTTCTGGAATAATACCACCCACGATTACGGGAATGTGGTCCAATCCGGCGGCGCGCATTTGTTTCATTAAATCCTCGACCAATGGAATATGCGATCCCGAAAGAATCGAAAGCCCGACAACGTGATGTTCTCCTTCGGCGGCGGCGGAAACAATTTCCGACGGCGTCAGGCGAATACCCTCATAGGCAATTTCCATACCGCAATCGCGGGCGCGGACGGCGATCTGTTCGGCACCGTTCGAATGCCCATCGAGCCCCGGTTTCCCGACAAGGAAGCTCAGCCGGCGGCCCAGACGAGTGCTGACGGCATCCACGGCGTCGCGTAGGTCGTCCAGCCCCTCGGTCTTGTTTGACCGGCCCGAAGCAACGCCTGTTGGCCCACGGTATTCGCCATGCACGCTGCGCATCTGTTCGGCCCATTCGCCGGTGGTAACCCCGGCCTTGGCCGCGGCGATAGAGGGCTCCATTACATTGCGCCCTTCGGCAGCGGCGGCGCGCAGATCGGCCAGCGCCTTGTCCACGGCGGCCTGGTCGCGGCTGTCGCGCCATGCGTTCAGACGGTTGATCTGGTCGGCCTCGACCGCGGGGTCCACGACCATGATGCCGCCATCGCCCGTCATCAGGGGCGAGGGTTCGCCCTGTTGCCATTTATTCACGCCGACGACGATGGTCTCGCCGGCCTCGATCCGGCCCAGACGGTCCGCGTTGCTTTCGACCAGACGGGACTTCATGTAATCAATCGCCGAAATCGCGCCGCCCATATCATCAAGGTTCGCCAGTTCAGCCCGTGCGCCCTCTTTCAGCGCTTCGACCTTGCGGTCCACGGCGGGGTTGCCATCGAACAGGTCGTCAAACTCCAGCAGGTCGGTCTCGTAGGCCATGATCTGCTGCATCCGCATCGACCATTGCTGGTCCCACGGGCGCGGCAGGCCAAGCGCTTCGTTCCACGCGGGCAGCTGCACGGCGCGGGCGCGGGCGTTCTTTGACAGGGTCACCGCAAGCATCTCGATCAGGATGCGGTAGACGTTATTTTCGGGCTGCTGTTCGGTCAGCCCGAGGGAGTTCACCTGCACCCCATAGCGGAAGCGGCGGTATTTCGGGTCTTCAACGCCATAGCGGTCGCGGCAGATTTCGTCCCAAAGGTCGCCAAAGGCGCGCATCTTGCACATCTCGGTGACAAAGCGGATGCCCGCGTTCACAAAGAAAGAGATCCGCCCCACCAGCATGGGGAAGTCCTCTTCGGGGACGCGGGGGCGCAGGGCGTCCAATACGGCGGTGGCGGTGGCAAGGGCAAAGGCCAGCTCTTGCTCGGGCGTGGCACCGGCCTCTTGCAGGTGGTAGGAACAGACGTTCATAGGGTTCCACTTGGGCACGTTGGTATAGCAATACTCGGCCACATCCGCGATCATCTTGAGAGACGGGGCAGGCGGGCAGATATAGGTGCCACGCGAAAGGTATTCCTTGATCAGGTCGTTCTGCACGGTGCCTTGGAGCTTGGACACATCCGCGCCCTGTTCCTCGGCCACAGCAATATACAGCGCCAGCAGCCACGGCGCGGTGGCGTTGATCGTCATCGAAGTGTTCATCTGCTCAAGCGGGATATCCTTGAACAGGCTGCGCATATCGCCCAAATGCGCCACGGGCACGCCCACTTTGCCGACTTCGCCGCGCGACAGGATGTGATCACTGTCATATCCGGTCTGGGTGGGCAGGTCGAAGGCGACCGACAGGCCGGTCTGCCCTTTCAAAAGGTTCGCGCGATACAGCGCATTGGATGCCTCGGCGGTGGAGTGTCCGGCGTAGGTGCGGATCAGCCAGGGGCGGTCTTTTTGCGGTTGCGACATGGGGCGGCCTTTCGTGAATCGAATGGGTAATATTCTTGCGCTGGTCGATTGATACGTGAAATAATCAGGCTCTGTCAATTCGCTGCATTGCGGCATGGGCGAAAGCCGCTGCGTTACGGTCGCGCGTGCCTTGTCTAGGGGGGCCCTATGTGTGGTTGACTGTTTTATGTTGCCCAGACAGCGCGGGTCCTGCAAGGGTTGGGCGATGACGCAAACGATTGAACTTCCCGTCTGGCTTTTCGCGGTGATCCTGCTGTTCGCGGCTGTGACCGCGCTTAGCCATTTTTTGTTGCCCTCGGTCCGGTGGTTCTTTCGCAGACGGCTGGAGAAAGCTGTCGCACAGCTGAACACGCGGCTGACCCGCCCGATTGAACCGTTCAAGCTGGCGCGGCGGCACGATATGATCCAGCGGTTGATCTATGACCCGCAGATCAGTCAGGCGATTGTGGATCACGCGCGCGCCGAAGGCATCCCCGAGAACGTCGCCTCTGAACAGGCGCGCCGCTATGCCCGCGAGATTGTCCCGAGTTTTAGCGCCTTTGCTTATTTCAGCTTTGGCATCCGGCTGGCGCGGTTTCTGGCGAATGCGCTGTATGATGTGCGCACCGGATCGCGCAACGACGCGGTGATCGAAGGTATCCCGTCAGACGCCACGGTCATCTTTGTGATGAACCACCGCAGCAACATGGACTACGTGCTGGTGACCTACCTCGCGGGGGAGGCGTCGGCGCTCAGCTATGCCGTGGGGGAATGGGCGCGTGTCTGGCCGCTCAGCCGGTTGATCCGGTCGATGGGGGCGTATTTCATCCGGCGCAAATCGCGCGGCGCGCTGTATCGCAAGGTCTTGGCCCGCTATGTGCAGATGGCGACCGAAGGCGGGGTGACCCAGGCGATCTTCCCCGAGGGCGGGCTGAGCCTGAACGGCAAGTTGATGCCGCCCAAGATGGGGCTGCTTGGCTATGTGCTTGAGGCAGAGTTGAAAGACCGCGATGTCGTCTTTGTACCGGTGGCGATCAACTATGACCGTGTACTGGAAGACCGCGTGTTGATTGCTGCGGACGCGGCAGGCACGCGCCGGTTCGATGCCCAAATCTCGGTCATTTTGAAATTCATTGTTCGCAAGATCTGGCTGCGTCTGCGCGGCAAATTCCTGCGCTTTGGCGAGGCGGTGGTCGTGTTTGGCACGCCGGTACATTTGCGCGACTATGGCGACGCGCCGAATGTGGACGGGCTGGCGCAGGATCTGATGGGGCGGATCGAACACGAGATGCCGCTGTTGTTCGTGCCCTTGCTGGCGCGGGTGCTGCTGCTGGCGGAAAAGCCGCTGGATGGCGTCGCGCTGGAACAGGAAATGCAAGGCATGGCAGCGCGGGCCTCTGACGCGGCTGTGGTCGGGACGCAGGACTTCGCCGCCAATGTCGCCAGAGCACGCGATCATCTGGTGCAGCGCGGGATGATCACGGCGTCGGATCGTGGCTATGCCCCCGCCGACGGGCAGCGCCCCGCATTGCGGTTCTACGCGAACTCTATCGCCCATTTCTTTGACAGATAGGTCACACAAGCAAAACTACTGCCGAAATTGCTGCGGCTGCAAAGTCATAAAATTACAATTAGAGACCAAATGGTGTTGCATTGTTGCGCGAAGGATCATATTCCACCAGTAGACGCCGCGATTCTGCACTGCGGCACAAACCTATTCTGACTGTGGAGACCGACATGGCCTTGGACACGAATATCGCGCAATACGACGCACCGGAAAAAGACCTTTACGAGATCGGGGAAATCCCGCCGATGGGCTACGTTCCAAAGCAGATGTACGCATGGACCATCCGCAAGGAACGCCACGGGAACCCCAATACCGCGATGCTCGAAGAGGTCGTGGACGTGCCGACGCTCGACAGTCACGAGGTGCTTGTCCTCGTGATGGCGGCGGGTGTGAACTATAACGGTGTCTGGGCTGCCTTGGGCAAACCCATCAGCCCCTTCGACGGCCACAAGCAGCCCTTCCACATTGCGGGCTCTGACGCGTCGGGCATCGTCTGGGCGGTTGGCGACAAGGTAAAACGCTGGAAGGTCGGCGACGAAGTCGTGATCCACTGCAACCAGGATGACGGCGACGACGAAGAGTGCAACGGCGGCGATCCGATGTATTCTCCCAGCCAGCGCATCTGGGGCTACGAGACCCCCGACGGATCCTTCGCCCAGTTCACCAATGTGCAGGCGCAGCAGTTGATGCCACGCCCCAAGCACCTGACATGGGAAGAGGCCGCCTGCTACACGCTGACGCTGGCCACTGCCTACCGGATGCTGTTCGGCCATGAACCCCACGATCTGAAACCGGGCCAGAACGTGTTGGTCTGGGGTGCCTCGGGCGGGCTGGGGTCCTATGCGATCCAGTTGATCAACACCGCTGGCGCGAATGCGATCGGTGTGATCTCGGATGAATCCAAGCGGGACTTTGTCATGGATCTGGGCGCCAAGGGCGTTCTGAACCGCAAGGACTTCAACTGCTGGGGCCAGATGCCCACCGTGAACACGCCCGAATATGCGGCTTGGTTCAAAGAGGCGCGCAAGTTCGGTGCCGCGATCTGGGAGATTACAGGCAAGGGCGTGAACGTCGACATGGTGTTTGAGCACCCCGGCGAGGCGACGTTCCCAGTGTCCACCTTCGTCTGCAAAAAGGGCGGCATGGTCGTGATCTGCGCGGGGACTTCGGGTTTCAACCTGACTTTCGACGTGCGCTATATGTGGATGCACCAGAAGCGTTTGCAGGGCAGCCACTTTGCTCACCTCAAGCAGGCGTCGGCCGCCAACAAACTGATGGTAGAGCGCCGTCTTGATCCGTGCATGTCCGAAGTGTTCACCTGGGCCGATCTGCCCGACGCGCATATGAAGATGATGGCGAACGAGCATAAGCCGGGCAACATGTCGGTACTGGTGCAATCGCCCAAGACCGGCCTGCGCACGCTCGAAGACGCGCTGGACGCGAAAAAGTAAGTCGGTGGCCCCCGTTCAGGGGGCGCTGACGACCGACTGACCAGACACCCGCGCACCAATTCATCGGTGCGCGGGTGTTGTTGTATCCGGCATCACGCGGCGGTTTGGCACGGGCTGATTGCGCGAATAGCGGCGATGCCATCTGGCCCCCGGTGCCGCGCTGAATTAGGGTCGCGCCATGACAGTACCTGCCCTTACTTATTCCGCCGATCAGGCGGCTGCCTTTGACAGCGTGACCGAGATGTTGCGCCATGCGGGCATCGATCTGGATGACAATCTGCTGATGCCCCCTGCGGGCGGGGCGGACCAAGTGCTAGCGGTGACCGGCAAGGCGGGGTCAGGCAAAACACTGCTGCTGGCAGAACTGTACAAGGCGCTGGAAAATGCCGGCGTCGACATCGTTTCGGGCGATTACGAGCGCAAGAAGAAAGACAAGCGCACCCTTGCCATTCTGGCCCCCACCAACAAGGCGGCATCGGTCCTGCGGCTGCGCGGTGTACCCGCGACGACGATCCACCGCATCCTCTATACGCCTGTCTATGACCCCGAATACGAACGCATCGCGGAATGGCTGGCGGGCAGCGGTGAACGCCCGGTGATCGAGGGGATGAACGAAGTCTCGCTGGACCGTGCCTTCGCGTTCTACGAGAACAATAAATCCATCCCCGGTGCCTTGGCCGCTGCGGGTCTGCGCGGCAGCGATTTCATTACCGGATGGAAGCGTCGCGAAGAACCGCTGGACATCGGCTTCGTCGATGAAAGTTCGATGCTGGATGACAAGCAGTTCGAGGATCTGAAAGAGATCTTCCCGACGTTGCTGCTGTTTGGCGATCCGGCGCAGTTGGCCCCCGTGGGGCAGTCGGGCACGATGGTGTTTGAAAAGCTGCCCAAGGAACGGGTGCTGAACCTTAGCCGAATTCACCGGCAGCAGGCCGACAACCCGATCCTTGATCTGGCCCATGCGCTTGCCGACCCTGACCTGAGTTTTGAACAGTTCGAGCGTATGGTCGAAGACGCGTCAAAGAAGGACGACCGTGTCGTCTGGGGCCAGCGGGTAGAAGTGGACTTGATGGCGCGGTCGCCTGTGCTGGTCTGGCGCAATGCCACGCGCATCCGGCTGATCAACGCTTTCCGGTCGGTCTATGGCGCGCCCGAAGACGCGCTGCTGGAGGGGGAGCCGCTGATCTGCGACGGGATCGAGCTGCCGTTGAAACACCGCAAGAAACGGCTCGACCTTGAAGCGCGGGGCCTGATCAAGGGCGCGCAGGTCGTCTATCTGGGGGCAGGGCGCAAGCCGGGCTTTAGCCGCCTGCATGTGATGGGCGCGGAAGACCCGCAAATCTCTGCCGCGTCGATCGTGAAGATCGAAAAACCGGACGAGGAAGAACCCTTCATCCCCTTTGCCGCGCGCATGGGGGCGACGTTCTTGCATGGGGCGGCGGTAACGATCCATAAGGCGCAGGGCAGCCAGTGGGACACGGTGCAGGTCTTTGCGCCCGACCTTTATGCAGCGGCGCGGATGGGCCGGTCAGAGGCGGGGCAACCGCTGTGGAAGCGGCTGGCCTATGTGGCGATCACCCGCGCGCAAGAGCGGTTGATCTGGGTCGTGCGCAACCGCCTGTCAAAACCGTCCGGAATGCTGCGGGTGGACGATCTGCGCGCGGCCCCTGCCGCCCCGCTGAGCCTTGAGACACAGACGGATGATCCGGCCTAGCGGCGCAACGCCGCAAAAAGGCTAGAGGCCCCCCAGCCCGCCGCGATGGCAATCGCCAGCGACAGCAGCCCGTAGACCAGCGCATTTTCCCGCGACAGGTTGAACAGCCAGCGTTCCAGCCCGACCTTGCGCACGTCGATCAACGTCCCGTATTGCGCCACGACGGACCCGCCGCGGGTCAGGAAAATGCGGGTGTTGTAATCGCCCTCGATCAAGGACGCGGGTAGCTGCACCGTCGCGCGGAACAGGGTCTGTTCGTCCACGGTCACGCCTTCCTCGTCCAGTTGATACTGGTTCGCCTTGCTGCGGATGCGCACCAGCGCGTCCGAGAATGCGGCGGAATCCTCGATATTCATCGGCGCACCGACCGACCGGATCGCCCGCGGGACAGAGACTTTATAGCGCAGGTCCTCGGTGCGGTTCAGCACGTCCTGCAAGGGGCCACTGGTGGCGACGGCATAGAAGCTGGGGGCACGGTCGACCTCGACGGCGGCGGTGTTCACCCAGATGCCAAAGGTCTTTTCCTTGCGCCGCACCGTGACCGGGGCCGACGGGCCGGACACGGTCACCACGACCTCAAGCTCGGGGCCTTCGGGGATCGGGGTCTCGCGTTTGACGGCCCCGAAGATGATGATCTCGGACCCGTTGAAATTGGTAGAGATAGAGACTTCGCTTTGGTTCAGGCCCAGCACAATCGCCTCGTCCGCGGTGGCGGAGAATGACAGGCAGGCCAGCGCTGCCAGCAAAAGGGCACGCAGGCGGATCATGATGTGAACCCGACGGAATAAAGCTCTGCCGGTTGCAGCAACAGTTCCAGTGCAAGCTTGCCGCAGACGACCAGCACCAGCAGTGCAAGCAGGATACGCAGCTGTTCCGCCTTGAGCTTGGTGCCAAGGCTGGTCCCGAACTGCGCGCCGATCACCCCGCCGATCAGCAGTAGCACGGCCAGTACGATGTCGACGGTATAGTTGGTGGTGGCGTGTAGCATCGTGGTAAATGCAGCCACAAAGATGATCTGGAACAGCGAGGTCCCCACCACCACCTTGGTGGGCATCCCCAGCAGATAGATCATCGCCGGCACCATGATAAAGCCGCCGCCCACGCCCATGATCGCGGCCAAAAGCCCGACAAAAGCCCCGACCAGCAGCGGTGGGATGACCGAGATATAAAGCCCCGTGACCCGAAAGCGCATCTTGAACGGCAGCTTCTGGATCCACGTGTGTTTCTTGCGCGGGGGGCGTTTGCCGCTGCGGGTCTTGTACATCGCGTTCAGCGATTCAATCAGCATCAGCCCACCGATGATGCCAAGGAAAACGACATAGCACAGGTTGACCAGCAGATCGACCTGACCCAGCGATTTGAGGTAGTTGAAGATGGTGACGCCCGCCGCGGCCCCGACCAGCCCGCCCGCCAGCAGCACGCTGCCCATGCGCAGATCCACCGTCTTGCGTTTCAGATGCACCAGCAGCGCCGAGAAGGAGGAGGCAACGATCTGGTTCGCGCCGGTCGCCACAGCGACCGCAGGGGGGATGCCGATAAAGAACAACAGCGGCGTGATCAGAAAACCGCCCCCGACGCCGAACATGCCGGATAGAACGCCCACGATACCGCCCAACCCCAAAAGGAGGAACGCGTTGACCGACAGCTCGGCAATGGGCAGGTAAATTTGCATAGAAGCAGTTAGACCGATCCAAAGGTTGAAATCAATCGTGGATGCTGCGCCGCCGCAATCTGCGACGGCGCGGGGAGCGTTAACGCTCTTTGACGTAGGGCTCGCCGCCGGCACGGGGCGGGATCGCCTTGCCGACAAAGCCTGCGAGGATGATCACGGTCATCACATAGGGCAGGGCGGCCAGCAACTGGCCCTGAACCTTGAAGTTCACCAATGCCTCGATCACGTCGGGGCGGGTTTCCAGCGCGCCGAACAGGCCGAACAGCAGCGTGGCCCACAGCGCGTACCACGGGCGCCACTTGGCAAAGATCAGTGCCGCCAGAGCGATATAGCCACGGCCTGCGGACATATCCTTGATGAAGCCGGCCTGCAGCGCCGTGCTGAGGTAGGCACCGGCAATACCGCAAAGTACGCCACAGATCAGCACCGCGGCATAGCGCAGCCCGATGACGGAAACCCCAGCGGTATCCACCGCAGCGGGGTTTTCGCCCACAGCGCGCAGACGCAGGCCAAAGCGTGTCCGATACAGCAGCCACCATGTCGCAGGGACCGCGAGGAAGGCGAGGTAGACAAGGATCGAATGGCCCGAGATCAGCTCGGCATAGAGCGGGCCGATGATCGGGGTCTGGGCGATGTCATCGGCAAAGGGCAGGGTGATCGGATTGAACCGCGCCCCGCCGATCAGCGACGGCGTGCGCCCGCCTTGCTGGAACCAGTCCTGCGCGATCAGCACCGTCAGACCGGCGGCAAGAAAGTTGATCGCGACGCCGGAAATCAGCTGGTTGCCGCGGAAGGTGATGGAGGCCAGCCCGTGTAGCAGGCTCAGCGCCATCGACGCGGCGATGCCGGCCAGCAGCCCCAGCCAGACGTTCCCCGTCAGCGACGCCACGGCCGCCGAAAAGAACGCCGCCGCCAGCATCTTGCCATCAAGGCCGATGTCGAAAATACCGGCGCGTTCGGAAAACAGACCGGCAAGGCAGGCCAGCAGCAGCGGTGTGGCAAGGCGCACGGTGCTGTCGAACAGTTGGATAAGCGTGATATAATCCATTATTCAGCAGGCTCCACCGGTTTGCGTTCGGGCTTGGGGGCCCGTGCGGCGCGCAGCGCCAGAAAGATTTTCTCGAGCGGCATACGCACCATGTTGTCCAACGCTCCGGTAAAGAGGATCACCAGCGCCTGAATGACGACGATCAGCTCGCGCGGGATCGAGGTCCAGAGCGCCAGTTCAGCACCGCCCTGATAGAGGAACCCGAAGAGGATCGCGGCAAGGAAAACGCCCAAAGGATGGCTGCGGCCCATTAGCGCCACAGCGATCCCGATAAAGCCCGCGCCTTCCGTGGCGTTCAGCACCAGCCGTTCGGCTTCGCCCATGACGTTGTTGATCGCCATCATGCCCGCCAAACCACCCGAGATGATCATCGCGATCATCGTAATCTTGACCGGAGAGATACCGGCGTATTTCGCAGCCGATTCCGAATGGCCATAGGCGCGGATCTCATACCCCAGCCGCGTGCGCCAGATCAGCACCCACAGGAAGATACAGGCCGCAACCGCCACCAGAAGCGAGATATTGGCGGGCGCTGCCTTGGAAAACTCGATCCCCAGCGGGGCAAGGATATCATGCAGCGTCGGTAGTTTGGTCGCGTCAGGAAAGCGTGCCGTTGCGGGGTCCATGCTGCCTTGGGGGCGCAGCATATTAACCAGAATATAGTTCAGCACCGCCGCCGCGATAAAGTTGAACATGATCGTGGTGATCACGATATGGCTGCCCCGTTTGGCTTGCAGGAACGCGGGAATCGCGGCCCAGGCGGCGCCGAACACCGCAGCCATCGCCGCTGCACCGATCAGGGCCAGCGACCAATGGGGCCACGGGATATACAGACAGGCCAGCGCCACGCCCAAACCGCCCAGCATCGCCTGGCCTTCACCACCGATATTGAACAGCCGCGCGTGAAAGGCGATGGCAACGCAAAGGCCGGTGAACATGAAGTTCGTGGCGTAATACAGCGTATAGCCCCAGCCATAGGTGCTGCCCAATGCGCCGGACACCATCAGTTTGACGGCCGCAACAGGGTCTTCCCCGATGCCCAGAATGACCAGCGCCGACAGGATCGCTGCCAGCAATAGCGAAATCAAAGGCACGAGGACGACCTCGGCCCATTTTGGCATTACGTCCATGTTACACTTCCTTATGCGGATCGCCGCCCGCATGGGCCAGATTGTCTTCGATCTCTTCGATGGAATGGGGCGCATCGGTATCGGTGATGCCCGCCATCAGCAAGCCCAGTTCCTTTTCATCGGTCTGACTGGCGTCGCGGATGCCCATGACCTGACCGTCGAACATGACAGCCACCCGGTCGCTGAGTGCGAGAATCTCTTCCAGCTCGACCGAGACCAGCAGGATCGCCTTGCCCTGATCGCGCAGGGCGACGATCTGTTCGTGGATGAATTCGATCGCGCCGATATCCACGCCACGGGTCGGCTGTCCGATCAGCAGCAGGTCGGGGTTGCGTTCGATCTCGCGCGCCAGAACGATCTTTTGCTGGTTCCCGCCGGAAAAGTTCTTGGCCGCCAGTTTGGGGTTTGGCGGACGCACGTCGAAACGTTTCATCTTTTCAACGGTGTCGGCCTTGATCGCGGCGTTATCCATCAACATGCCGCTGCGGTAGGCAGGATCTTTGTGATAGCCGAAGGCGGTGTTTTCCCACGCCTGATACTCCATGATCAGACCTTCGCGCTGGCGGTCTTCGGGGACATGGGCGATGCCGTGGTTGCGGCGGGATTGGCCGTCGGATTTATTGCCGGTCAGGTCCAGTGCCGTGCCATTGACGCGCACGCTGCCCTTGCCGGTCTGGTATCCGCCCAGAACCTCAAGCAGTTCGGACTGGCCATTGCCGGCCACCCCCGCAACGCCAAGGATTTCGCCCGCGCGGACTTGCAGATCGATGCCGCGTAGACGCTCGACGCCCTTGTCATCAACGACGCGCAGCCCTTCGACATCCAGAATGACCGGGCCGGGGGCCGCGGGTTTCTTGTCAACACGCAGCAGGACCTTGCGGCCGACCATCAGCTCCGCCAGTTCGGCGGGCGAGGTTTCGGCGGTCTTGACGGTGGCAGTCATCTCGCCGCGGCGCATGACCGATACGGTGTCCGTCGTCTCCATGATCTCGCGCAGTTTGTGGGTGATCAGGATGATCGTCTTTCCTTCGGAACGCAGACGCCCGAGGATGCGGAACAGCTGGTCCGCCTCGGCTGGGGTCAACACGCCGGTGGGCTCGTCCAGAATGAGGATATCCGCCTGACGATACAGCGCCTTGAGGATTTCTACCCGTTGCTGCATGCCGACGCCGATGTCTTGCACCAGCGCGTCGGGGTCCACCTTCAGGCCGTAGTCATCAGCCAGCTTCATCAGCGATTTGCGCGCCTTGGCCAGTGATGGCTTCAACAGCCGCCCGTCTTCGGCACCCAGAATGATGTTTTCCAGGACCGTGAAATTTTCAACCAGTTTGAAGTGCTGGAACACCATCCCGATGCCTGCGGCAATCGCGGCCTGGCTGTCAGGGATGTCGGTTTTTTTACCGGCGATAAAGATGTCGCCTTTATCGGCTTTGTAGAATCCGTAAAGGATCGACATCAGCGTCGATTTGCCCGCGCCGTTTTCCCCGATGATCCCATGGATCGTGCCGGGCATAACGCGGATAGAGATGTCTTTATTGGCCTGTACCGGACCAAAGGCCTTGGAGATGCCTTTCAGCTCGATCGCCGGAGCGGCAGTTTCCTGCCGCTCCGTATGTGTTGCAGTGCTCACGCTTAGAAGCTCAGGCTCGGGCAGCTGTCGTCGGACATGTAGTCATGTACCTCAAGCGACCCGTCTGCGATCTTGGCTGCTGCTTCATCCACAGCGGCCTGCATTTCAGCGGTAACCAGTGCCTTGTTGTGTTCGTCAATCGCGACGCCGACGCCTTCGTTGCCAACGCCCATGACGTTAAAGCCTTTTTCCATGCCGGGGCCATCGGACATTGCGTCAAACACAGCATTGTCCACGCGTTTGATCATCGAGGTCAGGACTTTGCCCGGGTGCAGGTGGTTCTGGTTGCTGTCCACGCCGATCGACAGGATGTCTTCGTCCGCTGCGGTTTGCAGAACGCCAACGCCTGTGCCGCCCGCGGCTGCATAGACAACATCAGCACCCTGGCTGATCTGCGCTTTGGTCAGTTCGGACCCTTTTACGGGGTCGTTCCATGCGGCGGGGGTCGAACCTGTCATGTTCGAAATCACGGTCGCGTCGGGGTTCACGGCCAGAACGCCTTGGGCGTAGCCGCAGGCGAACTTACGGATCAGGGGGATGTCCATGCCGCCGATAAAACCGACAGTGTTGGATTCAGAGGCCATCGCCGCCATCATACCGACCAGATAGGACCCTTCGTGTTCGTTGAAGACAACGGAACGGACGTTGGGCGCGTCGACAACCATGTCGATGATGACAAAATCGGTATCAGGGTAATCGCCTGCCACCTGACCAAGTGCATCACCAAAGGCAAAGCCGGTCATCACGATGGGGTTGGAGCCCGCTTCGGCGAAACGGCGCAGCGCCTGTTCACGCTGTGCTTCGGACTGCAGTTCGATCTCGCGGAAGCTTTCACCGGTCTCTTCGGCCCAGCGTTGCGCGCCAGCAAAGGCGGCTTCGTTGAAGGATTTGTCGAATTTGCCGCCAAGGTCGAAGATCAGGGCGGGTTCGGCCAGAGCCGCACCGGCACTAAGAGCCGTGGCCGCAGCAGCGCCGAGGAATTTGGTCATAAGGGTCATGGAGTGTCTCCCGGTTTATTGTGTTGGGGCGCAAGCGCGAAGCCTTTGCCCGGTCGCAGTTCCGTGCTTGCGCCCGGTTCCGTCGATCAGATGTACGATACTGCGTAGCCCATGGGTAGGGTCAACCGGATTCTCAAGCGCTTGGGGATGATATTGCCTATTAACCGTGCGTAAACTGACGCGAAAAGATCAATGCATCAACGGAGGACGCATCTTTACGCTGATAATAACTGCGACGCGTGGCCGTTTGATGAAACCCTGCGGCAGTGTAAAGCGCGATGGCAGCGGTATTGTCCGCGGCGACCTCTAGAAAGGCGGTGTCGGCCTGCGCTTCAAGCCCGTCCATCCAGCGTTGCAGCAAGCGGCGGCCAATGCCCTGACGTTGCGCTGCGGGATCAACGGCGAGGGTCAGCAGCTCTGCCTCTCCCGCGATCAGGCGGGTCAGGGCAAATCCCTGCGGTTCGCCCAGATACGTCACAAAAGGGGAGGCCAGCAGATCGGCGATCTCTTGCGCCGTCCACGCACGGTCGTGCACGAAAGCGGCGGCGTGAATCCGCGCCATATCCTGCGGCGTCATGAAAAGATCGCGGGCGGTGTGTCGCGGGCCGGGGCGGCATCGGCGGGGCGCAGATACAGCGGGGCAGGGCGCGGGGTCCGGGTGCCAAGCTTCGTCGCGGCAATGCGTGCCGTTGCCTCTGCCACGGGCATACGAGAGGGCAAGGCGGTGCCGTTACAAAGTGCTGCGATCATATCGGCCTGATGCCCCACACAGACGGGATCAGCGCGCGAGGGCACCGAAGGCAGATCATCCAGCCCACACATCACAGGGTCGCGGTCGTCCATCGTGCCGAACACCTGCACGAACAGCTTGTCCTGCCGCGCATCGATGCTGCTGATGACAACCCCATCATGCCCGAAGGCCAGCGCCTGAAGATGTGAAACACCTATCGCCGGCACCTCAAGGCCAAGCGCGAGCCCGCGCGCGGCCGAGACCGCGATGCGGATCCCGGTGAAGTTCCCCGGCCCGATGCCGACGCCAATCGCTGTCAGATCGCTATAGGCCACATCTGCGCTGGCCAGCACCTCGGCACATAGGCCAAGCAGCCGTTCGCCCTGACCCTTGTTCATCGGTTCCTCGACGCTGGCGATGATCTGGTCGCCCGACAGCAAAGCGGCCGCACAATGTGCGGCCGATGTATCAAACGCCAGGAGAAGAGGCGTCTTAGGCAACCGGGCGTACCTCGGTCACTTCGGGGATGTAGTGGCGCAGCAGGTTCTCGATGCCCATTTTCAACGTCAATGTGGACGATGGGCAGCCCGCGCAGGCCCCTTGCATGTGCAGATAGACAACGCCGCGCTCGAACCCGTGGAAGGTGATGTCGCCGCCGTCCTGTGCCACGGCAGGGCGCACGCGGCTGTCCAGCAATTCCTTGATCTGGCCGACGATCGCACCGTCTTCGCCCGTATGCTCCGCATGGCCCGACGCGTGGTCATGGCCGGTTTCCATCACCGGCTGGCCGGATTGAAAATGCTCCATAATCGCGCCAAGCAGGGCGGGTTTCAGGTGGTCCCATTCGATCCCGTCAGCCTTGGTGATGGTCACGAAATCGGTGCCGAAGAACACGCCGGTCACGCCTTCGACAGCGAACAGACGCGTGGCCAAAGGCGAGGCGCTGGCGGCTTCGGGGGCGGGGAAATCGGCGGTGCCCATCTCTAGCACGGTCTGACCGGGCAGGAATTTCAACGTTGCGGGGTTGGGCGTGGATTCGGTCTGAATAAACATCACATGCTCCTGAAAGGGTTGATGCAGATATGCGACCTGAGCGCGCGCAAGTCAAGGTTTGGAACGATTCTAAGTTTGCGACGGGACGCGGTGCCGCCTCAGGTGATCATCTCGAGCCGTTCTTTGCTCATGTCACCGGGAACGATGGTGATCGGCACCGGCAGCGAGCCTGCGTTGCGGGAAAGCTGGGTCACCAAGGGGCCGGGGCCAGATTTCTTGTCGGTGCCCGCGCCAAGGACCAGCACGCCGACTTCGGGGTCATCGGCCAGCTGGTTGATGATCTCGTCCACGATCACACCTTCGCGAATAACCAGCGCGGGCTCCACGTTCAGCCGGTCGCGCATCCATTTGGCGAAGACCTCGAAATGCACCTCGATCCTTTCGCGGGCTTCCTCGCGCATGACCTCGGCCACACCGATCCAGTGATTGAATTCGTCAGGCGGGATGACCGACAGCACCACCACCCCGCCGCCAGAGTTGGACGCCCGCATCGCGGCAAATCGCATGGCGTTCAGGCATTCGCGGCTGTCATCCAGCACAACCATAAATTTACGCATAGCATCCTCCTGTTGAACGGTGGGGGGCGGGGTCAGCCACGGTCAGAGGCCGCCCAATCCCAATACATCTCGCGCACGCGGCGGGTCATGGGGCCGATCTGGTACTGCGTGTCGTCAAACGCTTTGACCGGCGTGACCTTCATCATATTGCCGGACAAAAAGACCTCGTCCGCGGCATGGAAGTCATCAAAGCTTAGCACTGTTTCGTGCACCTTGATCCCGTCGGCGCGCATGTTCGACATATGCCGCGCGCGGGTGATACCGGCCAGAAACGTGCCATTGGGGATCGGGGTGAACACCTCGCCATCCTTGACCATGAACACATTGGCAGAAGCCGATTCGGCGACATTGCCCATGGCATCGGCGACCAGAGCGTTGCCAAAGCCCTTGGCGCGGGCTTCAACCATCATGCGGGCGTTGTTGGGATAAAGGCAGCCCGCCTTGGCGTTGACGACGTTGTCTTCAAGCACGGGACGCCGGAAACGGGTCCGTGTCAGCGTCGTGGCCGCATCGGGTGCCGCCATAGGGATCTGTTCAAGGCTGATGGCAAAACCGGTCGCGTCCTTTAATGGCACGATCCCCAGCTCGTCGCCCGCCAGCGCCCAATACATCGGGCGGATATAGACGGCGGCGTCCTTGGGGTAGCTTTTCAGACCCTCGCGTACCATCTCGACCATATCGGCGGTCTCGACCGTGGGGGTGATCATCAGCGCCTTGGCCGACCGGTTGATCCGCGCGCAATGCGCCTCCAGATCGGGGCTGAGACCGTCGAACAGCCGCGCCCCGTCGAATACGGTCGTGCCCAGCCATGCACCGTGGTCAGCCGCTTTGATGACAGAGATGTCACCCTCGTGCCAACTGCCTTCGTAAAATGTCTTGATATCTGTGCCAGTGGCCATTGCGTGTCCTTTGGTTACCGCTTGGGCGCGGTGCGGTAGATGCCCTCGGGCAGGTTCAGCGCGGCTGTCAGATCGTGCAGCTGTTCGGGCGAGAGGCTGATCTTGCAGACAGAGTTGGTGCGCGGGTCCCATTGCTCGAATGTGATAACGCTGGCAAAGGCCTGCACCGTCACATCTTCACGCAAGGGTGCTTTGCCTTCGTCGATCAGAGTGATCACACTGGCATCGAATTCGTGTTCAATCGTAAACATAAAGGCACAGTATTCTTTCGGCGGTCCAATGCAAGGGCAGCACTGCGCCGTCTGTTCAAATCCGCGCCGCCGCGTTAAAACGGTGGCAGATCTATTCGTTGCCCTTTTGAGGATGCGTTACGTGATGTTGAGATACTGTCTTGCTCTGGCTGCTGCGGCATTTATGGCTGCCTGCGAACCGACGACCATGTCGGGGCCTGTCTCCACCCAACCCGAGCAAGGGCAACCCGCTAGTTTTTCCGCCAATGAATCCGCCCGCAGCTTTATCCGCGTGTTGCAAACGGTCGAACCTGTCGCCGAACGCGAATGTCGCGTGCGGACCTCGCAGGTGAATTGCGATTTCAATATCGTGGTCGATGACCGTCCCGGCCAGCCCGCCAACGCCTACCAGACCGAGGATAAGGCCGGGCGTCCGGTCATCGCCTTCACGCTCGCCCTGATCGCGGATGCGCGTAATGAGGACGAGCTTGCCTTTGTCATGGGGCACGAGGCTGCCCACCACATCGAAGGGCATATCGCACGCCAACAGCAGAACGCGGTCGCCGGTGCGGTAATCTTTGCCGGTCTCGCCACGCTGAGCGGGGGCGATGCGACAGCGGTCGAATCGGCACAGCGTCTTGGGGCTCAGGTGGGCGCGCGGACCTATTCCAAGGACTTCGAGCTTGAGGCAGACGCCTTGGGCACAATTATCACCGCACGCGCAGGGTATAACCCGCTGCGGGGGGCCGAATTCTTTACCCGTATTCCTGACCCCGGTGACCGTTTTCTGGGCACGCACCCGCCCAATGCATCGCGTCTGGATACCGTACGGCGGACCGCGGCGGGGCTGTAACGGCACCGCATGAAGCAGCTTGGCCAGATACTGACGGACCGCGGGTCGAAATATGCCGTCTCAGGCTGCCCCGCGTCCGATCGCGCCGCCGTGGATGCCGCGCTGAAAGAGCTCAAGCGCGATAAATCCTATGCCAAGGCAACCCACAACACCTGGGCGGTGCTGCTGTCAGACGGCGGCCCGCTGAAAGGCGATGATGGGGAATCCGGTGCGGGGATGGTGATCATCCGGATGCTAGAGCGTGAGGGGCTGGAGGATCACCTGATCGTGGTCACGCGCTGGTATGGCGGGAAACATTTGGGCGGCGACCGGTTCCGCCACGTGCAATCCTGCGTGCGCGCCTATCTGGACGCGGCCTGACGCGGCCTGACACGGGCTTACAAGCTGATAGAGATGGCGGCGAAAAAGCAGATAGAGGCGGCAAGCACAAAGCTGTGCCAGATCGCATTCTGAAAGCGCATGCCGGGGTGTGCAAAGACGATCGTCCCCAGCGTATAGATCACCCCGCCGATGCCAATCAGCGTCAGCGCCGTGGTGGGCAGGCTTTGCCACATTGGCCAGACCAGCAGCACAGACAGCCACCCCATGCCAAGATACAGATAAAGCGACGCTTTAGACTCCGTGCTCCAGAAAGACAGTTTGGCGACCGCGCCGATAATGGCCAGCGCCCAGACCACAGCGAGGATGCCATAGGCGAACCCCGTTCCGATGAGCACAACAAACGGTGTGTAGGTGCCCGCGATCTTGAAGTAGATCGCCGCATGGTCAATCCGCCCCAGCAGGGCGCGGGTACGATCAAACGGTAAAAGGTGGTAAATCGCCGACGCCAGAAGCGACAGGACAAAGCAGGCCGCATAAACCAGCGTCGGTGTAAGCTGCTCCCCCTGGCTTGCAGCATAGGTCGTCAGCAGGATTGTTGCCGGTATCGCAAATCCCAGACCCAACACGTGGATCGTGCCATCGGCGAGAGTGTCAGCGGTTGGGTGCGGATAAGCCATAGGTCAAATCTAGCACCCGTTTGCAACATTCCCATGTCAGATTTCGCCTAATTAATGGCGCTTTGGTATCTCGGCCTATCCATTCGTATAGGAGGTTATGCCGACGCGTGGCGCGCGTCCGGATCAACGGGGTTTATTGCCGTCGATCCAGCGCGACATCATCGTCTTGTCGCGGAAACACTCCTGCGGGATATCGCGGCGCTTCAGACGGGCGATGCGTTCGGCAAAAGCGACCTGCTTTGACGAAGGATACTGCGAAAACGGCCCGTCCACCGGCTTGGGCTTATGGGCGTCGATCCATTCAGACAGCGCGGCGCGGTCGGTCAATGCCCGTTTTGGCACAGGCGCGCCGGTCTTGAGGCTAAGCGACGTAGCATACTGCATCTGCTTCTCCGTCGGCGGCAAAGCGGCGCGCGCGTCGCGGGCTGAACCTTCTTCATGGGCAGGTACGGCCCCGTTGTCGGGATCGAACATGCCGGGAAACTGCGGTTGGTAGGACATCGTATAGGCCCCCTTGTTCTGGTTAGAACATATATAGAACATCACCTGCGCTTTTCAAGGGTTTCACCTCTGATACGCCATCATATGTCTATATGTAGGGTGCGGATTTACTATTTCCACTACATGGGCTGCGCCTGCAATCGGACCTGCCTGCGCGAATAGGAACGCCAGGACGCTCGGATTGTTCCACGGTTGAGAAGGGGGGAGAGCAGTGGCCTAGACCACGCGCCCCCAAAGATCGTATTCGCCGGCTTCTTCGACTTCGACGGTCACGATCTGGCCAACGCTCAGGTTTTCGAACCCTTCGTCGATGAACAGGTTGCCGTCGATCTCTGGCGCGTCTGCCTTCGTGCGGCAGGTAGCGGCCTCGTCGTCGATTTCGTCGATGATCACATCCATGCGGCGACCGACTTTGGCTTCCAGCTTGGCGGCCGAGATGGCTTGCGCCTTCTCCATAAAGCGGTTCCAGCGGTCCTGCTTGACCTCGTCCGACACGTGATCGGGGAGCGCATTTGACCGCGCTCCATCGACGTTTTCGTACTGAAAACAGCCCACGCGATCCAGCTGCGCCTCGTCGAGCCAATCCAGCAGGGTCTGGAACTCTGCCTCTGTCTCGCCGGGGTAGCCAACGATGAATGTCGACCGCAGGGTGATGTCGGGGCAGGTGTCACGCCACGCGGCGATTTCATCCAGCGTCTTAGCCGCCGCCGCAGGGCGGGCCATGCGTTTCAGCACGTCGGGATGCGCGTGCTGGAAGGGAATATCCAGATAGGGCAGTACCAGACCTTCAGCCATCAGCGGGATCAGGTTGCGCACATGGGGGTAGGGGTAGACGTAATGCAGCCGTACCCACGCCCCGAGCGACCCCAGATCACGGGCCAGATCGGTGATATGTGCGCGGTGGCCACGGTCTTCGGCATGTTTGATATCGACGCCGTAGGCCGAGGTATCCTGAGAGATCACCAGCAGCTCGTTCACGCCGTTCTGCACCAGCTTTTCAGCCTCGCGCAGGATCGCATGGGCAGGGCGCGATTGCAGGCGGCCGCGCATGTCGGGGATGATGCAGAACTTGCACTTGTGATTACAGCCTTCCGAGATCTTCAGATAGCTGTAGTGGCGCGGCGTCAGGCTGACGGCCTGCGCAGGCAGCAGATCGATAAACGGATCGGGCGAAGGCGGCACGGCCCCATGCACCGCGTCCAGCACCTGTTCATATTGGTGCGGGCCGGTGACGGCCAGAATACGCGGGTGATGTTCGCGGATATAATCCGGCTCGGCCCCGAGGCAGCCGGTCACGATCACTTTGCCATTTTCGTTCAGCGCCTCGCCAATCGCGTCAAGGCTTTCGGCCTTGGCGGAATCAAGGAAGCCGCAGGTGTTCACAATCACCGCATCCGCCCCGGCGTAATCCGGCGACACGCCGTAGCCTTCGGCGCGCAGGCGCGTCAAAATCCGTTCGCTGTCGACCAGCGCCTTGGGGCAGCCGAGCGATACCATGCCGATGGTCGGCTGGCCGGGGCGGGACGGATTGCTGATCTGGGCCTTTGGCGCAAGATCGGGGCGTAGATTTGGTGGGTTTGTGCTCATGAACTGCGCTATAAGCCATGCAAAGGGTCTGGGAAAGGCCCCGCATCAGGCAAGGAGACGGGCGATGAAGTGGATTATTCGGGCAATTGGCATACTGCTGCTGATTTTGGTGGTCGCGGTGGGGTCGCTGTTCTTGCTGCCCGCCGACCGTATTGCGCGAATCGCGGCGGACCAGCTGCGCAACCTGACAGGGCGCGAGGTCACGATCACGGGCGATGTGGGGTTGACCTTCTGGCCGGTGCTGGGGGTGACCGCAGGCGGGCTCGAGGTCGGGAATGCCGATTGGGCCAAGGATGGGGCGATGCTCTCGGCCGCCAATGCCGCCATCGGGGTTGATGCGATGGCGCTGATCCGGGGCGAGATCAAGATCACCAACATTGAAGCCCAAAGCCCCACCATCCGGCTGGAGCAGCGCCGCGACGGGCGCGCCAGCTGGCAGTTCAGCGACGGGGGCGGCGCGGCAGCCATCGAGACCGCTCCGACCGCGCCTGCGCGCAGCCCGCGCCCGCTGACGATCCAGCGGCTCAATATCACCGACGCCACGTTGATCTATGATGCCGAGGGCAGCGATCTGGTGCGATTTGACGGTGTGGACCTGTCGCTCGACTGGCCCGAACGGGCGGGCGATGCGGTGATCAAGGCCGCCCTGCGCCCCGCGGCCGATCGCGTGTCGATCGAGGCGACGATCAACCGGTTTGACCAATTCCTGAACGGCGATATCCGCCCGCTGCGTGCCCGTGTAGACACCAAAGGCGGCGGCGTCTCGCTGACCGGACGGGCGGGGCTGACCGGCGCTGTCGCGGGGGATCTCTGGCTCAAGACGTCGGACACGGGGCGTTTTCTGGCAGCGCTCGGGGTGGGTGACATCGCACTGCCGCAGGGCTTGGGAAAGACGGCGGATATCAACCTTGATCTGACCCTGACGCCCGACCGGCGCTTGGCCCTGCGCGAGGTGGTGGCCGATCTGGGCGGGAACGCCCTGACCGGTGCGGCGGATATCACGCTGAACGGCACGCCCGATGTGAACGCGCAGATCAACGTCGGTGCGCTGGACCTGACCGGCTTTGCAGGCAGCGCCCCCAGTGGCACCGCGCCCGCGTCCAGCACCCCCGCGCCTGCGTCCCCGACAGGGTGGTCGAAAGCACCGATTGATGCGTCCGCGCTTTCCGCCTTCAACGGCGAGGTCGCGCTGCGCGCAGATAGCATCGATCTGGGCACGCTAAGCTTGGGCGCGACGCGCGTATTGCTGCGCAACGACCGGTCGCGTCTGGTCGCCGAGCTGCGCGAGATCAGGGCCTATGCCGGTGTGATCAGTGGCGAGTTTGTGGTCAACAACCGCAACGGCCTGTCGGTGGGCGGGGCGCTGAACGCGACCTCCATCGCCATGCAGCCTTTGCTGCAACAGACCGCAGGGCTGGGCCGGTTCCACGGTACCGGCGATGCAGAGGTATCCTTCCTCGGGTCCGGCGCATCGCTGGACGCGATCATGCGGTCGCTTAGCGGATCGGGCGCGGTGAATGTTGGGCGTGGGCATATCGAGGGGATCGACCTTGATGCGCTGATGGGCAATTTCGACGTCGAGGGTGGCACGACGGTCTTCGATTCCCTTGCCGCGACATTCGACATGGATCAAGGCGTGCTGCGCAACGACGACCTGCTGATGCAGCTGCCGAACTTTACCGCCACGGGCACAGGGCAGGTGGGGCTGGGGGCGCAGACGCTTGATTATACCGTCACGCCCAAGGCACTGCGGGTGAACGGCGATCGGGGGCTGGCCATTCCGGTGCGCATCTTCGGGCCGTGGGCCGCACCGCAGATCAAGCCGGATTTGCAGGCGGCGCTGGACATGAACTTTGCCAAGGAAAAGGAACAGGCCCGCCAAAAGCTGAACGAAAAGCTGGAGGAGGAACTGGGCGTATCGCGGCAGGACGGGCAATCGGTCGAGGATGCGGTGAAACAAAAGGTAGAGGACGAGCTGCGGCGCGGGCTGTTGAAGCTCTTTGACTAGCGGCGCGCCACACGGGCGGTGTATTTCCAAACCCTCAGTTTGGAAAATTGCAATTTTCCGTGGCGTTTTGTGGGCGAGGGGCGGTACGGGCCCTTCGCCGCCCCCACCCCGTCTTTACCTGTCGCGGCGGGGGCGTTAAGGCTGGTCGCCAAGCGCAAGGAGCACCTCCATGGACAATGATCTTTTCAACTCTTTCATGACCGGACCTGACGAGAATGGCCGCTTTGGCGATTTCGGGGGGCGGTTTGTGTCGGAAACCCTGATGCCGCTGATCCTCGAACTGGAAGCGGAATATGAAAAGGCCAAAACGGACGACAGCTTTTGGGCCGAGATGGACGACCTGTGGACCCACTATGTCGGTCGCCCCAGCCCGCTGTATTTCGCAGAGCGTCTGACCGAACATCTGGGCGGTGCCAAGGTTTACATGAAGCGCGACGAGCTGAACCACACCGGCGCGCATAAGATCAACAACGTGCTGGGCCAGATCATTCTGGCGCGGCGCATGGGCAAGAAACGGATCATCGCGGAAACCGGTGCGGGCCAGCACGGTGTAGCCACGGCCACCGTCTGTGCCAAGTTCGGTCTGCAATGCGTTGTCTATATGGGCGCGCATGATGTTGAACGTCAGGCCCCCAACGTCTTCCGCATGCGTCTGCTGGGTGCCGAAGTGATCCCCGTAACCTCGGGCCGTGGAACGCTGAAAGATGCGATGAACGACGCGCTGCGCGATTGGGTCACCAATGTGCGCGACACGTTCTATTGCATCGGCACGGTCGCAGGGCCGCACCCCTATCCGGCGATGGTCCGCGACTTTCAGGCCATCATTGGCAAGGAAGTGCGCGAACAGATGAACGCGGCCGAAGGCCGTCTGCCCGACACGCTGGTCGCCGCGATCGGTGGCGGGTCGAACGCGATGGGGCTGTTCTATCCGTTCCTTGATGACAAGGACGTCAACATCATCGGCGTCGAAGCCGGCGGCAAGGGCGTGAACGAAAAGATGGAGCATTGCGCGTCATTGACCGGTGGCCGCCCCGGCGTGCTCCATGGTAACCGTACCTATCTGTTGCAGGACGACGACGGGCAGATCCTTGAAGGATTCTCTATCTCGGCGGGTCTGGATTACCCCGGGATCGGGCCTGAACATTCCTGGCTGCACGACATTGGCCGCGCGCAATATGTGTCGATCACCGATAAAGAAGCGCTTGAGGCGTTCCAGCTGAGCTGCGCGCTTGAAGGCATCATTCCTGCGCTCGAACCCAGCCACGCGCTGGCGCATGTGATGAAGATCGCACCAGAGCTGCCCAAGGATCACATCATCTGCATGAACATGTGTGGGCGCGGCGACAAAGACATTTTCACCGTCGCCAAGGCGCTTGGTTTTGACATGAAGGTCTGAGGATCAGACGAAAGCTTAGACACTGACGATTACGAAGGGGGCGGCGCATCGCCCCCTTTTCTTTTGGCGCTGGCCCTATCGGGTCAGCTCTAGGATATCAAAGTCGCTTTCGACCACCGGCGCAGGAAACATCAGCCGCGCCCGCTGGTTGCTGACACGTTCGAACACCGCGACATCGGGCTGCAGGGTGCCATCTCCGGCAAAACCGGGTGGCAGGGCGTCGTAAGCGGGCGGCACCTCTCCGGCGACATAGCCGACGCCAGCATAGACCGCGCGCCCGTCTCGCAGCGTGATGACCCCCGTGGTGCGCTGCGACCCGCTGAGCTTTTCAAACAGATACCCGTTGCCCTGAAAGGTCAGGCGGCATTTGAACGGGCTATAGACCACCAGCGCGGGCAGCCCGCCCAGTTTCATCGTGCGGCAGGACCAATCGCCGGCCAGCCCCTCGTCAAAGGCAACTTGCGGCGTGCCGGACAAGGCGCGCGACAGGGCGGTCAAGTCATCCGCGCTGCCGCTTTGGAACGCTTGCAGCAGGGCATCGCCCGCCGTGGCCTCGAACCGGTCGAGGCGGAGCTGCTCTTGCGGGCGCAGGGCGTCTTGGGCGATGGCAGGGGCGGCGCAGAGCACTGCGGTCAAGACAGCAGTCAGGGCAGCGGTCAGGCGCAGCATCAGTCTGCCCCGCCGTTCGGGCGCAGGGCATGGGCCTGCAGGATATTCAGCGGCACGATATCCAAGGCGCGCTGATGGGTTGCCTCAAGATGCACCTTTGGCGCGCAGCCCTCGTCCGCCGCTTGCAAGAAACGCCCCGCACAAAGACACCACGGATCGCCCGCCGACAGTCCGGCAAAGCCGAATTCGGGGCGCGGTGTGCTGAGGTCATTGCCGACATATTTGGAATAGGCCAGAAACTCGGCCGTCATGATCGCGCAGACCGTGTGGCTGCCCTGATCGGCGGCACAGGTGTTGCACGACCCGTCGCGGAAAAAGCCCGTGACGGGGTCGCTGCCACAGACGGCCAGCGGGCCGCCAAGGATATTGATGCTTTCGTCAGGTGTCATGTGCCCCCCAAGGCTGCGCTGATCTGGCGGAAGATGGCGATGTTCTGATCGCTGACCCCGGTCTCGCGGAACTTGCGGTCGGCGGCATTGGTCGCGATCACCACCCCGTCAGCGCGGTTGATGTAGATATACTGACCATACACACCGCGGGCCATGAATTCACCCTCTGTCGCGCCTTGGGGAATCCACCACTGATAGCCATAGCCGATCTGCCCCTCTGCCGTCGGGGCCGATGGCGCGGTAGAGGCGGCGACCCAGTCTGCCGGTACAATCTGCTGACCGTTGTAGCGACCGTTTTGCAGGAACATCTGCCCCATGCGCGCGTAATCGCGGGTCGTCAGGTTCAACCCGCCCAAGACAAAGGCGACACCCGCGCCGTCAGTCACGTAATAGGGCGCGTGCTCAAGACCCATGGGGGTGATGATCTTTTCCGACAAAAGATCGGTGACGGACCGGCCTGTTGCCCCCCGAACGACCATGCCGATGACATGGGTGTCGATCGACACATACTGCCACTGGCTGCCGGGCGTGGTGAAAGTATCTTTCAGGCTTGCAGTGAAATCGTCCAGCTCTCCGCCAAGGGCGAGGGCGCGGCCCATCTTGTTGATGTCGGAATCCGGGTCGAGGTAATCTTCGTCAAAGGTAACCCCGCTGGCCATGTTAAGCACGTTGCGCAGCGTCGCCCCGTCATAGGCGGTGCCTTTCAGCTTGGGCGCATAGGTCGTGACGGGGTCGTCAAGCGATGCAATCGCCCCTTCGTCCAGTAGGATACCCACAAGCGCGGAAAGGTAGCTTTTGGCGACAGACCAGCTGATCCGCAGATCATCGGGCTGGGTGCCTTTAAAGTAGTTCTCATAGACAATCTGACCGTCTTTCAGCACCACCAAGGCGGTCACATCCCGCGCTTCGATCCAGTCGTTGACCGGGGCCGAGGGGGCGTATTCGGGTCCATAAGACAGCTCTGCCGTGGGGCCATCACCGCGCGACAGAGGCTTGGACAGGAAGGCGTCGTCCATATGGCTGAAGTTATGCACGATCTTGTCTTCGGCAAAGAGCGAGTTCACCGCCAGCAGCCGCGTGATCTCTTCGCGCTTCCACAGGCCGACAACGACCACAGCCACCACTAGAGCCAGTAAAATACGGCCCAGCCATTTCCCGAATGTGCGCATGAAATCCTCCCTGATATGCGGGGATACCCAAGCACGAAGGCTGCGGTGGTGCCAGATAAACTTGGCGTCAGCCGGTGTAGGTCCAATCGATCCAGCGACCGTGGAAATCGACCCGCGCCAAGGGCAGGGTGATGTCACCGGGCCAGAGCCTGAGCGTCAGCGCTGCCCCCTTGAGGCCCGATCCGTCCTGCTCCATCGACAGCCATGCCAGCGGGCGGTTGCGCGTGGCGCGTTTGCCAGCAGCCTCGATCAACGCCTTGCCACGGGCCTGTGCCGCTTTGGGGAAATACTGCCACGCGACGGTGTGCTGGATCAGGTGCAGGCACCCTTCGGGGGATTGGGGCAGGGTGCGGGCCAGCCAGTCAATCGCATCGCCGCGTTGCACCTGCGCCGTCATGACAGAGGCCGCGGTCCGCGTCAGTGTCAGGCGTTCGGGTTGGTCCGCCCAGATATAGGACATCAGCCGCAACAGGTGGTCGGGCCGCGTCGGGTCCAGCGGGTTCAGATCAACGCCGCGACGTTTTTCGACCTGCGGGTTGATCGCCGGTGGCAGTTTGCCGGTCCAGTCAGGCGACAGCAGGATCGTGGACATGTTCGACCCGAAGCGATGCCCCTCGATCTCGAGCACGAAGTGGTCCCACATCAGGTTGAGCCCACCGCTGGCCCCAAGTTCGGACAGGCGGATCGGCAGGTTGAAATGCTGCGCCGCGACGCGGGCCCCGGCGATCAACGCGGCAGAGCGGCGGACCTCGTTGGTTTGCGGTGCGCTGTCGGTCCAATCAAGCAAGAAGGCTTCATGCGTGGTGATCGCGTCGCGCACGGCCTCTGACAGGGCTTGGTCGCTCGCCTTGTGCGGGGGGTAAACGGCCATCAGCGCAGGCGCTTTGCGTTTCAGCACCAGCGCATGCAGCCCGCCCGCGATGCGCAGGGGAAGGGACGCGCCCGACGGGCCGATATCCCCTTTGAACGCCGCAAATTTACGGCCAAGGGCTGTGTCGGCGGGCCAGTCCCGTGCCAGCACGCCCATCAACTGCCCCATGAAGGGAGACCCAAGTGCGATGCAATGCCCGGCTTGCTCTTCAAAGGCGGCTTGCAGTGTCACTTGAACCGGTCCAACAGTTTTTGCATGGCGCTACGATCGTCGGTCTGGGGGGCAGGCTCTGCCTTGGGCGGCGTTGGGGCCGGCTGCGCGGGCTTTGGCGCAGCGGCTTGAGCTTTGGCCGCAGTGCCCGCGGGTTTCTTGGTGCCCGTGCCGGATCGTGGCGGGGCAACACGCAGGGCCACGGCGTTCATGAACTTGGCCGTATCGCCGCGCGCCAGGTCCGCAGCACCGTCGCTGATCCCGCGCAATACGTCGTCCAGCCACGCCTGCTCTGCCTTGGCAAAGTCGCGCAGGACATAGCCCGGTACGGCGTCCTTATGCCCCGGATGGCCTACGCCAAGGCGCACACGGTCATAGTCGGGACCGATATGCGCATGGATCGACCGCAAGCCATTGTGCCCCGCATGCCCGCCGCCGGTCTTGCATTTTACCTTGCCGGGGGCGAGGTCGATTTCGTCGTGCAAAACGATCACATCTGCCGGTTCAAGCTTGTGAAACCGCATGGCCGATTGCACCGACTGACCAGAGTTGTTCATGAATGTCTCGGGCTTGAGCAATACAACGCGGTCCGCGCCAAAACGCCCTTCGACCGTTAGCCCGTTGTGCTTGGTCTTCCATCCGGCAAAGCCGTGGTCCTGCGCGATGCGGTCCAGCGCCATAAAGCCGATGTTATGCCGGTTGCCCGCGTATTTGGCACCCGGATTGCCAAGCCCTACGATCAGTTTCATGCGGACCTCTTCAATTGGATAAAAACGTTTGTTTGGCCAAGGATAGCAGACCGCGGGGCCAAACGAAATAACGCCCCAACGAAAAACGGGGCCGCCCATGGCGACCCCGTCTCGACCCATCCGCGCCCGCAGGCGCGACGGATATATCGGTATCAGTCTTCTTTGACTTCTGTTGCGGGCACTTCGTCTGCTGCAACATCTTCGTCTTCATCATCGTCCTGGCTGGCCAGACCGGAAGGCGCGGAAATCTGCGCGATCACGAAGTCACGGTCGATGACCGGCTTGGTGCCGTTTGGCAGCTTCACGCTCGAGATGGTGAGGCTGTCGCCGATTTCCAGTTCGGAAACGTCGATTGTGATGTGATCAGGGATATCGCCTGCGGTCACAACCAGTTCGACTTCGGGACGAACCAGCGTCAGAACGCCACCTTTTTTCAGGCCGGGGCTGACTTCTTCGCCTTCGACTTCAACCTGGATGAAGAGGTTGATTTTGGTGGTGCGCTTCAAACGCATCAGGTCGACGTGCGTTGGCAGGTCTTTAACAACGTGACGCTGAACGTCGCGGCAGATGACGCGGACGTCTTCTTGGCCTTCAACCTTGAGGTTGAACAGGGTCGCCTTGAAGCGGCCTGCGCGCAGTTTGGTCAGCAGCTTGTTAAAGTCCAGGTTGATCGGCAGCGGATCAAGGTCACCACCGAATACGATACCAGGAACCATGCCATCGCGGCGTGCCTGACGAGCGGCGCCCTTGCCTGTCCCCGTGCGTTCGAAAGCTTCAAGATCAGGAATCTCTCCAGCCATTGTAATCTCCAATATGTTTAGGGCGGACATCCTCCAAGGCTGTATGTCCGCGTGAAGCCGCGCGTATAGACGGGTTTGGGCGTTTGGGAAAGACTAAAACGCCGCTTTTGCGCAAGTTGGCCTTGGTTTGCGACCTATGCGGGGCGGGGCAGGGGCTGCGCGCAGGGTTTTCGCCCGCCCTGACATATCAGCCAAGGCGGGCGTATCATGCGAAGAAGGCGCAGGGTCAGGGCTGCCAGTCGCCTTCAAAACCTTTTGGAATAAGCAGGTTATGCTTGCCCAAACCCGCAACAGAGGTTTCACCGCAAAGCGCCATGGACAGGTCGAGCTCCTTGTGGATGACCTCCAGCGCCGAGGTAACCCCGGCCTGACCCATCGCACCAAGCCCGTAGATGAAGGCGCGCCCGATATAGGTGCCTTTGGCCCCCATCGCCATCGCCTTGAGCACGTCCTGACCGGACCTGATTCCACTGTCCAGATGGACTTCGATCTGGTCGCCCACGGCCTCCAGGATCGACGGCAGCGCCCGGATAGAGCTGATCGCCCCGTCCAGCTGGCGCCCGCCGTGGTTGCTGACGATGATCGCATCCGCCCCGACTTTCAGCGCCATCCGCGCATCGTCGGCGTCAAGAATACCCTTGAGGATGACCTTGCCGCCCCATTGCTCTTTCAGCTTGGCGATCTTGCCCCAGTCGAGGGTGGGGTCGAATTGCTCTGCCGTCCATGCGCCGAGGTTGGCGGTGTCGTCGACGCCGTGCACATGGCCCACGATATTGCCAAAGCTGCGCCGCTTGGCCCCCATCATGCCGATACCCCAGCTCCATTTGGTTGCCAGATTGGCGAGCGTTTTGGCGGTCAGCTTAGGCGGGGCAGAGAGGCCGTTCTTCAGATCCTTGTGGCGCTGGCCGAGGATTTGCAGATCAAGCGTGATGACAAGGGCCGAGCATTTGGCATCCTTGGCGCGCTGGATCAGGCGGGCAACGTAGTCTTCGTCGCGCATGGTATATAGCTGGAACCAGAAGGGTTTCGTCGTCGCCTCTGCCACATCCTCGATTGAATTGATGGACATGGTCGACAGGGTGAAGGGCACGCCAAAGGCTTCGGCGGCGCGGGCAGCTTTGATCTCTCCGTCGGCGTGCTGCATGCCGGTCAGCCCGACTGGGGCCAGCGCCACAGGCATCGCCACATCCTGCCCGATCATCTGCGTCTTGGTGCTGCGCCCGCTCATATCCACGGCGACGCGCTGGCGCAGGCGGATCTGTTCAAAATCGGTCGTGTTCTCGCGAAAGGTCTGCTCTGTCCAGCTGCCCGATTCCGCGTAGTCATAGAACATCCGCGGCACGCGGCGTTCATGCAGGCGCTTGAGGTCGTCGATGGTGGTGATCACGGGCATGGTGGCAAGTTCCTATGTATTGGTCAGATGATCTAACCAATACGGCCCGTTGAAATCAATTGCTTTACGCCACGACATCGGGTGGCGGGCAGGGCACTTATGCCCGATGCGCACCATCCGACAAGGTTTTGACAAAGGTTAGCACGTCTTCGACAGGCAACCCGTCCGCAATTTTGGAGACAATGGCAGAGCCGACAACAACCCCATCAGCAACGCCTGCAATGGCTTCGGCCTTGGCGGGAGTGTTCACGCCGAACCCGACAATCACGGGCAGGCCGCTGGCCTTCTGGATGCGCTCAACCTCGGGGGCGACATCGCCCGCATCCGCTTCGGCAGAGCCGGTGATGCCGGTGATCGACACGTAATACACAAAGCCCGAGGTGTTCTGCACAACCCGCGGCAGGCGTTTGTCATCGGTCGTAGGGGTCGCAAGGCGGATGAAGTTCATACCGGCAGCTTGCGCGGGCAGGCAGAGTTCTGGGTCTTCTTCCGGTGGCAGGTCCACGACGATCAATCCGTCCACGCCGGCCTTCTTGGCCGCCTCAAGGAATGTATCCACGCCTTTGGAATAGATTGGGTTGTAATAGCCCATCAGCACGATCGGCGTCGTGTCATCCTGTTCGCGGAACGCCGCGGCAAGCGCCAGCGTCTTGTCCAGCGTCATCCCGCCTTCAAGCGCGCGCTGCCCCGCCAACTGAATGGCAGAGCCATCGGCCATCGGATCGGTAAACGGCAGCCCCAGTTCAATAATATCGACGCCCGCGCCAGGCAGGCCGCGCACCACCTCAAGCGACGTGTCAAAGTCGGGATCGCCTGCCATCACATAGGCGACAAAGGCTTTCTTGCCTTGGGATTTGAGGTCAGCGAATTTGGCGTCGATACGTGTCATGAGGGCGGCCTTTTTACGTTACCCTGCTGCAATGCCGAATATATCACGGGAAATCAATCCAACTCCGCCGGTGGGCTTGGGCGATTTTCCGAAAAACAGGTGCCAAGGGCGTTGGATTTATGCAGGTGTGCATCACATAGTCCTTTAAATCCCGCCGCCGGTGCCTACATTTATCGCATGAATTATGTACTCGCCCTGCTGTTGCCGCCGCTTTCCATCCTGCTGACAGGACGGATCTTCACGGCGATTATCGTCTTCCTGATCTGGATCCCGGCCGTGATCTTTTCGGGCGGGTTGACCCATCCGATGTTCATCGTGCTCGCATGGATCCTGATTTACCAGACGCACGAGGACCGACGCCTGCGCTAAGACTTGCGCAAAGGCGGCCAAAACCCTAGGACAACGCCAACTTATAAAGGATGCTTGTCATGGGCTTTAAGATGGGAATCGTGGGTCTGCCGAATGTCGGCAAGTCGACCCTCTTCAACGCGCTGACCAAAACAGCGGCAGCGCAGGCGGCCAATTTTCCGTTCTGCACAATCGAACCGAACGTCGGTGAAGTCGCGGTGCCGGATTCGCGGCTGGATAAGCTCGCGGCGATTGCGGGCTCCAAGCAGATTATCCCGACGCGGATGACCTTTGTGGATATCGCAGGCTTGGTCAAAGGCGCATCCAAAGGCGAAGGCCTCGGCAACCAGTTCCTGGCCAATATCCGCGAGACGGACGCGATCGCCCATGTGCTGCGCTGCTTCGAAGACGGCGATGTGACCCACGTCGAAGGGCGCGTGGACCCCGTGGCCGACGCCGAGACCATCGATACAGAACTTATGCTTGCCGATCTGGAAAGCATCGAAAAACGCCGCGCCGGTCTGGTCCGCAAGATCAAGGGCAACGATAAAGACGCAGCGCAGCAAGATCGCCTGCTAGCCGCCGCGCAAGAGGCGATCGAGAACGGCAAGCCCGCGCGCACCGTCGAGGTTGACGCGGATGAC
The DNA here is from genome assembly GCF_002311545.1 of Sulfitobacter sp. UBA1132. Classification (NCBI taxonomy): domain Bacteria; kingdom Pseudomonadati; phylum Pseudomonadota; class Alphaproteobacteria; order Rhodobacterales; family Roseobacteraceae; genus Sulfitobacter; species Sulfitobacter sp. UBA1132. The sequence continues at coordinate 6,165 of NZ_DCAN01000010.1, read as the reverse complement.
GCAAAAGCCTGGCGCATGCTGCAATTGCTGACGACCAAGCCCGTGCTCTATGTCTGCAACGTCGGTGAATCCGAAGCGGCCGAGGGCAATGCCCTTTCTGCCAAAGTCGCGGAAATGGCTGCGGCGCAGGGCAATAGCCACGTCGTGATCTCTGCCCAGATCGAGGAGGAAATCAGCCAGCTGGAGCCCGAAGAGGCCAGCATGTTCCTGGACGAGATGGGGCTAGAGGAAGCCGGGCTTGATCGGTTGATCCGCGCGGGCTACGAGCTGCTGCACCTTGAGACATACTTCACCGTCGGCCCGAAAGAGGCCCGCGCCTGGACGATCAAGGCTGGCACCTCTGCGCCGAAAGCCGCTGGCGTGATCCACGGTGATTTTGAAAAAGGCTTCATCCGCGCCGAAACCATCGCCTATGACGATTTCGTGGCCTTGGGCGGTGAAGGCCCCGCCAAGGAAGCCGGCAAGATGCGCGCCGAGGGCAAAAGCTACACCGTCAAAGACGGCGACGTGCTGCACTTCCTGTTCAACACCTGATCCAATCCGGCGGGCCGCTTTCCAGGCGGCCCGCCGATCTGGCGCGTGAGCGGCACCTCCCGCTGCCATCGCGCCACTTCTCTGCTCGCCTCCCCCCTCGACCCACGAATGCCCCCGGCCAGCGCCGCGCGCATAGCGCCGCAAGCCGTATCCCGCCCCCGATATCCTCCGCTATCCCCGCGATCCCGACATTCCCGGTATTTTCTGAGATTATCGCTTGTGCCCCATGCGTTTTCTTGGATATACGCGTCGACGGAGACGTGGCCGAGTGGTCGAAGGCGCTCCCCTGCTAAGGGTCGAGCGGATCCGGCAATACCACTTACAAATCAACACCTTAGCGCGTTTTAAAATCACGCTTGCACGGATTTTGCACGGGTGCCCGACAGTTGCACGGTTTCGCCCCCCAAATCTCCCCAATGCCAGCCTAAAACGCAAAAAAGCCCCGCATCCTTTCCGGATCGGGGCTTTTTGCCGTTGGATCCCGACCCTAGCCTTGCGCGCGAAAGATGATCCGCGCGCCGTGCTGGAATGTCAAAAGCATGCCCGGTTCGACGTTCTCGGCCGCCTTGTCAAATTCCGGCTTGCCAAGCGCAAAGCTGGCAAACGTCTCCTCGCGCACAATCCTATCCTGCGCGTTTCGCCAGATCAGCCGGTGATCGACGTGGAAATTTCCTATGGTATTTCCTGAGTTTGAAAGAATCGTGTTAATATGTGCCAGCCTAGCATATTCGATATGCCCGCTGTCTTTGGTACTATTGTGCGTATATTTTTCTACTTGCCTTGTTTTGACCAATCAAGGATGCGTGCCACTTCCACTACTTAACATCGGTCCGCACGAATTCTACATCGTCTGCAAAAGTATGAAGTGCGGTTTCGAGACGGGAATTTACATTGCTCCGCAGCGTGTGCATTTCTTTCGCTATGATCGATACTGCTGAGAGCCTTTTAATCTGCGGCTTCTTTTCATCCAAGGCTGTATTTAGTTGAGCTAAAATATGATCTTGGGCATCTTCGATGCCATCTGCCCAATCAGTGCCATCGGCGAACTGACTATTGTTCGCATCGGCTAGGGAGTCATAAACTGAACCCAAGGCAGAGGCGGTTTCCGAGTTTAACCTACGAAGATCGTCGCGATGCTCATCTAGAGGTATGTGTGTGTTAGCAAGAGCTGCAAAGCTCTTAGCTAATCGTTGAATATCTGAAAGCGTAGAACGCACTGGGTCTCTAACCAAGGTCCGGAACTCTTCTAACCTTATCACACGCTTTTTGTGGCGCGCGTCTAGTGCCTGAATCTTGTCTCGGTTATCTTTTGCATCGATCGCCACATTTTTAGAGTGGCGATAGTTTATGCAAGTAAATATGAGGTTTACGATCGCTGCAAATGCGAGCAACCAAAGCCTCCAGTCCGTTTGAATAGCGGATACCGCCGCTTCCGATGTCTCGCTCAAACCAACTATTACCCTAGCACAGATCCGCGAACTGTACGTACACGTTCAACGCCGCGCATGACTTGCTCCATTACGCTCGGAGAGGCATGGAAGTGGTACTTTTCAAGAAAGTTTTGCCCGGCCTTTTTGACAGATTCAGCGAACATGCCTTGGAAAAACGATACTGTAATGGCGTCGACGTCGTCCGGAACATGTACCTCAACGACCTCAGAACCGTCATCCAGCTTCGACAGCTTAAACATGTCGCGAGCAGCAAGGCCACGCTCATGACCTGTCAGGTTTCGCACACGTCCATCGTCGGTCAAAGTGATCAAATTAATCATTGGCATCATTCTTTCCACCACCCATCACTTGGGCATAGTAGCTATCATCGAGTTCAAACCCGATGCTGATTGCAGTACCCGGTAAGTCTGTACTCAGATCGTAAACATATTCTGTATCGGGCGCACTATTATTATCGTTGCTTTCATTGCACCACAATACCCTAGGTTTATCGTCTCCACCTTCTCTTACACCCTGTATATAGGGGTGACGCAGCTGAATGCACGATTTCCCTGACACAATTGTGATGCGCGGGAGACGGCTCGAATCAGATGTTGCGCCCAAGATGTTCACCAAGTCTATCATCTCTTGGAGGCCATAACCTCCCCTATCTTCTTTTTCAGCGCTAGCGACACAGGTTATGGTGTCTTGGAGCGCGGCTAGAGTTCGAAGCGTTTCTGTGGACTGTGGAGCTCCAATTTTTTTCATTCGGGCGATGTACCGATCAAGCAAATCGCGCGTATCTTGTGTCGCACGTAACAGGCTTTCTGAAAAGGTATCGCCCAAATTTACGATGCCTATGTAGACTTGCAGTCGCCACTCGTTTGTTGCCTCGACCTTTCGCCGGACCATACAGCCAGATACCGACCATGTACCATCCATGCGAGTACCATCGCTATGCCTCTCCGCGTTTTCTAACAGCTCCCCCAGAATGTTCTTTATCCAGGCGGTGCCATTTTCGGATAGTTCCATTCCTACTTCATGCAACCACTCATCTACGGACATGCAGAATTCGTCATTCGCAACTTCGCGTCTTTGGACATCGGTAAAGGATGCTTTGGAAACCGTGGATCCGGCCGTTCGCCGTCGGCATAGGGGGAAAGCCCAAACGTCCTCGAGGTCTGTTACGGCGTTCACACTTATCCCCATGGCTTGCGGGATTCCTAAGCCGAAAAGTACTTTTTGCAGGGGCTTGTTCATTTTACCCCCTTCAAAAACTGGGATCATGTGCTGCCAGAATTCCATCAGCAACATAAATGGTGAAACGTCGAGGCAATAATTGTCTTCGAAGTTAATTTTGACACCAACTGACTTTGCTTCCTCTGTGGCTATGAGCCGTAGGTTTGCTAGGGTCCTTTCCGGATCATCTAGTAGAGAAAAATTTTCTAGAGAAAGCGTTACGTCGCTTGAGTCGGCACGATCTCTTAATTTTGTCCATCCATTTGGCTTAGTTCGCTCAGGGTACAAGCGATCCAATATTACTGAGCTACGTGGACCGCGCATGAGTAAAACCCGCTGGTCACGTGATATTTTCGGTCGCTTGCTATATGGCTTTAGCCGTTTGCGGACCACTGCGTTTAGTGCGCGTTTAGAACGTTGTTTGGCATTGCCCTGTAGTCCTGCGATAAGCCAATCTTTCGCTATGCGTTTGCGCTCTTGGGCCATCTTCTGTTTGGTCAGGCGCTGCTCCTTCCCTTTGGGGGTGTCCGGATCAGATCGACTTTGAATATAGTTCAATAATTCTGTAATATTGGACAAGAAACGCACTCTGCTTATAAATTCGTCTCGGAGTGCACGGCTGCATCCACAACTTAACGGTGTGAGTTTATTGCGGTTATGCTTGGGGTTGTCTAGAGCTGGGATAGGTGTCGGTCGTCTACATGAGACAATCTTTCAGTTAGCCTCTACTATACGAGGCCCCCATTTTTGCCCATACAGTACGAAACTTAGCTAGGGCGGGAGTGAATAGATTGGGTGAAGCCTTTAAGCATTTGCTTGCATTCATAAAATCTGACCTTCGAGTTTTGGCAATCGTTTCGATATCCACTGGGGCAGCCCGATTATTTCTGTCGCGGGAACCTGATCTCGCCGAGGGTTTGCCTACCTGGGTCGCACCAAGTCTTTTCTTGTTTTTTATACTGTCATTGAGTGCATTCTCCGTGGCTCTAACTTTGAATTTGTTGACATATGTTTGGCAAAAATTGGGCATGCCAACAGCGGTAAATCTTGTTGCGATCCGTCGGCGAAGAGCGACTAAACGCGTTCTATTACGTTTGGGCATCTGGGAGCTTTTGGTAGTCTCAATAGCTATCGCAAAGACTGATCGGGCATTGCATCTAAACCCTGACAGCCCGGTCGCAATTTCACTCATCCGAGGCAACATTATTCGAAGAAGTTATTCGAGTATGTATGCGCACTCCAACGTCTCTAGCTTTGAAATAAACCCCGAGGCTTGGCAGCTAATGCTCGGTATGGAAGAGTTTGACATAGAGGATGTGCAACAATTTTTGCGTATTGAGCGCATGAAATATGATTTTGATATGTTGTTGGGCATCTTACCCCAAAAACATCCAGCATCGCTGAGACGATCAAAACAAAAAAAGTAGCATGTTGAAAGCTCAACATGGTTTCGAATGACCGTGCACGGGGGAAATGATTAGTTACTAGCCAAAATGATTAGTTTTGGTGGTGCTATCTAATTGGCGATGTATAGCTTAGGTGGTTTTATTTGATGCTTTTCATCGGTCGCTGATCCAATTCCAAATGTAGTGAAATCCCAACCTCTGCGGCGTAGCCGACTGGCCAAGTCCGCCGGTGCGATCTTGCGATAGCGCTGGGCCATATCCGCCTTTTGCCATCCTCCGAGGTCGAGCAGTCCGCCGAAATCTTTTGTCTGCGCATAAAACCATGTTGCCCATGTGTGGCGCAATACATGGGGCGTGACTTCTTTCGGATCTAGGCCGGCCGCTTCGCACGCATTGGTGAACGCGCCCGAGATCTGGCCGCCGCCATTGGAGCGCATCACATAGGCTTTGCCCCGTGGCGTTCGGCAAATTGGGCCATCATTTGGCAGGGGCTGCGCGCGCACTAGCTCGAGTGCGCGATCGGGGAGCTGGATCATGCGCGGCCGGCCGTTCTTTGTGTCTGGTAGCCATGCCTCGCCGGTGGCGGGGTAGAAATGCCGCATCTGGACTGTGAGCGCCTCTGCGCTTCTGCAGCCGCCCCCAAGCATGAAGCCGATCGCGGGCAGGATGTGAGGTGCAGCGGCCGAGATCAGTGCCTCGGCTTCCTCGGGGGTCAGCCATCGGGTGCGGATGTTATCGCCTTTGCGCCGCTTTAGTTTGCGGGGCGTCGCTAAGCCTTCTTCTGCAGCCATGTTGATCACGGCCGAAACTGGTGTGATTAGCTGGCGGTTGATGGTCGAGTTTGCAGAGGTTGGATAGAGTTTTGATGCCGCCGCATTCATCGCGGCATTGTCAATTTGGGCGAGCATTGTGTCTGGCCCAAAATAATTTAAGATAGGCAAGAGAAATCGAGCCTCGCCGCCGGCCTTCATGTAGGCCAGTGCAGCTTCGGCAAAGGTTAGGGTTTGGGCTTTGCCATACGCACCACGCTCGAGGATCTCTGCCTCGCGCCTGATCCGGATCGCGTCTGCTTGCGCTGCGATGCTTGTGCCAGTGCTTTCGTAAATGCGCTGTCATTGAACGGTGCCGCGGATGTAGTAGTTTCCTTTTCCGTTTCGTCTGAATTTCTTGAGCGGCATTGCGTTCTCTCTTCTGTCAGGGCGGCAAGCAATGCTGCCGGGCGATATGATGTGCCCCTAGTTTCCTAAACGGCTGCCTCGATAATTTTCTTCTGTTCTGTTTCATAGTCAACTGGCGACAGCATGGCATTGTTTGCGTGATTGCGTGTCGGGTTGTTAAACACCTCGATGGAATCGAACACGTCCTGCCTTGCCGCGTTTCAGGTGACGTATGTACGCCGCCCGATCGTCTCCCGTTTCAATAGCTGGAAGAAGCTCTCTGCGACGGAGTCGTCATAACAATTGCCACGGCGGCTCATACTGGCATCTAAATGGTGTTTGCCGAGGAATGATTGCCACTCCTTGAAAGTTAACTGGGCGGATTCAACCGGTCGTCGC
>NZ_DCAN01000015.1:0-97091 GCF_002311545.1 Sulfitobacter sp. UBA1132 | reverse complement strand
AGGAGGCGGCCCGACAGGCGGGGGGGATGACGCCCCATATCCTCGAGGACGGCACGCATCTGACCCACCTTGAAACAGCATGTGTGTTGATCCGGTCGGGCCTGTCGCCGCTCGGTCCGGTCGCTTGCAACGTGGGCGCGCCCGACGAGGGCAACATGTATCTGCTGGGCAAGGTCGGATCGGCCGAGATGAAAGAGCGGTTTTTGGCACCGATGGTCGAAGGCAAGATGAGATCAGCCTTTTTCATGACGGAGCCCGCGGCCGAAGGGGGTGCCGGGTCTGACCCGATGATGATGCAGACGACCTGCAAGATGGACGGGAACCACTGGGTTATCAACGGGCGCAAGACGCTGATCACCGGCGCTGATGGGGCGGGGCTTGGCATTGTCATGGCAAAATCCGAGGACGGGGCCTGCATGTTCCTTGTTGATCTGCCTGATCCCGCGATCCGGATTGAACGGGTGCTGGACACCATCGACGATTCCATGATCGGCGGACATTCGGTCATCAACATCGACAATCTGCGGGTCCCTGCGAGCCAGATGCTGGGGGAAAGCGGTGAAGGTTTCCGCTATGCTCAGGTGCGTCTGTCGCCTGCGCGTCTGACCCATTGCATGCGCTGGCTCGGTGCGGCGATCCGTGCCAATGAGATCGCGAGCGACTATGCCAACCGGCGTATGGCTTTTGGCAAACCGCTGGTGGATCACGAGGGCGTCGGCTTTATGCTGGCCGAGAATATGATCGACCTAAAGCAGGCCGAGCAGATGGTTTACTGGTGCGCGGACGTGCTGGATACCGGCGAGTTGGGTACGGTCGAAAGCTCCATGACTAAGGTGGCTGTGTCCGAGGCGCTGATGCGGGTCGCGGACCGATGCGTTCAGGTGATGGGCGGGCAGGGCGTGACTGGCGATACGATCGTCGAACAGGTGTTCCGCGAAGTGCGCGCGTTCCGGATCTATGACGGCCCGACCGAAGTGCACAAATGGTCGCTGGCCAAAAAGGTCAAACGGGATTGGAAAAAGGCGCAGGGCGAATGAGCCCTGTCCGTCTCAGTCTGAATTCAACCATGATGAAAGCGGGGATACTCTGATGGCTCTTCATACGCGGGTCACCGAAATGCTGGGGATTGAAACCCCGATTGTACAGGGTGGCATGATGTGGGTAGGCACCGCCGAGATGGCTGCCGCGGTTTCGAATGCCGGGGGGCTTGGTATCCTGACCGCCCTGACCCAGCCAACGCCTGACGCCCTGGCCGCAGAGATCGAGCGTTGCAAGGCTATGACGGACAAACCTTTCGGCGTGAACCTGACCGTGCTGCCATCGGTGAACCCGCCGCCCTATAGTGACTATCGCCGTGTGATTATCGAAGCGGGGGTCAAGATCGTAGAAACCGCAGGGGGGCGGCCACAGGAGCATGTGGAGGATTTCAAGGCCCATGGCATTACGATCCTGCATAAATGCACCTCGGTCCGTCACGCGCTTTCGGCGGTCAAGATGGGTGTCGATATCATCTCTATCGACGGGTTCGAATGTGCGGGCCATCCGGGCGAAGATGACGTGCCCGGTCTGGTTCTGATCCCTGCTGCCGCTGACCAGATTGATGTGCCTTTGCTGGCGTCAGGCGGGTTCGGCGATGGCCGCGGGCTTGCCGCTGCTTTGGCCCTGGGGGCCGACGGGATCAATATGGGAACGCGGTTCTGCGCAACGGTAGAAGCGCCGATCCATGAGAAGGTTAAACAGTTTTTGGTGGCGAACGGGGAACGGGACACCAACCTGATTTTCCGGGGGTTCAAGAACACGGGCCGCGTCGCCAAGAACTCGGTCTCTGACATGGTGGTCGAGGTCGGGTCGAAACCGGGTGCCGCATTTGGCGATGTCCAACCCTATGTCTCCGGCGTCAAAGGCCGCGAGGCTTTGATGTCCGGTGATCTTGACCGGGGGTTGATCTGGGCGGGGCAGGTGCAAGGGCTGATCAACGACATCCCCACCTGCGAGGCATTGATCGCGCGGATCGTGGCAGACGCAGAATCCATCATCTCTACACGGCTTGCACGACTGGTTGCGTAAGGGCCGCCTTTGATGCCCGACGGTTTGGGAAAGGGAAGAGTACATTGGCTGAATTGGTACTACGCGAGGACAAGGACGGTTGGACGGTTCTGACGCTGAACAGGCCGGAGAAGTTGAACTCTCTGACCGTCTCGCTGTTCAAGGAGCTGCGCCAGCATATTATTGATCTGCGCGATGACGACGCGGTCCGTTGCGTTGTCCTGCGCGGCGCGGGCAAGTGTTTTTCGGCGGGCCATGACCTTGGCGACATTGCCGAAGGGGAGGATGTACCGTCAGCCGGGTGGCACTCCGAAACCTTGCGGCTGATGGAAAAGCTGCCAAAGCCGGTGATCGCCGCGGTGCATGGGCATTGCTACACCGGCGCGCTCGAAGTGGCGCTGGCCGCTGACTTCATCGTCGCGGCCGATACCGCCCGTTTCGGAGACACCCACGCCAAGTGGGCCCTGACCCCAGTTTGGGGGATGAGCCAGCGGCTGCCCCGGCGTGTGGGCATCGCAACAGCCAAGCGGTTGATGTTTACGGCGGACATGATCGACGCCGATGAAGCGGTGAGGATCGGGCTGGCCGAGTATGCGGTTCCGCTTGATCAGTTCGACGCCGAGATCGAACGTTTGGTTGCCCGCATCAGCGCAAATTCCCCGTTTTCCCATGCCGCGAACAAGCAATTGCTTGAAGCGACAGACATGCGCCCGATGGATGCGGGATTGCAGTGGGAAGTGATGGAGACTGCCGGCATCGGCCCGGACATGGCGGAGCGGATCGCCGCCTTCACCAAAAAGTAAATCCGGCGCGTTTCGGACGAATTTCTTCAGGAGAATTGCAGGATGACGACCCAGACCAAAGAGGAACTGGACGCGTTCCGGGAAGAGGTGGCAGCCTATCTGGACACGGCCCCCACCGACGCGATCCGCGAAGCCGGGCGTAAAACCACCAGCGCCTTTGCACCGTTTGAACAAGGGGCAGCTTGGCAGGCCATTCTAAACGAAAAAGGCTGGGCCGCGCCCGATTGGCCCGAGGAATACGGTGGTACGGGCTGGTCCGCCGAGCAGCGCACCATTTTCGAGGAAGAATACCGCAAGCGGGATCTGCCGCCCTTGCTGCCAAACTCTCTCAAGATGGTGGGGCCGTTGTTGATCGACTTGGGAACCGAAGAGCAAAAAGCCAAATACCTGCCCCGGATCCTGTCGGGCGAGGATTACTGGACGCAAGGGTATTCGGAGCCGAACTCCGGTTCCGATCTGGCATCGCTGAAATGCAGCGCGGTTGCGGATGGGGACGATTACATCATCAACGGCAGCAAGATCTGGACAACCTTCGCCCATAAATCGAACCGGATGTTCATGTTGGTGCGCACCAGCAGCGAGGGCAAAAAACAGCAGGGCATCACCTTTCTGCTGCTGGACAGAACCGACTTTCCCGGAATGGACATTCGCCCGATCAAGGGGCTGGATGGTCATGCGGAATTTTGCGAGGTGTTTTTTGACAATGTTCGTGTGCCGCAATCCGGTCGGGTCGGGGCAGAAAACGAAGGCTGGAGCGTTGCGAAACATCTGCTGAAGCACGAGCGCAACGGATCGGCCAATAGCCCCGTTCTGGTCCGCTATCTGAAACGGATCACCGAGGCGGCGCAGGATGAAACATCCCCCTTTGGCGGCAAGCTGTCTGACGACCCGGTGTTCCAGCGCGACCTGGGCGCATTGTACGCGGATGTCGCGACGCTGGCCCAGTTCGAGTGGCTGATCATGAGCGGTCACGAGATGATCAACGACCCGGCGCTGCCTTCGATTGCCAAGACCATGAACTCGGAGCTGATCCAACGTGTGTCGGTGATGATGACGCGGGTGGCCGGGCTCGAGGGGCTGTCCATGCAGCTTGACGCGCTGACCGTGGGGTCGGGGGTGGATCAGATGGGAAGCGAGCTGGATCTGATCTCTATGCCGTTTTACCTCAACAGCCGCGCGACGACGATCTACGCGGGCACCAATGAGGTTCAGCGCGACTTGATCGCACGCAGCCTGCCGATCGCTTGAAAGGGTACTCAGATGGATTTCTCTCAGACCGACGAACAGAAGATGCTGCAAGAGAGCGTGAAGCGCCTATTGGAGCGGAGCTATGATTTCGAGACCCGTCAGAAAATGCTGCAATCCGGCCGCCCGTGGTCTCCCGAGATTTGGCAGGCACTGGCCGAGATGGGTATCCTTGGCCTGCCTTTCGCCGAAGATGTCGGCGGGTTTGGTGGGTCCATGGCGGATGTCGTTGCTGTGGCTGAACCCTTTGGGGCGCATCTGCTGATCGAGCCTTATATTTCTTCGATCCTGCTGGCGGGGTCTTGTCTGGGGCAATCCGATAGCCCTGCAGCGCAAGCGCAACTTTCCAAAATCATAACGGGTGAACATACGGCAGCCTTTGCCCATGAAGAGGGGAAGGGGATCGCGGATCCGGCACTTGTTTCATTGGCCGCAACCGAGGCAGCGGAGGGCTTCACGCTGAGCGGTGAAAAGCGGATGGTCCTTGGGGGCGCGCAGGCCGACACGCTTGTCGTATCGGCACGAACGCGCGGCACGGCACCTGACAAGGATGGCCTATCCCTGTTTATGGTCGATCCAAAACAGCAAGGGGTCAGCATCAGATCTTTCATCACCATTGACGGCCGCCACGCCGCGCATATCACCTTCGATGCGGTTCAAATCCCGTCCGACCGCAGGATCGCCGAAGATGCCCATAGCGTGCTGCAAACAGTGATCTCTAGGGCAATCGTCGCGCTCTGCGCTGAAGCCGTGGGCGCTATGGGCGCCTTGCTGCGACTGACAAGCGAATATGCATCGACGCGCAAACAGTTCGGCACGCCTATCGCCACGTTTCAGACCATTTCGCACCGCTTGGCAGATATGAAGATCGCCTATGTAAAGGCTCGCTCCTGCCTGCTGTACACGACGGCGCTGATGGATGCCGGACAGGTAGGCGCGCAGGATATTTCGGTCCTGAAAGGGCAGATTGGTGCCTTGGGACGGGACATCGGCGAAGCAGCGATCCAGACCCATGGCGGCGTCGGGATGACGGACGAGGTCAGCATCGGTCACTTCCACAAGCGTATCCTGACAATCAATGCGCTGTTCGGAGATAGTGAATACCACTTCCGTGCGGTTGGCAAATCTCTCGCCACTGCCAAAGCGTAGAAATATGATGCGGAGGGAGGTGTGGCTATCTCACCTCCGCGATATCAGCTACGCGCCATTAGGCCGCCCAAGATGACCGCGATCATTTGCTCCGTATAGGAGCGGCGTATGTCGTCATCAATTCTATCGACGCCGTGCATATAGTTCAGCACTTCTCGGGACGAAAATATCTGGTCACATGCCCCGATGACGATGAAGTAGAAAAACTTGTAGTCGACAGACTGGAACTCTCCTGCCGCGACACCTTCGGAAATCATCCGCTTGTAGGCGTCATGGATCGGTTCGATGTACGACTTTATCATGGTCCGTCTGACTTCTTCGGTTTCGTCGCGCATCGTCGCGGTCAGCAGGCGCTGTAAGTAAGGGTATTTGAAGTACATGTTGACGAGACCGGAGAGGTGGTACCGCATCTTCGCGGTCGGGCGCATGTCCATCTCGACCAAGGCTTCAAGCTGGGTGACCGCTTCTGCCAGATCTCGGTGAAGAAGGGCGCGCATCAAGCCGCTTTTGTTGCCGAAGTAATACTTCACCAAAGCAGAGTTCACCCCAGCCTTCGCCGCAATATCGATAATGGGCACCAGCAAGGTGTCCCGTTCACACATGAGCTCGCTTGCGGCGGTGAGCAAATCATCTCTTGTTGACGCACGTTCTTCGAGCGGTGCGGTGACTGCGGCTACCTTTGAATTCATTGCTCAACTAACTCCTGTAGGTAGAACCTTATTACTTAGTGCCGATCAGAATGTCACGGACGATTCGGTCGCACTTCAAGCCAAGAAGCCATTGAAGCTTGCCAGTCGCGCCTCCTTTGCGACGAGATCGGCTAGGGGATCGCATTAGGGTTTGTGATATTACTGTTCTTTATAGCGGTGGCGCATGGTTTCAAAAACCTCATTAATCACACAATTACCACTTTACAGGTAGGACTTAACTGCGTAGCTAATATGCCTATGTGATGTGTTTGGTCTGGGAGGTCGCCCATCACGATAGGTAATTAAGCGCGACGTTTTCGCATACCAAGAAGGCTGTGTCGCAGCGCGGTGCCGTCCGCCGGGCGATGAGGATGTCGGTAACGTCGGGAGGAGACGAGATGATTGATCCAGAGGCAATGAGCTCGATTAGCGCGGTCGCACGAAGCGCTGCACAGCGCGCACCTGACAAGATCTGCAATCGGTTTGAAGGGCGCGATACGACCTTCAAGGATTTTGATCGTCACGTTGATCAGGTTGCACACGGCTTGGACGCGGGTGCCGCTAAGGTCGTCGCTTACCTTGGGAAAAACTGCGACCACGTCTTCGAGATTTTCATCGGCGCGACGCGCGTCGGTGGAATGTTCGCGCCCTTGAATTGGCGGCTTGCACCTGCCGAGATCATCGAGATTTTGCGCCAATACCCGCCACAGATGCTGTTCTTCGGGCCTGAGTTCTCGGAAGCGATCAAGGAAATCAACGCAGCACTTCCGGACATTCAGATCCTCGCTATGGAGGACGGTGACGGACCTTGGGAAACATACGAGGCGTGGCGTGATGCTCAGTCGAGCGAGCCTGCGGTTGACCGTGCTTCAACGCATGATCCGGCTATGGTTTTGTTTACATCCGGCACCACGGGTGTGCCGAAAGCCGTACTACTGAGCCACAGTAACTTGCTACAGCCGAAACTGGACTCCCTGGCCGTCAAACATATCTATGACCACTGGGACGACGAGGATATCGGGTTTGTTGCGATGCCCTTGGCGCATATCGGCGGCATTGGTTTTTGGACAATCGCCTTTGTAAACTGCTGTACCAGCGTCATCCTCCGAGAGTTTGACCCTGTTGCGGCCCTTGATGCAATCCACACAGAGCGCGTTTCAAAGCTGTTCGTAGTGCCTGCTGCCTTGCAGATCGTCATCCAGCACCCAGAAGCAAAGCGCGTCGATTTTTCTTGCGTCAAAACCGTGATGTACGGTGCTGCGCCCATGCCCCTGCCGCTACTGAAAGAGGCCATCGAAGTCGTTGGTTGCCAGTTTATCCAATGTTACGGCATGACGGAGACGACGGGCACGATTGCGATACTTCCGCCAGAGGACCACGTGCCCGAGGGATCCGAGCGGATGCGTAGCGCCGGGCGGCCCGCGATGGGGTGTGAAATCGCTATTTTCGACCCAAACGGGAAACCCGTCAAAGCTGGCGAGATCGGCGAAGTGGCCGTCCGGGCACCGGCAAATATGCTGGGATACTGGAAGAACCCAGAGGCGACGACCAAGACGCTGCGCGACGACGGTTGGCTGCTGTCGGGCGATGCGGGCTATCTTGACGAGGACGGCTACCTGTTCATCCACGACCGCATCAAGGACATGATCATTTCCGGCGGCGAAAATGTATACCCGGCCGAGGTGGAGAGCGCGCTATATGCGCATCCCTCCATCAGTGAGGCAGCTGTGATTGGCGTGCCTGACCCCAAGTGGGGCGAGGCCGTTCGGGCGGTTGTGACGCTCAAGCCCAATGCAACCCTTGACGAGAAAGAAGTGCTGGCTTGGATGCGCGGTAAGCTCGCTGCATTCAAATGTCCCAAGGCGATTGACGTCATCGACGTGATGCCGCGCAATGCGTCCGGCAAGCTGCTTAAGCGCGACCTGCGCGCGCCCTATTGGGAGGGCCGCGAGCGGCAGGTGAATTGAACGCAGCACAAGACATCTTGCATCCTCAGACAACCCTCGAGAACGGATTGGCGCGGCTGGTGCCCACCCTCGATCCTGCGGCGCAGGGTATCAAGGGGCTGCGGCGGCTATCGGGCGGGGCCAGCCAGGAAACCTGGTCTTTTCAGATGGATGGTGGGGAGGGGCACCACTTGATCTTGCGCCGCGAACCTGCCGCGGCGCGGTCGGGCGGCACCGGCATCGGCATGGCGGCCGAAGCCCGAGTGATCAAACGCGTGGTTACAGCAGGCGTGCCCGCACCACAGATCGAACATGAGCTGACGCCAGATGACGGCATCGGCGCAGGCTTTGTCATGCTGCGCATCGACGGGGAGGCGCTGCCCCATCGCATCCTGCGCGACGACAGCTATGCCCCCGCGCGGGCGAAGTTCGCCCGTCAGGCCGGTGAAATTCTGGCGAGGATACACCAGAGCGACCCGACTGGCCTGCCCATTCCCGTGCTGTCTCCGCGCGAGGTGTTGGATGATCTTGGCGATCGACACCGCGCATTCGGCGCCGCGCGCCCGGTCTTTTCGCTGGCGCTGCGCTGGCTGGCCGAAAATGCGCCAGAGCCGCGCGCGCCAAAGTTGGTGCATGGGGATTTCCGGATGGGCAATCTGATGTTTGGTTCTGAAGGGATACGCGGCGTTCTGGATTGGGAACTGGCGCATATCGGTGATCCGATGGCCGACATGGGTTGGCTTTGCATGGAAAGCTGGCGCTTTGGTCATGCCGATCCCGTTGGCGGTTTGGGCCGTCGCGAGGATTTGTTTGCAGGGTATGAAGCGGCAGGGGGTGATCCTGTCGATCCGGCTACAGTGCGGTGGTGGGAAATACTGTCGGCGCTGCGGTGGGGTGTCATCATCGAAGAAATGGCCGCTTGGGTGCGCGATGGTACTGATACCAGCGTGGAACGTCATGTGATCGCGCGGCGCGCCTCGGAAACAGAAGCGATATTGTTGCTTCATCTGCTGGAAGGGGCCGCATGATGCAGGACCAGCCAAGCCCCGACGCGATTTTGGCGGCCGTTGCTGCATGGCTGCGTGACACCGCCGCGGATGCACTGCCTGCGCATGCCCGGTTCGAGGCCAAGGTCGCGGCAGGCGCGGTTGAACTGGCCCGGCGCCAGATTGGGGCGGAACCGTCCGAAAGCGAGGAAGCCCGGATGCTGTCGGCGCTGGTGGGTGACACGGGCGGGCTGGACGCGTTGACCGCGCGTCTTTGCGCACAGATCGAAAATGGCAAAACGGATCTATCGACGCCGGGGCTGTCGGACCTGTTGATCGCAACCACGCTGAACAAGATCGACATCGATCAACCGGAGTTTTCCGCGGCAGCCCGCTTGCGGGCATTGGCGCAGCGCAGGCGAGGGTTGCCGTAGCAGAGCCACCCGAGCCGCCGCCAATCGACACAAGGAACACCCGCAGATGAACTTTGATCTACCTTCTGAAATTACCGATCTTGTGACGCGCCTTGATACGTTTATCAAAGCAGAAATCGTACCGTTGCAGGCCGAGGACGATAACGAACGGTTTTTCGACCATCGCCGGGAATACGCTCGCACGGATTTTGAAAACGGCGGGCTGCCCCGGCCCGAGTGGGAAGCCTTGATGGCCGAAGCCGTCCGCCGCGCCGACAAGGCCGGGCTGTATCGCTTTTCCTTGCCTGCGGAATTCGGCGGGCAGGACGGCGGCAATCTGGCCATGGCCGTTGTGCGCGAGCATATGGCTGCCAAGGGGCTGGGGCTGTTCAACGACCTGCAGTCAGAGCATTCGGTAATTGGCAATTTCCCGGTCATCGTCATGCTGCGCGATTTCGGAACAGAGGCACAAAAGCAGACATTCATCTCGGGCGCGCTGAGCGGCGACATCCGCATGGCCTTTGGGTTGACCGAGGAAGCGCATGGGTCGGATGCCACACATATGGAAACCCGTGCTGTGCGCGAGACCCGCGATGGCAAATCCGGCTGGCGCATTGACGGTGAAAAAATGTGGACCACGGGGATGCACACCGCGACCCATTGCGTCACCTTCGCGCGCACCTCTGGCGAGGATGGCGCGGCGGATGGGATCACCGCTTTCTTGGTTCCTGCCCAGACACCGGGGCTGAAGATCGAGGAATATCTCTGGACCTTCAACATGCCCACCGATCATCCGCGGATCAGTTTCAACGACGTCTGGGTGCCGGATGATCTGATGTTCGGACCAGAGGGCGGCGGCTTGGCGCTGGCGCAGGCTTTTGTGCATGAAAACCGCATTCGGCAGGCGGCGAGTTCGCTGGGGGCTGCGGTATATTGTATCGAGGAATCCGTGCGCTATGCCCGCGCCCGCAAACCATTTGGCAAAGAGCTGGCGGCAAATCAGGCGATCCAGTTCCCCTTGGTCGAATTGGCCACGCAGGCAGAAATGCTGCGCCAGCTCATCCGCAAGACAGCCTGGGAGATGGACCGCATGCCACACCCCGAGGTCGCCAAGAAACTGTCTGACAAGGTGAGCATGTGCAATTATCAGGCCAACCGTCTGTGTTGCGAGGCCGCAGACCGCGCCATGCAAATTCATGGCGGCATCGGATATTCCCGGCACAAACCGTTCGAACATATCTACCGTCATCACCGCCGCTACCGCATCACCGAAGGCGCAGAAGAGATCCAGATGCGAAAAGTCGGTGCATGGCTGTTCGGCTACCTTGGCCCCCGACGCGGCAACATTCCCGATCCGGCGCCGCGCAGCGTTGCGGCACCGCTAAAGGGAGAGAACTGATGGCTGTTGTACGCACTGATCTGACGGGCGGGGTCATGACGCTCACCCTCGATCGGCCGGAAAAGCTGAACGCCTTCACGATTGAGATGATGCAAGAGCTTATCGACGCCTTTGATGTGGCCGATGCAGATGACGCGGTCCGCGCTGTTGTGGTGACCGGGGCGGGCAGGGCGTTTTGTGCCGGTGCGGATATTTCCGGCGGGACCAAGGGCTTTGTGGATGTGGAAAAGCGCAAGGTAGGCGACGGCATCGTGCGCGATGGCGGCGGTCTGTTGACCTTGCGCATCTTTGACAGCCTCAAACCTGTGATCGCCGCCGTCAACGGCGCGGCTGTCGGCGTTGGTGCCACGATGCAGTTGCCGATGGATATGCGGCTTGCCTCCGAGGATGCCAAATTCGGTTTCGTCTTTGGCCGCCGTGGCATCGTGCCGGAAGCCTGTTCGTCATGGTTTCTGCCGCGCGTTGTCGGCATCTCCAAGGCGATGGAATGGAGCACGACGGGTCGCATCTTTGATGCGCAGGAAGCACTTTCCGCCGGATTGGTCCGCTCGGTCCACAAACCCGCCGATCTGATTGGGGCCGCGCAGGAACTGGCCGAGGAAATAGGCGCAAACAACGCCCCGGTTTCTGTCGCGCTGACGCGTCAGATGATGTGGCGGATGTTGGGTGCCGATCACCCAATGCAGGCGCACCGCGTCGACAGCCTTGCGATTGAACTGCGAAGCGCCTCCGCCGATGCCGCAGAGGGTGTGCGCAGTTTCACGGAAAAGCGTCCGGCGGTTTTTCCCGACAAGGTCAGTACAGATTTGCCCGACATCTTTCCCGATTGGTCGGCGCCGAAATGGCAATAGCCAACCCGATCCCCGAAATTAGAGGAGCCCCGCCGATGACAACTTCTACCCTTGATGACCGTCTCGCAGTCACCCGCGAGGGGCGTGTCAGCACGGTTCGCCTGAATGACCCTAAGACGTTGAATTCCATGGATACGCCGATGGCACTGTCCCTGCGCGAAGTGTTGCGTGCCGAGGCCAAGGTTTCCGGTTGCATCATTCTGGCGGGCGGAGAGCGCGGATTTTGCTCTGGTGCCAACTTGTCCGGCGATCTTGCCCCCGGCGACGGGGAACTGGATGCAGGTCAAACACTGGAGGACGCCTTCAACCCCTTGGTTGAAACAATCCGGACCTTGCCAGTGCCTTTTATCACAGCGGTGCGCGGTGCGGCGGCGGGGGTAGGTGCTTCTTTGGCGATGTCCGGTGACATCATCACCTGCGGTCGATCGGCCTATTTTCTTGAGGCCTTTGCGCGGATCGGGCTGGTTCCCGATGGCGGCGCAGCGTGGTTTTTGACGCGCTCGGTCGGACGGGTGCGGGCAATGGAATTGATGATGCTTGCAGAAAAACTACCAGCGGAAAAGGCGTTTGAGTGGGGCCTGATCACCAGGTTGTTCGAGGATGACGTTGTCGAGGCGGAAGCGATGAAGATTGCGCAAAAACTGGCGGACGGGCCAACCCGTGCACTGGCGCTGACCCGGCAATCTGCATGGGCAGCGGCGGATTCCAGTTTCACCGAAACCCTGCAATTGGAACGTGTTCTACAACGCGACGCGGGCAATCACCCCGATTTTGCCGAAGGTGTCGCGGCATTCATGGAAAAGCGTGCCGCGCGTTTCGGCGGTTAAGCAGGCGTTCTGCGCCCTACGTAAAGGAAGGTAATAAAATGACCGAAGCTTATATCTGTTCTGCATTGCGCACCCCTGGTGGCCGTCGTGGCGGCAAGGTGTCCGGGTGGCACCCCGTCGATCTGGCCGCGCGCGTTTTGGATGCCACGGTGCAGAATACCGGCATCGATCCCGCTGCCATTGAGGATGTCATCATGGGCTGCGTCGGCCAAAGTGGCGAACAAGGTTTGCATATCGGTCGCAATGCCGTGCTGGCCTCGTCCCTGCCCGAAAGCGTACCGGCGGTGTCGATTGACCGTCAATGCGGCTCTTCCCAGCAGTCGATCCAGTTTGCGGCGCAGGCCGTCATGTCCGGGACTCAGGACCTGATGATTGCTGCGGGCGTTGAATCCATGTCGCGGGTACCGATGGGGACCACAGGCGTCTTCACGCGAAACTTCGAGCCCGGCTCGGCCAAGTCGCCGGGGCTGGACGCCACATATCCCGGCGTGGCCTTTAGCCAGTTTTCCGGCGCCGAAGCGATTGCACGCAAGCATAACTTCAGCCGCGAGGATCTTGATGCCTTTGCTTTGCTGAGCCATCAGCGCGCGGCAAAGGCGACCGAAGCAGGTGCATTCGACCAAGAGATCGTGCCCCTTGAGCTCGAGAATGGCGAAATGCACCGGACAGACGAAGGCATCCGTGCCGACGCCTCGATGGAGGCGCTGGCCGGCGTGAAGACGCTGAAAGAGGGCGGCGTGATCACCGCCGGCAACGCCAGCCAGATTTGCGACGGTGCCTCGGCGGTTTTGATTGCCAGTGCCGCGGCGGTCAAGGCCCACGGGCTGACCCCCCTCGCACGGATCAGGTCCATGACGGTAACGGGTGGGGATCCGGTGATCATGCTCGAAGAGCCGCTTTTCGCCACCGATCGCGCCTTGGCCCGCGCAGGCATGACGATCGACGAGATTGATCTTTACGAGGTTAACGAAGCCTTTGCCTCGATCCCTCTTGCTTGGCTCAAGCACACAGGTGCCGACCCTGATCGTTTGAACGTCAACGGCGGGGCCATTTCGCTGGGTCACCCATTGGGCGCTTCGGGCGCCAAGCTGATGGCGACATTGGTGCATGGATTGCGCGCCCGCGGAAAACGCTACGGGTTGCAGACCATGTGCGAGGGCGGCGGGCTGGCGAACGTCACCATCGTCGAAGCGCTTTAAGCTAAATTCTGGCTGCGGTTCGTGGAGTATCTCAGCCGAATGACCGCTCCGCTGCGTGGCTTCGGAGCACAGACAGTCACCAACAAGTCGGGGGAAACCCGACGACTTACTGAAAATCAAAGGGAGAAGTTAAATGAAGTTTTCTAAGTTGTTCAAAAGCAGCGGGTCTGCTTTGGTTCTTGCAGCGGCATCAGTGGGCACATTCTCGACATCGGCCGAGGCACGCGATTTACGCTATGCGATTGGCTGGCCCCCGGGCGCGCTGCCGACAGAGGCGATCGAGACCTATGCTGATGCCGTAGAAGAGGCATCTGGCGGCGACGTCACGGTAAAGGTTTTCCCACTATCTTTGCTTAACTTTCTGGAGTCGACATCGGGTGTGCGTGACGGGATTGCCGACATAACAACTGTTTTGACACCGTATTTCCTATCCGAGTTCCCCAACACAAACTTCGTGACCGAGCTGGCGAGCTTTAGTGAAGTGGTGGAAGGCGACCCTGATCGGATGGCCTTTGCTTTCACCGGCGCGATCATGGAATACGTCATGTTCAATTGTGGCGACTGCTTGAGCGAGTTTGCGGCCCAGAACCACGTTTACACAGCGGGTGCGGGGACACCCCCCTACATGCTGCAGTGCACAAAACCGGTCGTTTCGGCCGAGGATCTGAAGGGTGCTCGTATCCGCACACCAGGTGCCTTCTGGAGCCGCTGGATCGAAGCGATGGGGGCCACGCCCGTCTCCATTTCGATCAACGAGACTTTCGAGGCGCTGAACCAGGGCGTCATTGACTGTACTGCATCATCAGCTTCGGAGCTGACGAACTTCAGCTTTATTGATGTGGCGACAGACATCACGACAAACCTGCCGGGGTCTTCCTTTGTATCAGGTCTTACCAATGTGAATGCCGATACATGGGCTGGCCTTGATGACGCAGGCAGAACCGCGATGTTGAAAGGGTCTGCCGTCGTGGCGGCGGAAATGAACTGGGCCTATTATGGTGAGGCACGAGACAACATTGCCAAGGCCAAGGAACAGGGGATCACTTTCCACGAGGCAGAAGCAAGTCTGCGCACGCAAAGCGTCGAGTGGATCAACGAAGACATCTCGAACGTCGTTGACATCTACGCCGAGCGTGGCGTTACGGGCGGTGAAGAAAGTGTTTCGAAGGTGCGTGAGCTCATGACCAAATGGGTTGGTTTGGTGGAAGACGTGCAGGATGCTGATGCACTGTCCGATCTTTACTGGACCGAAGTACTGTCGAAGGTCGATGTATCGACCTACGGACAGTAAGCGATCTGCTGCACCGACGGTACGTTGTTTTCCGACGGTGCAGCAATCTTCATCCCACAGACAAGTGAGGCTCGAATGAAGCTTTTTCAACGCTTGCTTGAACCGTTGGTCTCGGTAATGGGACTGGTCGGCATCATCTGCGTAACACTCATGATGTTGCACATTACGACCGATGTAATTTTACGGTTTGTTTTTAATTCGCCGATCAGAGGTACGATCACCATCGTTTCCCATTATTACATGGTGATACTTGGCTTTTGTTCGCTGGCAGTGGCTGAATCGCGCGATGCCCATGTGTCTGTCGAAGTCTTCACCGAGCTGATGCCGCGCAATGTTCAAAGCGGGCTGGCCGCGATGGCCGCGTTTCTGGCTGCGATTGTTTTCGGGTTCGTCACAGTTCGAACCTGGATAGAAGCCATTCACAAAATGGAAATCAGCGCGGCAATCCAGCAAGGGTCGCTGACCATCCCTGTCTGGCCCAGCTATTTTGCGCTGCCTTTGGGCTGCGGATTGATGGCTATAACCGCGCTTTGGCGTGCGCAGGCAATTGCCAGAGGCGCACAATCTACTTTTGGTTCTGACATGAATGGCGAATTGCCAGCGGAGGAGCTTGCAAATGGATGATATCGGTATTGGTCTCAGTGGCTTGGGGCTTTTGTTTGTCCTGATCGCCTTGCGCGTTCCTATCGGCGTTGCTTTGATCGGGGTAAGCTTCGGCGGGCTTTATGTTCTTTTGGGCTGGCGGGTTGCCTGGGGCGCGCTTGCGGTCATGCCCTATCAGTTTTCCGCAAACTGGGTACTTAGCTCGGTTCCCATGTTCTTACTTCTTGGATTTATCTGTTATCATGCTGAGCTGACCCAAGGGATGTTCAGGGCCGCAAGGGTATGGACGTCTGCGCTCCCCGGTGGGCTTGCCATTGCGGCGGTCTTTGGTTCCGCAGGCTTTGCGGCAGTATGCGGGTCGTCGGTTGCTTGCGCCGCGGCAATGGGGCGTATTGCCGTGCCCGAGATGATGCGCGCGCGCTACAATGCGGAACTTGCGACAGGCACAGTTGCCGTCGCGGGCACCATCGGAGCCTTGATTCCGCCCTCGATCATCTTGATTTTGTATGGTGTCATCGCACAGGTATCAGTGCCGCAGTTGTTTCTGGGCGGCATCACAGCGGGGGTGATCTCGGCGATCGGTTACTGCGTGGTCATTCTGGTTCGTGTCAAAATTAATCCGGCTATGGCACCCGTAGGGGTTCGCGCCTCATGGGCAGAGCGTCTTTCGGCGCTCAAGGATACCTGGCCGATTGTCGTGGTCATGATCGGGATTTTTGGCGGGCTTTTCTCTGGTGCTTTCACTCCGACAGAGGCTGGCGCGATTGGCGCGTTCCTTTCATGTCTGGTGGGGCTGGCCCGCAGGACACTGGATTGGCGTCGCTTCCGGCTTGCCGTTGAGGAAACGATGATCACGACTGCCGCCTTGATCGTCATCGGCGTTGGCGCGACATTGCTAACAAGATTTCTGACCCTGTCAGGTGCCGGAGATTACCTGTCAGACTCCATCATCGGATTATCCGCCAATCCGGCCATGATCCTCTTTGGCATCATACTGGTCTATCTCATTCTTGGTATGTTTCTTGAGCCGATTGGCGCGATGCTGCTGACGATGCCGATTGTCCTGCCAATCGTGCAGGACGCCGATTGGTCACTGCTTTGGTTCGGGATTGTGCTCACCAAACTGTTGGAAATCGGCATGGTGACGCCCCCAATCGGGATGAACATTTTTGTCATCAAGGGTGTCGTCGGGAACATCGCCACAACAACCCAAATTTTCCGTGGCGTGATGTGGTTTATCCTTATGGATCTGCTGGTGCTGGCGGTGCTGGCAATCTGGCCTGAGATCACATTGTTCTTGCCCGAAATCATGAAGTGAGACGCACCGAGTTCCCTCGCAACACTTATTGTGTCGCCTCACTTTGTGGACGAGGCGGCGCTATAACTACCGGACTATTCGCGTAGTTAATTTAATTAACTACTTGACTAAGTAACGTTGTGGTGAGATGCCTGCAGTGAATGAATTTAACTGTCGCTTTAGGCGGCGGTGAACTGGACAGCGAAGCAAACGGCAGGCGGCGCGCCAGCTGAACTTTAAAGAAGGAAACCCTCAATGGCTGAAGCATATATCATTGACGCTTGCCGCACCCCTCGCGGTGTTGGGAAGGTCGGGAAGGGCGCGCTCGCGCACCTGCATCCTCAACACTTGGGGGCCACTGTCCTAGCCGCGCTGCGGGATCGCAACGGTCTGAACACAGCTGATGTGGATGACATTATTTGGGGTACGAGTACGCAAAAAGACAAGCAGGGCGGCGACCTTGGTCGCATGGCGGCGCTGGATGCGGGCTATGACGTCAAAGCGTCAGGCGTCACGCTTGACCGTTTCTGCGGCTCCGGGATCACCACGGTTTCGCTGGCTGCAGCCCAGATCATGTCAGGGATGGAGGATGTCGTCATCGCGGGCGGTACCGAGATGATGAGCTATACCGGGCAGATCGCTGACCCGAAGAAACCCTTTATGATGGACGCGGGCAACCTGAGCCTGCGCGCAAAGCACCCGCAGACCCAGCAGGGCTGCAGTGCAGACGCCATCGCGACGATTGAAGGCATTGATCGCGCTGCAGCAGATCAGCTGGCCGTGACGAGCCAAGAACGCGCCGCCAAAGCCATCGCCGAAGGGCGTTTCGACGGTTCTATCGTACCAGTGCGCGACCCCGAGACCGGCGAACTGGTGTTGGACAAGGAAGAATTCCCGCGTCCCGGCACCACGCTTGACTCTCTCTCAACCCTCAACACGGTTTTCGACAAGTTCATGGAGTTCCCGATTGACGACAAGGGGACAACCTACGGTGACATGATCTATGCCCGCTATCCTGAGTTGAAGGGCAAAATGCAGCACATTCACCATGCGGGGAATTCCTCTGGCGTTGTGGATGGCGCGGCGGCGCTTTTGCTGGCGTCCGAAGGCTATGTGAAAAAGACAGGCATGAAGCCGCGCGCGCGCATCGTGGCGACGGCGAACATTGGCGACGATCCAACGTTGATGTTGAACGCGCCTGTTCCGGCAGCGCGCAAGGTTCTGGAGAAAGCGGGTCTGACCACTGACGATATTGACGTTTATGAAATCAACGAAGCCTTTGCCGTGGTTGCGGAAAAGTTCATTCGGGATCTCAAGCTCGACCGTTCCAAGGTGAACATCAACGGCGGCGCGATGGCGCTCGGTCACCCCATCGGTGCGACCGGTTCCATTCTGATCGGTACTGCCTTGGATGAACTAGAGCGTTCTGGTGGTCGGTATGGCCTGATCACGATGTGTGCGGCCGGTGGCATGGCCCCCGCAATCATCATCGAGCGGGTGTAAGCCTTTATCCGTGCAGAGGGCTGGTCATGATCGCCCTCTGCAAATTTTGGCTCCCTCGAAACGAGACGACCCCAAGAAGAGACCTAGAATGACCCCACCCTTAAGTATCGACTTGAGCCAAAGCAGAGCGCTCGTCACAGGAGCATCTAGCGGCCTGGGCGCACATTTCGCTTCTGTTCTTGCGGCGCAAGGGGCTGATCTGGTTCTTGCAGCACGACGCACAGACAAGCTGGAGGAGGTCGCAGCGCCATTGCGTGCGATGGGGCGCGATGTCCAGGTTGTTCAAATGGATGTGGGCTCCCCCGAAGCGGTTCAGGCGGCGTTTGCGGATATGCCACCCTGTGACATCGTTATTAACAATTCGGGTATCGGTCAGAATTCTTGGCTTGCCGATATGGATGAAGACGAGTGGCAGCAGTTGATAGATGTCAACCTGAGCGGGGTCTGGCGTGTGTCCAAACAGGCTGTCGCGATGTTTCGCAAAGAGAAGACAGCCGGGGCCATCGTTAACATTGCGTCAATTACAGCATCGCGCACTGCGCTCAAATCAGGGGCGTATGCGGTAACTAAGGCCGGTGTTATTCATATGACCAAATCGCTTGCGATTGAGGTCGCGCGTGACGGCATTCGAGTCAATGCATTGGCACCGGGCTATTTCCAGACAGAGTTGAATGCGGATTTTCTGGGATCCGAAGCGGGGGACCGCATGGCTGCGCGCATTCCGCAACGCAGGTTTGGGGCTATGGAGGAGTTGAATCTTCCATTGCTCATGCTGGCGGCCAAACAGAACAGCTACATGACCGGCGCGACCATAACCGTGGATGGCGGTCATAGCATCAACGCCCTTTGAGATAAATTACGGAGAACGCGAATGAAACTTGATAACTCAATCTCGGCAGTCATCACTGGGGGCGCCTCCGGTCTGGGGCTTGCCACAGCGCGTGCGTTGGCTTCACATGGCGTGAAGGTGGCATTGTTTGACCTGAACGAGGAAGCGGGCGAAGCAATTGCATCTGAATTGGGCGGCGTGTTTTGCAAGGTGAACGTGGCGGACGAAGCCAGCGTCGACGCTGGCTTTGAAAAGGCGCGCGCGGCAAACGGGCAGGAACGTATTCTCGTTAATTGCGCGGGCATCGGCAACGCGATCAAGACCGCTGGTCGGGATCGCAAGACCGGCGGGATTTCCCAGTTCCCCATTGCCGAATATCGCAAGGTTATCGAGGTGAACCAGATCGGTACCTTTATCTGTACCGTCAAGGCCGCCGCGGGTATGATGACCCTCGACCCAGAGGACGGTGAGCGTGGCGCGATCATCTCGACCGCTTCCGTTGCGGCAGAGGACGGTCAGGTCGGCCAAGTCGCATATTCGGCGTCGAAAGCCGCGATTGTTGGTATGACCTTGCCAATCGCCCGTGACCTTTCGGCCGAGCATATTCGCGTCAACACAATCCTGCCCGGTCTTTTCGAGACGCCGCTTTTGATGAGCCTGCCCGAAAACGTCCGGCAATCCTTGGGGGCGATGGTGCCCAACCCTGCTCGCCTTGGTAAGCCGGAAGAATATGCCTCTCTGGCTCTCGAAATGGTGCGCAATCCCTACCTGAACGGCGAAGACATTCGCTTGGATGGTGCTATCAGGATGGCACCGCGCTGATTGGCCGCTGTGACGTTGGGGGAGGGGGCGGTCCCTCCTGCCACATCACGGCACTGCAAAAGTCGACGTGGGAACCTGACTGCGCCGCGGGAAAATGGAGAATGGAATGACTGACGTAAAAACCAAAGATGCCAAGGATATCTGGGCGCGCGATTTCGACTATATCTCGGTCAAACGTGACGGCCATATCCTTGAAATTACGATCGATCGCGCGGATCGCTACAACGCCCTCCACGGCGGGGCGCATCAGGAATTGCACTATATCTTTGATGGATACGAGCAGGACCCGGATCTGTGGGTCGCCATCATCACCGGGGCCGGGGACAAAGCTTTTTGCTCGGGCAACGATCTGAAAGCCACAAGCGAAGGGCAGAATATTGAACCCGCCAGCAGCGGCTTTGGCGGTCTCACTGATCGCTGGGGCCGGGAAAAGCCGGTTATCGCGGCGGTGAATGGCGTGGCAATGGGCGGTGGATGCGAGATCGTTCTGGCATCCGATATTGCCGTGGCGGATGCCCATGCGAAATTCGCGCTGCCCGAGGTGAAGGTTGGCCTGTTCGCAGCGGCGGGTGGCGTCCAACGCCTCACGCGCCAGATCGGTCGTAAAGCCGCGATGGAGCTGATCCTGACAGGCCGTGCGATTACAGCCGAACGTGCCTGTGACCTAGGCATCATTAACCGCGTTGCAGGTGAAGGTGAAACGGCGATGGATATCGCACGTGAAATCGCGAAGGAAATCACGATGGTATCGCCGACTGCCGTCAGGGCGTCAAAGCGGGTGCTCAACGCCCTTGAAGAAGATATCGAGCGTCTGCCCGAAGCCTTCGCGGGCAACACGGCTGAATTTGACGTCGTGCTAAAATCCAACGACGGTAAAGAGGGCGTCAAAGCCTTTGTCGAAAAACGCGCGCCGAACTGGACAAATAGCTAAGCCGTTTGTGCCACCGATGCCCAGACCCATCAAAGCAACGAGGGATGTCCCATGATCAAAAGACGTATTTTTGAAGAAGAGCACGACATGTTTCGTGACAGCGTTCGCAAATGGATCGCGGCCGAAGTTGCCCCCCATGCCGAAAGCTGGCGTCAGAACAAACACGTTAGCAAGGAAGCTTGGAAATCCGCAGGCGAAAACGGCTTTCTGGCGATGTTTGCCGATGAAAAATACGGCGGCATGGGCCTTGATGATTTCCGCTTTGACATGGTTCTCAACGAAGAACTGGGCAAGGTGGAAAGCTCTTTCTTCATCACGCTGCACAACCGTATCGTGGCGCCCTATCTGCAAAAGTTCGGCACTGACGATCAGCGCGACCGGTACATGCCGGGGATTGTTTCGGGGGACACCATTCTTGCGATCGGCATGACCGAACCGGGATGCGGCTCGGATCTTGCGGCGATCAAAACCCGCGCCGAAAGGCAGGGGAACCATTGGGTCATCAACGGGTCAAAAACCTACATCTCAAACGGTCAGATTGCTGGCCTCTACCTGATCGCCGCGAAAACGGACCCCGATAATCCGCGCTCTATCGGGCTGTTCTGGGTTCAAGAAGGGGCAGAAGGCTTCTCCAAGGGTCAGAACCTCAAGAAGATGGGGCTGCAAGCGCAGGATACGTCCGAGCTGTTCTTTGATAACGTCAAAGTGCCCGCATCGGATCTGGTTGGCGATGGTACAGATGGTTTCAAATTGATGATGACCAATCTGGCCGAAGAGCGGCTGGTGGGGGCGGACGGCTATCTCGCCCGTGCGGAACGTGCGTTCGAGATCACGATGGAGTTCATCAAAGAGCGCAAGGCCTTCGGAAAACCGGTCGGAACCTTCCAGAACAGCCGCTTTGTCATGGCTGATGCGCGCACCAAACTCGATGTCGGCTGGGCCTACCTCGATCACTGTGCGATGGCCCATATAGATGGGGAATGCACTGCGGAAATGGCGGCGCAGGCCAAGTTGTTCACATCGGAGATCGAAGGCGAAATCATTGATGCCTGCCTGCAGTTGCATGGCGGTGCTGGATATATGGAAGAGTATGAAATCTCTCGGCTTTATGTCGATGCGCGGATCAGCCGTATCTATGCTGGCACGTCCGAGATCATGCGTGAAATCATCGGTCGCGGCCTTGGGCTGGATGATCGTCAAAAAGGCTGAGGGTTAGTTATGTCGGGACCACTGAAAGGCCTGGAAGTCATCGAAATGGCCGGGATCGGTCCCGGCCCTTTGGCGGGGCAGTTGCTGGCCGATCTGGGCGCGGATGTGATCGTCATCGACCGCGCCGAAGCGCCAGCTGACAAAACCGATGTGAACCGGCGCGGCAAGCGGTCCGTCTTTTTGGATCTGAAGTCTGAAGAGGGGCGCAGTACCGCGCAGGCGCTGATCAATCGGGCTGGTATCGTCATCGAAGGTTTCCGGCCCGGCGTGATGGAACGGTTGGGGCTCGGGCCAGATGACCTTGACGAGACGGTGATTTTTGGCCGGATCACGGGCTGGGGGCAGGACGGTCCGCTGAGCCAATCGGCGGGTCATGACATCAATTACCTGGGCCTGACGGGTGCTTTGGCTGCAATGGGCACGGTTGATAACCCGCCGCCGCCGCCGTTGAATCTGGTCGCGGACTATGGCGGGGGCACGATGTTCCTGCTGCTTGGCATCCTTGCCGCCGTGTTCGAGCGGCAGACATCCGGCAAAGGTCAGGTGGTCGATGCGGCAATGGTTGATGGCGTAAGCGCGATGATGGGGCTTTTCCACACCTTCAAAGCGCGCGGCGCGTGGAGCGAAAACCGCGCGTCCAACCTGCTGGACGGGGGTGCGCCTTTCTATCGCTGCTACCGGACCAAGGACGATCTGTTCATGTCCGTCGGCCCGCTAGAGCCTCAGTTTTTTGCCCTGCTGCTGGAGAAAGCCGGGCTGCCCGCCGAGCATAGCGTGGATCAAAACGACCCTGCCACTTGGGGCGAGCGTGCCGAGCTTTACGCACAGGCTTTCGCAAGCAAGACACAGGCAGAGTGGTCCGGCATCTTTAGTGGCACCGATGCCTGCGTGGCCCCCGTGCTGAGCATGGATGATGCGGTAAACCATCCTCATATGGCCGCGCGTCAAACGCTGGTCGAAGTGGATGGCGTTTTGCAGGCCGCTCCTGCGCCACGTTTCTCGCGCAGCAAACCGACAGGGATCAATACGCCGAAGGCAATGGGCGGGGACACTGCTGCGATCCGCCGAGCGCTGCGTGAGGCTCCGAAGTCCGAATGAACATCGCGGCGGGAAACTCTTGCCGCATGGAGGCTGCACATGTTTGATCTGACAGGAAAAACCGCCTTGATCACCGGCGGCAACAGCGGAATTGGTCTGGGCATGGCCGAGGGGCTTGCCAAATGCGGCTGCGATATTGCCATTTGGGGCAGAAGTGCTGACAAGAACGCTCAAGCGTTAGAAAACCTGTCGACCCATGGCACAAAGGTCAGCGCATATATCTGCGATGTGACCAGTTCAGAGGCCGTGAATGACACATTCGCCGCCATTCTGAACGACCATGGTCGCGTCGATGGCTGCTTTGCCAATGCCGGATTTTCCACGCCTAGTTCGGGCTTTGACCAATCCGAGGATGCGCATTGGCAGCAAATGATCGATATCAACCTTAATGGTGCCTATTATGTCCTCCGCGCGGCGGCAGCTCATATGCGGGAGCGGGCCGAAGGCGGTGACAGGTTCGGACGTTTGGTCGGCACCTCCAGTATCGGTGCCTTGAACGGCATGCCCCGCAATCAGCATTATGCGGCTGCCAAGGGCGCATTGATCTCGATGATCCGATCGCTGGCGGTGGAGTACGCCCGATACGGTGTGACCGCCCACAGCATTCTGCCGGGGTTTGTCGAAACACCGCTGACGGACGAAAGCTTTGCCTCGCAGGCGTTCGCCGACAAGGTGCTGCCCAGAATTCCTGCAAGGCGTCTGGGGCAGGGGTCGGACTTCAGCGCGATTGCGGCTTATATCATGAGCGATGCCAGCGCATGGCATACCGCTCAGGATTTCATCATAGACGGCGGGTATATGGTGTTCTGAGCTGGCGACATGGGCGTAAAGAACAACGAATAGAATTCGATCTACATCAAAAGCCCAAACCGGTGCCGTGATGGCATATCTGTGGATTGGCCAATTCGACCGCATTGCCGGTAGCATAAAGACAGAACGACGGGATTTTGGGATATGGGGGCGCGTATGGATACGGTAACAAAGGGTGCAATGGATTTCGAGCCGGAAGCGCTTGCCGATTTCCTTGCTGAAACTTTCGGAGGCAAGGCGCCGGTCACGATCGAGCGGATTGCGGGCGGGCAATCGAACCCGACGTATTTTGTCACCCGCGGGGACGTACGGCTGGTCTTGCGCAAACAACCGGGCGGCCCGATTTTGCGGGGGGCCCATGCCATTGATCGCGAGTACCGCGTGCTCGAGGCGCTGCACCCCCAAGGCGTCCCGGTGGCGCGCCCGATCCTGTATCATGCGGACCCTGATCTTTTGGGCACCCCGTTTTATCTGATGGAGCGGATCGAAGGGCGGGTTTTTGCGGATGGTGCTTTGGCGGCGGCAGACAAAAAAGAACGCCATGCCTTGTGGATGGGTTTGGCCGACGCGATGGCCGCAATGCACAACGTCCGCCCCGAAGCGGTAGGGCTGGAGGATTTTGGCAAACCGGGAAATTACTTTGCCCGGCAAATCGCGCGCTGGTCACGACAGTGGGAAGAAAGCCAGAGCGACCCGATCCCGGAGCTGGATGAATTGTCGGCCTGGCTTGTCGAACATCAACCGCAGGATGACGGACGGGTGAGCCTCGCTCACGGGGACTACCGGATGGGGAACGTCATTTTTCATCCGACCGAACCGCGTGTGGAAGCCATTCTGGATTGGGAGCTTTCTACGCTGGGGCATCCGCTTGCCGATCTTGGCTATTGCTGCATGGCCTGGCACACGGCACCCGAAGAATACGGCGGACTCCTAGGGCTGGACCTCGCGGCAGAAAACCTGCCGACCGAAGAGGCATTCGTTGAGCGCTACATGTCACACTGCCCCGACCTGCCACCGCTGACCTCGTTTCACAAGGCTTTCGCGTTGTTCCGGTTTTCTGTCATCTGGGTGGGCATCGCCGACCGCGTGCGTGCGGGCAATGCCGCGGGCGCGGGCGGCGCGGACCCCGTACATCTTGCCAGATGTTTCGCGAGACGTGGTTTGGAAGTGATCGAGCGCGGCTGACGAGAACTCCATTAGGGGGCTGATGGCCAGCACCCAATCTTAGCGAGACATCTCGAACCTGACCGCTATATGTCTCTGGCACTTTCGGTGGCGGGGACTTCGTGCGCTTTGACATCTTTGATACGTGTCAACGCACTCGGGTCGGAAAACCCGTGCCATGCTATCTACATTGCTTGCAAGGATCACTCCATCTCAAGCATCCATGTGACTGTGGCGGCGAAATGCGCCAGCGTTGATGCATCGCTCCAAGTGGCGTGGGCGCGGCTCGTGTCACCCAGCCTTGTCTCACGCGCGCTGAGCACTCCGCCTAGATAGGATTCCAGAAATATAAATCGCTGATTTTGTATGGTCCGGCTTTGCGACGGCATCAACATACGCAGATGTTCCAGGCAACGCTGATAGCCTGAGTTCCAGCGGCCCTCTAGGGCGTCATCGAACAGGGTCCTGTGGGACATGGTGAGCATGTGGAGAAAGCGGTTGTATGTGTCCGTTTCGCCATCTGCTGCTAAGTTGACAGAAGGATAGATAAGAATATCCGCGATCTGCGAAATCCGCGTGGAGCCGTCGTCTGCTTCCAGAGCATCAAGCTGGGCGTTTCGGCGTGCATCGATAACCTTTGCACCGTCCACGATTAGTTCGCGGATCAGCGCCTCCTTCGAGCCGAAGTGATAGCCAACAGCGGCGGGGTTCTTTTGGCCAGCAGCTTTGGCGATGTCACGCACTGTAACGCCATCAATGCCCCGATTGGCAAAGAGGCGCTGTGCCTCGCCCTTGAGCCGTTCAACCGATGGGCTGGGCACCTTTGAAGACAGTCTGGTCATATCACGATCCTCTAGAGCACAGAAAATTATGGGTTGCAATAATTCAAATGATTAATACAAATGAATTATGATGAATCAAGCAAACACAGAAACGATCCCGGTCGACCTGCAGGCGCTCACAGCGTGGATGGACGATATCGGGTTGGAACGCGGCCCGCTGAGCAATCTGCAGCTTCTTGCAGGCGGGACGCAGAACATCTTGCTGCGCTTTGACCGGGGCGACAGAGAGTTCGTGCTGCGCAGGCCGCCGCTTCATCTGCGCAAGAATTCCAATGAGACGATGAAGCGCGAGGCGCGTATTCTGGAAGCGCTCAGCGCGACTGACGTGCCGCACCCCAGGTTCATCGCAGGTTGTGACGATGAAGCCGTGCTTGGTGCCTGCTTTTATCTTATGGCTCCGGTTGAGGGCTTTAATCCTGCAAACGGATTGCCGCAGCTTCACGCCAGCGACCCGGCGATCCGCGCGCGCATGGGGTATTCCTATATCGAAGGGATGGCCGCACTCGGGGCGGTTGACTACAAGGCGGTAGGCTTGGAAGGATTTGGCAAGCCCGACGGGTTTCTGCAACGGCAGACAGGCCGGTGGATGAGCCAGCTGGAAGGCTACGCCGCTTTCGACGAATGGACTGGCTTCCAAGAACTGCCCGATGTCGAAAGGATTGTCTCTTGGCTTGAGGATAATCTCCCGCAAGATTTTACGAGCGGAATTTTTCATGGTGACTGCCATTTGGCAAACACGATTTTTGCCCCTGACAGTCCCGAACTCGTCGCCTTTGTCGATTGGGAGCTGGCCACGATTGGCGATCCCTTGATCGACCTTGGCTGGGTCATGGCCACTTGGGCTGATGAACATACGCCCGTGGTGGGCGATATCGAACCCTGGGATGGTTTCCCGAGCCTCAATGAACTCATCGCACATTACGACAGGCATTCGACACGCAGTCTGGATGCGGTCGCCTGGTATGGTGTGCTCGCCTGTTTCAAGCTGGGGACACTTCTGGAGGGGACCCATGCTCGCGCAAGCGCTGGCAAGGCACCAAAGGAAACCGGCGATCACCTGCATGCGATGACGATTTCACTGTTCAATCGCGCCCACCGATTGATCGCGAAGAACTGAGAAGGAAACTGTTATGAATGATTTGGACTTTTCGGGAAAGCGGGTGCTGGTCGTCGGCGGTTCCAGCGGGATCGGCAACGGCATTGCCCGCGGCTTTAGCGCGCGTGGGGCAGAGGTGCATGTCTGGGGCACGCGCGCCACGGCAGAGGATTACGCGGGCCAAGAAGGCTCTGATCTGGAAGGGCTGCATTATGCGCAGGTCAATGTGGCGGACTTCGACGAGTTAAACGCTTATGCGCCGCCCTTCGACAGTCTGGATGTGCTCGTCCAGTCTCAGGGCTTTGTCCGGTACAAGCAGGCGGAATATGCCAAGAAAGGATGGGACGAGGTGATGGATATCAACATCAACTCGGTCATGCATACGGCGACCAAGTTCAAGCCCATGCTCAGCGCGGCCAAAGGCGCCATCGTGATTGTCAGTTCGGTCTCTGGCTTGCAGGCGAATATCGGCAACCCCGCCTATGCCGCTTCCAAGGCTGCCGCA
The DNA here is from genome assembly GCF_002311545.1 of Sulfitobacter sp. UBA1132. Taxonomy (NCBI): domain Bacteria; kingdom Pseudomonadati; phylum Pseudomonadota; class Alphaproteobacteria; order Rhodobacterales; family Roseobacteraceae; genus Sulfitobacter; species Sulfitobacter sp. UBA1132. The sequence continues at coordinate 69,538 of NZ_DCAN01000015.1, read as the reverse complement.
ATCAGCCTTACCAAAACGCTCGGCCAGTCTTGGGCGCGTGACGGGATCAGGGTGAACGGTCTGGCCCCCGGACTGGTACCAACCAAGCTGACTGCCGTTACCACACAGAACAAGGAGCGCGCGGAAGCCTCTTTGCGCGCAATCCCGGTGCGCCGCTTGGGCACGCCGGAAGAAATGGCCGGTGCCGCCATGTTCCTTGCCTCGCCGCTCGCCTCCTATGTGCAGGGCCACACTCTCATCGCTGATGGCGGTCTCACGCTGTAACAAGCGATCCAGAACAATTTAGGACGCCCAAATCATGTTCTTTGATTACACCGAAAAAACACAAAACCTGATCGACAAGCTGCAAGCCTTTGTCGATGCCAACATCCTTCCCGTGGATCGCGAGGTCCATGCATGGAACGCCGATCCGGCCAACCGCTGGAAGCCTTGGCCCGGCTTGGAACCTCTCAAGGAAAGGGCCAAGGCGGCTGGCCTTTGGAACCTGTTCCTGCCCGAGGAATATGGCGAATACAGCCCCGGCCTGACAAACCTGGAGTATGCGCCGCTGGCAGAGATCATGGGCCGAAATATGTGGTCTGCCGAAGTCTTCAACTGCTCCGCACCTGACACCGGCAATATGGAAGTCTTTGCCAAGTTCGGCACCGCCGCCCAGAAAAAGGAATGGCTGCTGCCGTTGCTCGCGGGGGAAATTCGGTCTGCATATCTGATGACCGAACCCGATCATGCCTGCTCCGATGCGACGAATGTCCGCACTGAAATCCGCAGTGACGGCAACGATTATGTCATCAACGGCAAGAAATGGTGGATTTCAGGCGTCATGGACCCGCGCTGCAAGGTCCTGCTGCTGATGGGCCAGACCAATCCGGAAAACCCGCGCCACACGCAGCAATCAACTGTTATCATTCCGCGTGACGCGCCGGGTGTTGAGGTGATCCGCGCCCAGACAGTATTCGGCGATGTCCATTCGCCCGGCGGGCATTGCGAAGTGTATCTGAAGGATGTGCGCATCCCCAAAGAGAACATCATTCTTGGCGAGGGGCGGGGCTTTGAAATCGCACAGGGCCGCCTTGGGCCTGGCCGCATTCATCACTGCATGCGCTCCATCGGATCGGCGCAGCGTGCCTTGGAACTGATGTGTCAGCGCGTGACAGAGCGCAAGACCTTTGGCCGGATGCTTGCGGATCGTTCCAGCATTCGGATGGAAATCGCAAAGAGCTATTGCGACATCAAACAGGCGCGCCTGCTCACGTTGAAAGCGGCGGATGCGATTGACCGTCATGGGGCCAGGAACGCCAAGGATTTGATCGGCGCGATCAAAGTCGTAGCCCCGCAAATGGCACAAACCGTGGCGGATCGCGCGATTCAGATCTTCGGCGGCATGGGGGTGAGCGATGACGTGCCCTTGGCAGAAATCCTCGCCACACAACGATTTATCCGCCTTGCAGATGGTCCCGACGAAGTGCACGCATCCCAGCTTGGCAAGTTCAAGATCGCTCAATACGCAAAACCCGGTGCCGGTTGGAATAACATCTCTGAAACTTGACGGCTACGATTGTGAGTATGGTATTGCAGCTCTGCCCGTCCGCGCAGGGCGTCGACCCTGCAAGGCCTTGACCCTAACGGGATTTCGCAGGGGCTACCAACCTCCACCGCCACCTCCGCCGCCGCCCGATCCGGCAGAACTGTTGCTATCGTCTGCACCGCTATGGAGCGATGCAGCAACAGACTCTGCGAAACGTGATAGTCCGCTGATTGCGTCGTCATCATCGCCCACAAACCAGCTTGGTGCATAACTGGGTCCTGTGAGTGACTGGCCTGATATTAAATGAGCTTTGAACGCCGCGCGCCAAGGTTTTTCGATACCGAGAGCGATCGCGCTTGGCAGTAGGGTCTCGAAATGCGCTGGCGATAATTCCGGTGCGTCGCGGATGTTCATGCGGTCCATCTCTCCTACCGTGAGATAGAGGCGCAGCCCCGTGATGTGATCCCTTATCATTGCCCCTGCACGTGTGGTTGATCCGATCAGCACAAGGAAGATCTGGTTGAACGTCACGCCACCCCAGACGACCAACAAAGCCTGAAACGCGATATTCATTCCTGTGTCTTCGTAGAGCATGGCGCAAAACAATAGCGCTCCGAAGACCCACATGCCCGCAAAGATGGCCAATCCCAAAAAATTCAGGAGCCGCTTCATCCAAGAGTACGGATTCCTGCGCGATTTCAGCAGCTTCCAGATGCCTGCGTTAAGGAATAGGGGCGCGAGACTGAAGAAGAATACGAGCTTCATGGCCGACTCATTAAGATCAATAGCCACGAGCCAGGCAAAGGCAGCCGCACCCGATATGATAATGCCCAGATAGAACAGAATTTTGTTTTGACGGTAAAAGCGCCCGTCGTTTTCAGCCTCGACGCCAATTTTGAAGTTGAGCAAAACTGCTTCGATATCATCTTCGTGTAGTGAGGCCAGGGACATCTCACCTTCATGCGCATGAAGCATGTCCAGAATAGCGATATGACCGGCAGGCAGCCCGTCTGATATGGGCAAGTCAGTCCGCCTGATGGTGACCAGATGATCAAGGCCGTCCAGAACAACGTAGCCCTTCACAGCGAGATCCAGAACCGTGGCAGTAAGCGCCGTTTTCCCTTCATCCCGCAAGGTTCCATCAACGATATAGCTCATCAATGCTGGCGAAATTCCCATTGGTAGATCCCACCGTGGGACGATTGTCCCTGCCTTGGGGTCGCGCCCGAACCAAACCCACATAAACATCATATAAGCAAAAACGGCCGCAAAGCCGTAGATCAAGACGACCCATCCCAGATTGTCCCGCCACCACCAGTCTGACAGTTGCGCGGTGGTTGGAGGTGCAACAGCGCCCTTGGGGAGCTGTACCATGATCGTCAGCCCTTCGAATGGATCAAGAGCGTGGGTGGTCTCAAACGTGGCACCGCGCCCGGATACTGTCGCGACCGCATCGTCCAACTTGCTGCCGCGGGAACCGGTAAAGGCTATCGGTTCAAAAGGCTGTGCGCCGCTCAAAAGGATGACGTGCGCAGATGCACTCAGGATCGGGAAACTCCACTCGTCGCCAGTGACGTTCCAGCGCAATCTGTCGCTCGCGTCTCCGAAGATAATCTGTCGGTCGGTCAAATAGCGGATCTGGTAGATGTGGTTGCCGGTCGAAACGAGCTGAAACTGATCACCGATGCGAATCTTGGTGCCCAGATCGGTGTCAGTTGCCTCCCATGGTTCATTTTCCCCGTTGCGTGTGACCGAAAGGATCTCGAAGCTTACCTTGTATCGCGTGCCGTCCGGCGTAGTGACATATTGCGGGAAGTCGCGATAAATCCCGTGCTGGATATCTGTTCCATCGGCATTCACTTTGATCGTTTCGGTCACATCAAGCACACCATCCTCCCGCACGAGGATATCGGCGTTGAAAGATCGGATCACGTCGCCAGCGTGCGCCCCGTAGGCCCAGATAGAAAGTAATACAGCGGCAAGGACGCGCGCGATGTGTTTGGTCACAGCGTTAAAATCCAACCGTTGGGAGTCTGCGATCCGCGGGCTCTTCGATCTCGAAGAAAGCACTTTGTTCGAAGCCGAAGCTTTTGGCGACCAGATTGGAGGGGAAGCTTTCGACCTTGATATTCAGATCTCGCGCCGCGCCATTGTAGTAGCGTCGGGCCATTTGGATCTCACTCTCGACAGTATCAAGGTTAGCTGCCAGATCGCGGAAGTTATTGCTTGCCTTTAAGTCCGGATAGGCTTCGGCCAGGGCAAACAGCTTTCCGATGGCCTGCCCCACCAAGTTTTCCGCGCGTGCACGTTTTTGCACATCAGAAGGGTTCAGGGTGGCCGCCGAATTACGGGCTGCAACGATCTCGTCAAAGGTGGCGCGTTCGTGCGCGGCGTATCCTTTTACGGTTTCGATCAGGTTGGGGATCAGATCTGCGCGTCGTTTCAACTGTACATCGATACCGGACCACCCCTCTCGAACGCGCTGACGGGCGCGCACAAGCGCGTTGTACAAAGAGATTACCAAGACACCAGCAATCGCAACTACGGTAATAATAATCAGAAGCGTATTCAAAGGGTGGTTCCTATTCCAAGTGGAGCATTCAGGGTTGGGGCAAGTGGATCAGAACCGGCAATCGGGCAGGGCAGTCGCGTCAAAACCCCCTTCCACGGGCTCGTCGAAACTGGCATCTATTCTGATCGGATCGAAAGGGGCATAGTCTTGGGCGTCGGGGGAAAGCCGGACGACGTAGTGACAACTCGATCTGACGATGGTCGCACCCTCATTGGTTTCCATCTCTACAACGACTGGCACCGCCGAGACCTCTGTACCGACACCAGCGCTGGTGAATCCCAGTTCGAAGCGCAGTTTAATGCTGCGGATATCCTGAAATTTGTTGCGAAACGCATTGTAATCAGCGGCAAGCTGGTTCGCATCTTTTTCGGGAGTGCCTCTAAGGGTGTAACTGAAAGCGCGTGCCAGCTGCCCCGTGCCGATTGCGTTGTAGTAAGACTGGACGAGATCAAGCGCTGTTGATCTATTGTCGTAATACGTTGATGCGGCGGTCACATGTAGCGCGGGTTCCTTAGCTTGTGCCTGGGTGTACGGCAGCACCGCGCATAACCCTGCGCAAAGCAGTGGGCGGAACGCTGATTGGATATGCATGGGAGCACCTTCTGAAGAAAATGTTTTCAGACGAGATGTTTATAAGTTGTTCGTTTGTTCACAATGGGCAAAAATTTTTAGCCCAGATATGAGTTGAGAGCGGCGCGGTCGATGCTGTTGTGCGCCCCTCTGAAAAGCGAAACTAGATAGATCATGATCCAGACTGCCGATACCGCACCTTCTTATGACGCAGCACAGCTAATTGCGCGCCCGATGTTCTGGGAGGCGCTGAAGGGAGAGGCAAGCGATCTGTTGAAGGTCCACGCCGTTGCTCCAGAGGTTGTGCATTACCTCGCCGATATACGGCACTGGATCTTGATCCATATGGCGATTGCCTTGCATTTCGAACGCAAGATTGACCCGGCTGCGCCGCCCTTAACGCCGAAAAAGCTTCTGACCGAACTGGCTGGCACGGGGATCGCCAGTCGCAATACTGTGCAGTCCTTCTTGCGAGAACTTTTGCGAATTAAGCTGACAGAACCGCCAAAAACCGGGACTTTGCGTCAGCATGCGACTGAAGTCTCCGCAAAAAGCGAAAAGCTTATGTTTGTCTACATCGACATCCACCTTCGCGCGCTCGATATGGTTGATGGGGGCGGGCGTAGTGCACTCTTTAACCGGACCCCGACGCTTTTGCATAAGCTTCAACCCGCTTTCGCCCGCAAAATTTGTTTGAACCCTGCGTGGTACAATCCGCCGGCAATGGTCAACTGCTTTACCAATAGCGTCTCCGGCAGCAGCATCTTGCATGAAATGGTGCTGTCCACCCAATCCAACGAGCCGGATGGAGATGGCCGGTTCTGGCTCGGCACCGTGTCGACAGCGGGTTTGGCCGCACGCTACCACGTATCTGGCGCTCATATTTCGCGCATACTGATAAAGGCACAGCAGGTCGGCGGTATCGGCTGGGAAAACGAAAGGCGACGCGGGGCGTGCTGGCTGTCAACGACACTGCGCGACGCTTATCTTTTATGGCAGGCCGAAAAACTGGCTGCGTTATCGAGCGCGTTTAATCGGTGCGTCAGCGCAACCGCATAGGGGCAACTTTAAATCGCTCGATGACACTTAGCTGCATCGAACCTGAAGTATGAGAGTTGGTGGCGTGTTTATATGCAAGGAAAGTTCAAGCCTTCTGCCAAGTTGTTAGGGTATGGGGAGCAATTGCGACTACCAGAGATGAACCCTCGTCGATTCCGAACAGCGGGGAAACCGAAGATACGAAGCCACCTTAGAGATGGGGCGCTACGTACCTCACAGCTGCGCTAGATAATTTCGCCAATCGCCGATCTGAGTGATTTCTGTGCTTTCCGCAACGGCTTCGGCTTCACAAATGAACCCTTTTACCTGCCGCCCGTCGGACAGATCGACAGTGCCGATACCAAGAGGGGCGGGAATGACGTCCAGAAAGCCGCCAACCTTTTCAAAGGGCAGGGACCACAGTTCTACCGCAATGGAAGCACCTGATCCGGGGGTGCCTTTCACCAAGCCCGGCCTTGCAGGAGGGTCGTCGGCGAGCGCGTAGAAACGATAGCTGTCGGTGGTCGTCGCTGCGCCGTGATAGGTCGCGCCCCGCTGGGTCAATTGATGGTTCAACGGCAGCCCGTGCATATGGGCACCGCAGACCGCGAGGATCAGACCGTCGGTCGTCGCAGTTTCAAATGTGGGCGTTCCGTTGAACGGCCAACCCGTAGCGCCTAATTTGCGTTGTCCCGCCGCCTCTAGTGCAAGACCTGAGGCGGCGATATCCGCATCTTTGCCCGCGGCTGCTAGTAATGTGACGCTGCCCGGGCGGCCATCACTGCGCGCCGGCACGGGCACGGCGATACCGCACATATCCAGCAGGTTGACGAAGTTCGTATAGGTGCCGAAGTTCGAGTTCGGTCCGATGGGGTCAGCTTCTAGCTCGGCGACAGTGTGGAAGGTCGGAATGGTTGGCACGCAGAGCATATCCAAGCCATCCATTGGAGTTTCAGCAATGCGCGACAGCTCTTTCAGGCGGTACATGCCGCGAAACGCATCTGCGGCAGAAAGTGCTTCCGCCTTGCAAATGACCTGGCGCGTGACAGGCAGGATCGCCTCTGGGTCTTTGTACAAGAGATCCTCGATGACGGTATACCGCTCCGCGACCCACGCCCCTTCATAAAGCATATCCGCCACATCATAGAGCGGCGTGAAATCAATCTCTCGTATCTCGGCACCTTGGCCGCGTAGCAGGTCCACCGCTGCGGTGAACGAAGCCTCTTGGACGGCGTCACCCGAAAAGCGGATGCTGTCACGACTGGGGATGCCGATCACAGGGGCGGATTTTGGCGCAGCGAGGGGAGGGGCCGAGATGTGTCGTGCATAGGCATCGGCGGCATCATAGGCGCAGGCGACAGTGAAAGCCGTATAGGCGTCGGCGACGGTAAGTGCGAAGATCGAGACCGTCTCGACCGACCGGCACGCGGGCACGACACCAGTTGCAGATAAGGCACCGAGGGTTGGTTTCAGGCCCACAATATTGTTCAGCGCTGCTGGCACCCGCCCGGACCCTGCGGTATCGGTGCCAAGCGAGAAGGCGACAATACCATGGCCTACTGCCACGCCCGAGCCGCCTGAGGACCCACCGGGCACAATTTCAGGATCGATAGAATTGCGCGGCGCGCCATAAGGGGTGCGGACGCCCACAAGCCCTGTCGCAAATTGGTCAAGGTTGGTTTTCCCGATGAAAATTGCCCCCGCCTCGCGCAGTTTGGCGACGACGAAGGCGTCTTGCGTGGGGGTATAGGCATAGGCAGGGCATGCGGCGGTTGTCTCGTACCCCGCGACATCGATGTTGTCTTTCACCGCAAAAGGGACACCCCAAAGCGGTTTGGCAGGGTCGTATGGGCCAAGACCCGCCGCCGCCGCTTGGGCGTCAGCCTCGCTTGCCATGGATAGAAAGATGCATGGGTCGTCTACTTCACGCAGTCGGGTATAGACCTGTGCGATGATTTGTTCAGGAGACACACCGCGCGCGTAGGCCGCGTGAAGGTCTGGGATGGTCATCGCAATATCGGTCATAGGAGGCTCTTTTGTAGTTGCACTGGGGTCATCGTTGCGGGCCGTGCCGCTGACGTGTCTCAGTCGTCCTCTGTTGCGCTGCGGAATTCAAATGCTAAGAATTCACAAAAGCGGTGCAAAAAATGCACCATCATGGGTCGGAAGGTCTTTTCTATGAAACATCTGCAAACTTTCCGCTTCATCGAGGCAGTGTCGCGCGCGGGCTCAATCCGGAAAGCGGCGGACGATATGAACATCACAGCCTCTGCCCTGAACCGTCGGATCCAGCGGTTCGAAGAAGAGTTTGGCGTCGAAATTTTTGAACGCCTGCCGCGTGGTGTGCGCTTGAACCCGGCCGGTGAGTTGCTGATGCAGCATTTCCTAATGCAGGAGTCCGACTTGCGGCGGGTGAGAAGCCAAGTGGCTGATCTGTCCGGCGAACGTCGGGGCCATGTGACGGTGGCCTGCTCTCAGGCGCTGATCCCGTATTTTATGCCTGCGCACACCGCAGCTTACCGGCGTGACCATCCCGGGGTGTCTTTTTCTGTGCAAGTGCGTGATCGCGAAGACGCAGAGCGCGATCTGGCCGAGTTCAGAAGCGATCTGGCCTTGGTATTCGAGCCTGTCCATATGGTAGACCTCGATGTGCTGATGCGTATCCCTCAGGTCATCCATGCCATCATGAAACGGGATCACCCCTTGGCGTCTAAGACCGAGGTACGATTGCGCGACTGTCTGGATCAGCCGCATGTCATCCCGTCCCGCCGGTATGGGGTGCGGGCTATGCTGGATGATGCCGCGGCGCGGGGGTCGCGCCCGCTACGCCCCATTGCCACATCCGACAGTTTCGAGTTCATGCGCCACTATGTGCTGCATGAGGATGCCATCGCATTCCAGATCCCCATCGGCCTGGATATGGATCACTGCGGCGAACTGACTTCGCGCCCGCTGTCGTTACGTGACGTAGCGGCGGGTAGTCTGGTCCTGTGTCAGTTGCGCGGTCGGACCTTGCCCGTGGCTTCCGCCCGTTTCGGCTTGGTACTTTCCACCGCATTGGAACAGTTTTCCGACGTCTAGCAGGCGACCCTGGGGCGACCACACACCGAGTGATGCATTTTTTGCACCGCTTTGTGGAATAATGAGCAGACGTAATCACCGCTGAGATTTTGTAGTCATTGAATCACATCATATGCGCTCTCTCCTCCCAGGGCGGCGCATCATCATTGGAGATTTGAATGACACATGCACCGTTCCTGAACCGCCGTGGTTTCCTTGGTACTTCCGCCGCTTTGCTGGGCACTGCCGCAGTCGGTGGTCTGGCCCGCCCCGCGATGGCGGCTGACCCTTTGACCGTGGGGTTCATCTACGTCGGTCCGAAAGATGATTTCGGCTATAACCAGGCGCATGCCGAAGGGGCAGCGGCGGTCAAGGCGATGTCTGGCGTGGTCGTGCTGGAAGAAGAGAACGTCCCCGAAAGCCAGGACGTGCAGAATTCCATGGAATCGATGATCAATTTTGACAGGGCCAAGCTGATCTTCCCCACGTCCTTCGGTTATTACAAACCCCATGTGCTTGAGACAGCGCCGAAACACCCTGACGTGCGCTTTCAACATTGCGGCGGCCTGTGGTCCGAAAATGACCCGTCGAACGCCGGTTCCTACTTTGGCTATATCGGCATGGGGCAGTATCTGAACGGCGTTGCCGCAGGTCATGCGACCAAGACCAAAAAGATCGGTTTCGTCGCGGCCAAGCCGATCCCTCAGGTGCTCAACAATATCAACTCCTTCCTATTGGGTGCGCGTTCGGTTGATCCCACGATCGTCTGTCAGGTGATCTTTACCGGTGAATGGTCGCTTGCCGTAAAAGAAGCCGAAGCCACCAATGCCTTGGCAGACCAAGGGTGCGATGTAGTCACCTGCCACGTCGACGGGCCGAAGGTGATTTGTGAAACCGCTGTTTCGCGCGACATTTTTGTTTGCGGTTACCACGCTGACCAGACACCGATTGCAGGGGACAAATACCTGACAGGGGCGGAATGGAACTGGGCCAGTGTTTATACCGACATGGTGGCCAAGACCTTGGCAGGGGAGCCGATCCCGAACTTCGTGCGCGGCGGACTGGCGGACGGCTTCATCAAGATGAGCCCCCTCGGCCCCGCGGTCAGCGATGCGGCGCGTGCACAGTTTGAAGCCACGAAAGCAGAGATCGAGGCAGGCGGCTTTGCCGCGATCAAAGGGCCGCTGAAGGACAACAAAGGCAATGTGATCGCCGCCGAAGGGGAATCCTTTGTCGAAACCGATGTCGCGATCGAGAGCATGGACTACCTTGTCGAAGGCGTGATTGGGTCGACAAGCTAAGATGACTTTGGTTGCTCAAACTGAAAAGCCCGCGGCCACTGCGGCGCGGTCCTTTATCGGGATCGCGCCGCGGGCCGAGGCTGTGGTGATCCCGATCTGTGCTTTGCTGGCCGGTTTCGCGTTATTTAGTGTCTTTTTGCTGATGGTCGGGAAATCCCCGGTCACGTTTTACCAACTGGTCTGGAAGGCGGGATTCTCGTCTGCTTTCTCGTGGCAGAACACGCTGTCGCGCGTGGCACCTCTGGTGCTGGCGGCACTGTGCGTCGCACTTCCCGCGCGGCTGGGGCTTGTTGTTATTGGCGGCGAAGGTGCGATCGTCCTGGGCGGGCTTGCCGCCGCCGTTGCAGGCACCGCCGTTGCGGGGATGCCCGCCGCTTTTGGCATGGCCACAATGGCGATTGCCGCGATGATCGTCGGCGGTGTCTGGATCGGTGCCGTGGGCGCGCTGCGGATCAAACGGGGCGTGAACGAAACGATTGCATCCTTGTTGATGGCCTATATCGCGATTGCGCTGTTGAACCATTTTGTCGAGGGGCCGTTCCGCGATCCGGCATCGCTCAACAAACCCTCCACCGTGCCACTGACAGAGAGTTTGCGCGTCGGGGATATGCCGTTTTTGCCGTCGCATTGGGGCATTCTTGCGGGCGTGCTTGCCTGCCTCTTTGCATGGGTCTTGATTGAACGCACGACGCTGGGGTTTGCCGCGCGTATTGCGGGTGACAATGTGCGTGCCGCGCAGGTGCAAGGGCTACCCGTAGAGCGTCTGGTGATCGGTTTTACCGCACTTGGCGGTGCCTTTGCAGGGCTGGCGGGCTATTTCGAAGTGGCGGCGGTGCACGGCTCTGCAAACGCTTCGCTGATCGCGGGCTATGGCTATACCGGCATCCTGATCGCCTTTCTCGCGCGGCATAACCCGTTGGCGATCCTGCCGGTTGCGGTTCTGTTCGGCGGGTTCGAAGCCTCTAGCGGGTTGATCCAGCGGCGTATGGAGCTGCCCGATGCGACGATCCTTGTCTTTGAAGGCATCGTGTTCCTGGTGATCTTGCTGAGCGAGGCGCTGTACGGGCGGGTGCCAATCTTTACCGCTGCATATTGGGAGAAACGCTGATGGAACAGGTAGATGTCGGCCTTTGGGGCGTTCTCATCGCCATTCTGGGCGGTGCCATCCGTGTGTCGACCCCGTTTATATTTGTCTCTCTGGGCGAGCTGCTGACCGAACGTTCTGGTCGGTTCAACCTTGGGCTGGAAGGGACATTGGTCTTCGGCGCGATGAGCGGCTACGCCGTTGCTTACGAGACCAACAGTGCGTTTGTCGGCGTTTTGGCGGCGGCTGCGGCGGGGGCCTGCTTTGGGTTACTGCACGGGTGGATCTGCAAGTTCAAAGGGGTGAACGACATTGCTGTGGGCATCGCCATGATGCTGCTTGGCATGGGGCTCGCCTTCTTTTTCGGCAAACCTTACATCCAGCCGCAGGCACCTGATCTGCCTGCGATCAGCTTGGGCTGGTGGTCGGATATCCCGCAGCTTCGGGCGGCACTTGAGGTAAATGTGTTGTTCATCGTCGGCGGGCTGCTGGCGCTTGCCATTGCATGGATGCTGCGTACCACCCGCATGGGGCTGCGCTTGCGCGTGGTCGGGGACAGTACCGATGCGGCGCGTGCTATGGGGCTAAGCCCCGATCGCATCCGGCTGCTGGCAACCGGCGCAGGTGGGGCATTGGCGGGCGTCGGCGGTGCCTATCTGTCGCTTTACTATCCCGGCAGCTGGACGGAAGGCATTTCTTCGGGCCAAGGCCTGATGGCCATTGCGCTGGTGATCTTTGCCCGTTGGAACCCGATCAACTGCTTTTGGGCGGCATTGCTCTTTGGCGGGGCGGGCGCACTTGGCCCCGCCTTGCAATCGGTGGGCATCACCGAAGGCTACTACCTTTTTGGTGCGGCACCCTACGCCCTGACACTGGGCCTTTTGATCCTCACCAGCGCGCCGGATCGCGCGGTACAAGGCGCACCGCTTGCGCTGACACTGACGAAATAAGGATAGAGATTATGAATGGTTTAGGTGGACTGAACAAATCTGACCAAGGTGTTGTGATTGGCATGGTTCAGTTGCAATTGCCGACTGTCGCGACCAAAGCCGAGCTGACAGCACAAACCGCCCGCGTGGTCGATCTGGTGGGCAAGGCGCGCCGCAATATGGCGACGATGGATCTCGTGGTATTCCCTGAATACATGTTGCACGGGCTGTCGATGAACACTGACCCCGAGATCATGTGTACGATGGGTGGGCCCGAGGTCGCAGCGCTCAAGCAGGCCTGCGTCGACAATGACATCTGGGGCTGCTTTTCGATTATGGAGCTGAACCCCGGCGGCTACCCTTATAATACGGGCCTGATCATCGACCCGCAGGGCGAGGTGCAGCTGTACTACCGCAAGATGCATCCTTGGGTCCCCGTAGAACCGTGGGAGCCGGGCAATGGCGGCATTCCGGTCTGCACCGGCCCCAAAGGGGCCAAAATCGGGCTGATCATCTGCCACGACGGGATGTTTCCTGAAATGTCCCGTGAAGCGGCATATAAAGGGGCCGAGATCATGATCCGCACTGCGGGCTATACCGCCCCGATGCGCGAGGCGTGGCGGTTCACCAACCAATCCAACAGCTTCTGCAACCTGATGATCACCGCGAACGTGTGTATGTGCGGCTCTGACGGGACGTTCGACAGCATGGGCGAGGCAATGATCATCGACCACGAAGGCACCGTCATCGCGCATGGCAAAACTGGGCGCGTGGACGAGATCATTACCGCCGAGGTCCGCCCCGATATCGTCCGCGAGGCGCGCATTGGCTGGGGCGTGGAAAACAACCCCTATCAGTTCGGGCATCGCGGATATGTTGCCGTGAAGGGGGGCGCGCAGGATTGCCCCTATACTTATATGACCGATCTCGCGAAAGGGGCCTATCGCCTGCCATGGGAGGATGAGGTCAAGGTCACTGACGGCACAAGCTGTGGCTTCCCGCTGCCCAACCGTAGATTCAACGAGCAGGAGCCGCAGTCGTGACCACCGTTCAAAGCCACCCCTACGCCTGGCCCTATAACGGCGATCTGCGCCCCGAGAATACGGCGCTGGTCATTATCGATATGCAGACCGATTTCTGCGGGGTCGGCGGGTATGTCGATCACATGGGCTATGATCTGTCGCTGACCCAAGCACCTATCGCGCCAATCAAGGCGCTACTGGCGGACATGCGGGCCAAAGGCTACCACATTATCCACACCCGCGAAGGGCATCGCCCCGACATGGCGGATCTGCCCGCGAACAAGCGCTGGCGCAGTCAGCAGATCGGGGCCGGGATCGGTGACAGCGGCCCCTGCGGCAAGATCCTGATCCGCGGCGAGGCGGGGTGGGACATCATTCCGGAGCTCGCCCCGCTGGAGGGAGAGACAATCATCGACAAACCCGGCAAGGGCAGCTTCTATGCCACTGATCTGGAGCTGATCCTGCGCACAAGGCAGATCGACAATCTGATCCTCACCGGTATCACAACCGATGTCTGCGTTTCCACCACCATGAGAGAGGCGAATGATCGCGGGTTCGAATGTGTGGTCGTCGAGGATTGTTGCGGCGCAACCGATCCTGCAAACCATGCCGCGGCCATCAAGATGGTCACAATGCAAGGCGGCGTCTTTGGGGCCGTGACGACCAGCGCTGATCTGATTGCGGGGCTGCCGTCATGACAGTGCCTGCGCGTACGTCTGGCGATGCCATCAGCGTCGAAGCCATCGGCATGACCATGCGTTTTGGCGATTTCACAGCGCTCGACGATGTCTCTCTCAAAATACCGGCGGGCAGCTTCCATGTGTTGTTGGGCGAAAACGGTGCCGGGAAATCGACGTTGGTGAAATGCCTCATGGGGTTTAACCGCGCGACACAGGGCGAGATGATCGTGGACGGGGCGCAGGCCTTTATGACCGATCCGAAGGTCGCGCAATCGCTAGGGCTGGGAATGGTCTATCAGCACTTTACCCTCGTGCCCGCGCTGACCGGTGCAGAAAACCTCGTGATCAGCCGCACCGACACCCCAAGCGTTATCGACTGGGCGCAAGAACATCAGTCGCTTCGGTCCTTCATGGCGACGATGCCATTCCACGTGCCGCTCGACCGACCGGTGAGCCAGCTTGCTGCAGGCGAAAAGCAAAAGCTCGAGATCATCAAACAGCTCTACCTTGGCAACCGCTTTCTGATCTTAGACGAGCCGACATCCGTGCTGACCCCTGCCGAGGCAGATGAGGTTCTTGGCCATATCCGCGCTATGACGGACGCGGGCGCGCTGACTGTCCTCATGATCTCGCACAAGTTCCGTGAGGTGACCGCATTTGCCGATCACGTCACGATCTTGCGCCACGGTAAATACGTCGCCGGTGGCGCAGTTTCCGAGATGAGCGTGGAAGACATGAGCGCCGCCATGATGGGCAAAGCGCCTGTACACAATCCGCGTGTTCGCGTTGATACGGTACGCAAACCTGTGCTGCACCTAAACGGCATTCGGGCACAAGACCGCAGCGGGTTGAAAGGCATCCAGATCGACGACGTTACCCTGCATTCCGGCGAGGTTCTGGGAATCGCTGGCATCTCGGGTAACGGCCAGATGGAGCTGATGGAAATCCTGACAGGTCAGCGTCGTCTTCAAGCCGGAGAGATACGGGCAAACGGCACCCGCTATACCGCCACACGGGCAGAGGCGCGGCAGCATAAAATCCGCTACCTGCCCGAAGAACCCCTGCGCAATGCCTGTGCCCCCAAGATGAGCGTCGCCGATAATCTTGCGTTCAAGATGTTCGCTGTCAGGCGCAACGGCCGGCCTGCCTTCTGGTGCAATCGCAAAGATATGGCGCGCAATGCCGATCGGCTGATTGCCGAGTTCAACGTCAAGACAACCTCGCCCGATGCCCGTATCGCTTCGCTGTCGGGCGGGAACGTTCAGCGGGCTGTTCTGGGGCGCGAGCTGACCGGCGAAGTGAATGCGCTGATCATATCAAACCCCTGTTTCGGGCTGGATTTTGGTGCGGTCTCCGCCATTCGCGACCGCATCATCGAAGCCCGCAATAACGGCACGGCGGTGCTGCTGATCAGCGAGGATCTTGACGAGATCATGGAGCTTTCTGACCGCATATTGGTCATGTCAGAAGGGCGCATTGCCTTTGAAACCACCGCCGCCGCGGCAGATCTGACGGAGATCGGGCAGCATATGGCAGGGCATGCCGCATGACACAGATCCCCGCCCGACCTTTCGGTTTTCCGCTTGCCCGTGATCGGGTTGCGCTGGTCATTATCGACATGCAGCGCGATTTTGTCGAACCGGGTGGCTTTGGTGCAAGCCTCGGCAACGATGTCCGCCCGCTGCAGGCAATCGTGCCCACGGTTGCGCGGCTGCTTGCAGGCTTTCGCACCGCTGGCTTGCCGATCTTCCACACCCGCGAAGCACACCGCCCCGATCTGTCCGATTGCCCGCCTGCCAAACGTCTGCGCGGTGCGCCTGCGCTGCGCATCGGGGACGCGGGGCCCATGGGCCGTGTGTTGATCGCAGGCGCGCCCGGTTGCGAGATCATCCCCGCGCTGACCCCGCTGCCCGATGAACCCGTCATCGACAAACCCGGCAAAGGTGCCTTCTACGCCACAGACCTCGGCGATCAGCTTGCCGCACGGGGGATCACCCAGCTTGTCTGCGCAGGTGTCACGACCGAGGTTTGCGTACAAACCACGATGCGCGAGGCCAATGATCGCGGGTTTGAATGCCTCTTGGCTACCGATGCCACCGAAAGCTATTTCCCAAGCTTCAAAGCTGCCGCGATAGAGATGATCGTCGCCCAAGGGGGTATCGTCGGCTGGGCAACCGATACGGATACAATTCTAGGAGCGATCAATGGCTGAGGGTCTGCCATCACCAAACGTGTTTCGGGGGCTCGTGCCCGACGGTTGGCAAAACATGACGTTCGAGCCCTTCCGCGAAGGCGTCGAGATTTGCCACCTTGGCCGCGGTGGTCCGGACGTCGCCTTGCTGCGCTACGCCCCCGGCGCCTCTGTTCCCCGCCACCGCCATCAAGGGTTAGAGGTGATCATCGTCCTGTCCGGCAGCCAAAGCGATGACCATGGGCGGTATCTCGCCGGGGATGTCGTGCTGAACCCGAAAGGAAGCGAACATGAGGTCTGGTCCGAGGACGGATGTACGGTCCTGATCCAGTGGGAACGCCCGGTGACGTTTGTCGACTGAGCGACAAAGCTTATCCGGATCGCCTTGCTGATCGCGGAACTGCTGCTTTTGCAAAATTGTAAGGTCAATTTTCATACGTGTCTTGGATTTAAATTTGGCCGTAAGCCGTGTCGTTGCAAAGCCGAGGGATTAGCCACAAATGTCTCCGGGCTTGATCGTGATCCCATTCGTTCGGGCAGGTGTACGCCCAGTTTAACGTGCATTTGTTTAAGCCAGCGGCAACTACACTAAATTGGTCAAAACCACAGGCCTGAGAATACAACTATCAGCCCCCCCGCGCAGAGCGCGATCGTCGGTATGGGGCGGCGCGCTCGGATCAGGCCGGACGAAGAGTAACGTCAACCCCAAGGCCACGCGCGCCGCCGCCAAGAGAGCGGCCAGTGGTGAACCGCCGCGGATTTACCGGAGAGTTTCTGGTTCAATGATTAAGCTGCTTTTTCGGCAGCGTTCAAGGTTTCGTAGAATACTTCCTCTGCTTCTTGCGGCGTGACGTAGCCGATGGCGCTGTGCAGTCGAGTGTTGTTATACCAGTCGACCCACTTCAGTGTTTCCCACTCGACCTGGCCGACGATCTTGCGGGCGAAGACGTCGATCACGAAGGCGACATAGACCATACCCTGCCAGCTTGAGACATAGGTGAAATCGTCGTCCATTGGGCTCGGACCAATGGCACCACAATGAACGACCCCAGAGCCGGTTCGGCATATCGGCGACGAAGGCCCGGTTCACCTTGTCAGCCGGGCAGGGTTGGGCTGTATCGGGGTTGGTCGTGATCACCTTCTTGCCACGGACAACACCTTGTAATGTCAAGATCTTCATCAGCCGCTCCACCGTGCAGCGGGCGATGTCATGTCCGCTGCGGCGCAGTTGATGCCAGACCTTGCGCGCGCCATACCGGCCCCAGCTGCTATCGAACGCCTGCTTGATGGCGGCCATGTCCAGCTGATCCTGCCTAGCCCGGTCCGATGCCAGGTCCGGATCACGCTCCACGGCCTTGAAGGCGTAATATGTCGATGGTGCGATCCCCAAGACCCGGCAGATCGGCCCGACACCAAAGACGCCACGATGATCGTCGATGAACGCGATCATTTGCGGAACGGGCGGTCGAGCTCCGCCGCCGCGAAATATGCGCTGGCCTTCTTCAGGATCTCGTTGGCCTGGCGCAGTTCACGGACCTCACGCTCAAGTTCGTTCGCCATTGTCTCTCGGACCAATGGCGTTCCAATGGCTCACTCCGATCTTTCTCGGCACTTGTCAGCCCGGCCCGTTGCCCGGCATCGCGTTCGGCCTGCTGACACCAGACGCGCAAGCTGTCCGGTGAACAGCCAAGCTTCGGCGCAATCGCCTTATAGGCTGCCGTGTCGCTGGCATAATCAGCACGGTTCTCTCGGAAAAGCCGAACACCGCGTTCGCGAAGCTCGGCAGGATAGGCGGGGGTGAATCTCTGCCTGGTCATAGGGCTCATCCTTTGAGAGTTTTACTCTCCGGTAAACCCGGGGCGGTTCAGTAACGGCCTACGCCGGGCCGTTGTTGTCCATGTCGAGGAACATCTTCCAGGCGCCGGTTTTGTCGCGCTTATAGCCAAGCACCAAGCACCAAGCGGCCCTCGGGCGTCTTGACCTCGCCTGTGTCGTGCATCTTCATCGTGCCGTAGAAACGGCCCGATACGATGACAGTGTCGCCGTATTCCTGCAGGTCTTCGATATCATAACCAGAGGTGATTTCTGCGGCGGCGATACGCGGGTTGTACTTTGCGCGGATCGCCTGCGTGCCTGTTGTGACAGGCTGGCGTTCGTTCACCGTCATCACCTCGGGATGGCACGAGGCCACCATCCGTTCGATGTCACCATTGTCGAGGCCAGTGTTCCACTCAGCGATGGCGGCTTGGATTTCTTCAAGTACTGTCATTGTCTTGCTCCTTGGTCTGTTGATTGAAGGCCCAGTCATCGACCTGATCTTCGCGTTTTCATTTCCATCTTGCTGAGAATGTAGACGGCTGTTATCGTAAGGATAACCCTATTTTAACCTAACGCCGTGATCGGAAAAGCGGACAATGGCCCGTAGCAGCTTTGGTGACATTCGTGTATTTGTCGAAGTCGCGCGCCGCGGCGGATTCCGTGCAGCTGCCGAGCATCTTCAGCAAGCCCCCGCCTCGGTGAGCGAGGCCATCCAACGGTTCGAGGACCGTCTGGGTGTGCGTCTGTTTGAACGGTCATCACGCTCCGTCGTGCTGACACGCGCAGGCGAACAGCTCTATGATAAGAGCCTGCCCGCCATTGTGGATCTGGAAGATGCGCTGGATGACATCCACGCGAAGAAGGACGAGGTCGCAGGCACCTTAAGGCTTTCGGCCCCCTACAGCGCTGGTCCCTTCTTTCTGGATGATCTGGTCGCACGTTTCGCGACTGCATTTCCAACGGTCGATGTTGAAGTCATCTATGATGACAAAAAGGTCGATCTTCTGACGTCAGGCATCGACGCCGCGATCCGTTCAAACACGTTGCTTGGACCAGATACACATGCTGTCTCTGTTGGACCAGAACTGGAAATGACCATCGTCGGTTCGGCCGAGTACCTTGCGGGGAAGGGGACACCTGCGCATCCGCGCGATATCCTGAAGCACGATGCAATCTGCTATGCCTTTGGCTCGGGCGCTCATCTGGCCCCGTGGGGGTTCGACGGGCCGGAGGGCCTGTACACGATGCAGCCGAAACCGCGCATGGTGGCGAACGACATGCGGTCGCTTCTGACCTATGCACAGCAAGGGCTTGGTCTTGCGTATCTGTACAGGGAAATAGCCCTGCCTCATCTGGAAAAAGGTGGCCTGACCGAAGTTCTCAGCGGCCATGTGGGACAGCTTCCGCGCTATTCCTTGAATTACCGCAGCAAGCGGAACATGACGCGCCGGCTCAGAGCTTTCGTCGATATGGCAAAGGCGTAGCGCAAGTCAGGTCTTGGCGCTATCTGAACAAAGCTCCGGATCATCCGCGAGATGGTCAATAAGCGCCCGCACCCGCGTGGTAAGGCGCCTATTCTGGGGGAAGAGCGCAGCAACGGCATAGGGCGAAACCCGATGCTCGGCGAAAAGCTCCACCAGATCACCGGACCTGAAGGCATCCGCCACCGTGTAGGCGGGGCAACGGGCAATTGCAGCGCCTGTTGCGGCAAGCCGGGCTGCAGCTGCGGACGCGTTCATGCGAAAACGCCCGTGGACCGGAACAGCCTCCTCCTGACCATTGATATCAAACCTCCAGATGGTCGGCTCGGTCATGTTCCCGTCAAGAATACACTCATGCGTGGCCAGCGCCCGCGGATGGTCCGGCGTTCCGGTGCGCTCCAGATAGGCGGGCGACGCACATACGACCAACGGCATCGGGCCCAGTTGCCGTACCTTGAGCGCGCTGTCGCGCATCGGGCCAATCCTGATGGCGAGGTCAAAGCCCTCCTCAATGATCGACACGCGGCGGTCAGAGAATTGCAAATTAAGGTCCACATTGGGGTGTTTCGCCCCGAACCTTGCCAGCGACGGCGTCAGCCGCAAAGCTCCGAATCCGGTGGGGGCCGAAATGTGTATTACACCACGTAGCGACGTCTGATCGTGTCTGACCCTCTCCTCCAACTCGTCAAAGCCATCAAGAAGCGGCTCACATAGCGCAAGATATGTCGCACCAGCGTCCGTCAAAGAGACACTCCGCGTCGTGCGATTAAGCAACTGCACCCCGAGCGCATTTTCCAAGTCAGCGACATATTTGCTGACCAATCGCGCAGATCGCCCCATACGCTGCGCGGCAATCGTGAAAGAGGCGTTCTTGGCGACAAGCGCAAAGGCCCGCATCCGGTCGATTTTATCCATCTCATTGCGCCTTATCAGGGCTTAAATATACGCCAATTTAGACAATTATCGCCGGAATACGCAACTGGTAGGGCTTGCACATATCTTGAAAAATGACTGGAGACATCGATGTCAAACGCCGTTCGCATTCACCACTTCGCAAAATCAGGTCACGCTCACCGCGCCTTGGTGTTTGCGAAACTCGCAGGGATCGCACATGAGGAAGTTCCCGTAGATCTGGCAGGTGGTGAACATAAATCGCCTGAATTTCTGGCCATGAACCCGAACGGGCAGGTCCCCGTCTTGCAAGATGGCGATGTAACCGTATCGGATTCCAACGCAATCCTCGTCTACCTCGCACGGACATATGCGCCGGACTGGATGCCAAGCACTCCGATCGAAGAGGCCAATGTTCAACGCTGGCTGACGCTTGCGGCAGGCGAAGTTGCCTTCGGGTCCTGTGCCGCACGACTGATCACCGTTTTCGGCGCGCCCTTGGACGTAGATTTCGCCGATGCAACAGCGACCAAGGCAATGCAAAAACTGGAACATGGGCTGGAAGGTCGCGATTGGCTGGTTGGCGATCGCCCGACAATCGCCGATGTTGCGAATTATTCCTATACCGCCCATGCGCCCGAGGGGAACGTCTCGCTTGACCCCTACCCGAATGTCCGCGCATGGCTCGCCCGTTTCGAAGCCCTGCCGGGGTTTCAGGCCATGCCAGCAACCGCTGTTGGCCTTGCGGCTGAATAGGGGGCGGCCATGACATCCGAAGCCCCGCGCCATCCGGGTCTAAGCGATCTGGGGCTATAGCGCTGACGCCGTAACACCAATAACCGCTGACGCCTTTCAGGCCTAAAGAAAGGCGTCAGCGCAAACACCGCAACACGACCGCTTTTCAGACGAACGATTGGAACACGAAATGGCCCAGTTTCATAAATCCCATAAAGGCGAGCTGCGGCTACAAGAGCGGCGCAATACGCCCAAGGAAATGATCTCCTCCATTCCCCAGTACATCGCCCCTGACATGCCACAGCAGCACGCGGATTTCTTTGCTGAACTGCCTTATTTGCCGCTCGCGACACTGGATCACGACGGGCGGCCTTGGGTGAGCCTTCTGGTTACACGATCGGAGAGTGACCCGTCGGTAGACATCAAAATTTCCGATCAAAACACAATGGAGGTTGTTGCCGAAAGCAACCCATACGATCCCTTCGCGCGGGCATTGATACAGAATCCAATCGCTGGCCATGCACAGAAACTCTTTGCCGGCGTAGGGGTCGATTTCAGCAATCGCCGGCGCAACAAAATCGCCGGACAAATTAGTGCGGCATCGGTTGAAGAGAGCGGAAAAATTAGCCTGCACTTGGCGTCCGATCAACATCTGGGAAACTGTCCCAAATATATTACCGTGCGTGAGTTGGCGTATGAAAAACGCAGTGCAGGCCTCGTGTATGACAGCTTTGAAACCCACACCGCCGCTTTGCCGGATGCCGCCAAAGCCGTTGTGGACCAAGCCAGCACGGTGTTTTTGGCGACAAAGCACAGTGCAGATGAGGCCAGTTCTGGCATCAAGTCCGACATGGGCGTCAATCACCGCGGCGGCGCACCGGGTTTTACCCGCATCTACGAAGACGCCAATGGTGATGACATCACGACGTATCTGGTTTTGCCCGACCATTCTGGCAATCGCTTCTATCAGTCTTTGGGAAATATCGAGACGGATCCACAAGTCGGACTCGTTTTTCCAGATTTCACGACAGGCAGTGTCCTTTACATTACGGGGGATGCCGAAAACTTGCTTGATGACGATGCAGAAGCACTTATTCCACGCGTGAGCCTGCTCACGCGTATCAAAGTGACAGGTGCCGTCTTTGTTAAAGACGGTCTAAACCTCAAGTTAACATCTCAAGAGCAGTTCTCGCCGTATAACCCGCCGGTCAAGCTCCTGCGTCGGGAAATGCAAGAAATGGGGCATGTACTGGTTGCTCACGAAACCGAAACCCCCATCACAGCCACACTCGCATCGACAGAAACGCTTTCTGAGAGCATCAAGACTTTCAATTTCGAGCTGTCACAGCCTGTCAGTGTGCCATTGCCCGGCGGGTTCGGTGTCTTCGACTTCTCAAACCTTTTGGGCTCGGGATACAGGCATATGAACGAAGCCAATCCGCAGCTGGTCAACGAAGACTACGTGCGAACTTGGACGATTTCGAATACGCCCGTTTTCGACCCTGACAGCAACGAGTTTGCTGCCACCAATCAGGTGAGCGTCACCGTCAAAAGGAAACCGGGCGGCTTGATGTCCAATGTTCTTCACGCCAACGCTTACAAACTTATCGAACAAAGGCTACGGGTCGAGTTCAAAGGTTCTGGTGCAGGCTTCACATGCTTTTCGCCGGGTACTCAGAATGCTCCTCCAAGTGTTTCATCCAAGATGCTCTGGATCGCGGGCGGTGTCGGCATTACACCATTTATGGCGATGTGGGACGGTATCCTCCAACTGGCGAACGCTCACCCGCAAACAACGACTGACATCGTCCTCCTGTTTTCTGGTCGTGGTGATGACATCAAAGTTCTGAAGCATTTTGTCCGGCAAATCGGTCCTGTCCCAGCCAATGTGAAACTGCGCATTGTGGCGTTTCAAAGCATCGGCGATGATACATTGGTCGCAAAATCTGCACGGGAGGATCTGTGTCTGGCATTTTCTGAGGATGCGCTGCAGATCAAAGAACGTCGCGCGCAGATTGAAGATATCCAATCCATCTCCGCACTCGACAAGCGAGAGGTCTATATGTGCGGACCCGATGCGTTAATGAGGTGGAGCGACGCAACCCTCATCACACTAAACGTCGAAGAAGGGCGACGTCATCGCGAGTCCTTCGTCTTCTGAGTACAAAATTCATAAAGCCAACGACGATTTTGCCCGCAGTCACTGAATTTTGAACCAAATTTTCGCGGCGCTATGTACACATGGCTGGTCTATCCACCGCGCGGCAGCACTAGATTTTACACCGACGCAGCATTTCCCATGCTGCATGCGCGCCGAGCGACACCGTGCGCAGCTCACCGCGAAATCTTAGATACTTTACGTTTGCATTCCAGTGGCACGTCAGAATGTATCCACGTCGGGCACCGGGATCAGCAAGGTGACACGGTCCGGGTTCATTTCTGCGATGATGATGGTCCCATCGCGCTGAACAGCCAATCCATGACCAAAGGTTGAAAAGGTGCGACAGCGACCGACCAAATCACCACTCGGAGTATAAGCGGACAGACGCGGGGTCTGGTCACTGACCAGCAATAGTCCATCAGGCGTTAGCGCTAGCGCCATCGGCTTGTACAATCCCTCAATCTGACCCAGCCAAGTGCCATCCCCATCAAAAAGCTGAACGCGGTTGTTTTCACGGTCCGCTACACAGAGTCTGCCTTGGCCGTCGAACAACAGGCTGTGCGGGGTCGAGAACGCGCCCGGTTCAGCACCGGGGTGTCCAAAGGTCTTGAGGTGGCGCAGTTCCGGGTCAAAGATGTGAACAGCGCTGTTCCCGTATCCGTCAGCGACATAATAGCGGCCGTCGGGACCTTGGGTGCAATCGCAGGGATGGTTGAAGGGGCGCCCCAAGCCCGGCCGCTCCGCGCAGTCCATCCGGGTGATCTCGTGCATCGTTTCATCAAGTAGCACGATCTTGTGGCCATCCATGTCCGTGGCGGCCAATTGGTTTGCAGAGGTGGCGCGCAGCCCGTGGCCGCATACGAACTGCGGCAGATCGGTGCCTTCGCCACTCATTGCACCGTTTGGCCCGAGTATGACCAGCTCAGGCGCTTGCCGCCTGAGAACAACGATCCTGTCGCCCAAGACCGCGACATCGGAAAGGCCCGACAGCATTGGATCGCTGACATGGCTCACGCGGTAGCGTTGCGTGCCCAAAGCCACATAGGCGCAAGGGCGTTTCGTCAATGCGCTCACAATGCGCCCTGCAATGTTTCGGCCATGGTGATGAGCATCGCATCCCGGCCCGCCGGAGCGGTCAGCATCAGGCCCGTGCCGGGGTGGCCGGTGATGGGTATGCTGACCGAACAGCCGTCGATCACATTCGCAAGGCTGGTATTGCGCAGCGCCAGCAGGTTGATCCGGTCATAGGTCGCGTCGTCGTTCAGATCATCCAGCTTCGGCGGCATGATGGCTACGCTTGGCAAGGCCACGGGCGTGTCGCCAAAGAGCCGGTCTGCCCGCGCGATCAGTGCTTCCCGCGCGGCTATCGTGCGGGCGAATTCGATGCCGGTGACGCCGTCCGCCCGGGCCATACGCGAGGCGACGCGCGGATCAAGCTCGGTACGTGTCTGGTCAAAATAGGCCCCGTGGTGGGCGCGGGACTCGACTGCCGAGAATTGCCAAACGAGTAGGGCGCGGTAGTCCTCGAAAAAATCGAGGGTCTGTCGTCGTACGCTGACGCCAGATGCCCGAAGCACTTCGAGCGCGGCTTCAAAGGCGTCGACGACTTCGGTATCCAACCCGTCCATGCCGAAGTTCTCCGGCACGATGACTGCGCGCGGTGCAGAGGATGCGGGAAGCGGTCTGTCTCGTAGCACGTTCAAGACCGGCCGCAGCAGGCCAACGTGTCGGGTTAGCACCCCGACACTATCCAGCGAATGCGACAGCGGCACCGCCCCCTCGCGAGAGATCGATTGGGCTGTCGCTTTGAACCCGAATAACCCGCAAAAGGCCGCCGGAATACGTGCGGAGCCGCCGGTGTCTGTCCCAAGCGCGATGTCAGCCACACCTCGCGCCACGGCAGAGGCACCGCCCGAGGTCGATCCACCCGCGATACAGCCTTCTTTCAACGGGGTGAGGGGGGTGCCGTAATGTGGGTTCAGGCCAAGACCGGAATAGGCGAATTCCGTCATATTTGCGTGACCAACGAACCCCGCACCTGCACCGCGCAGCCGCGCGACCGCCACAGCGTCCTTGATGGCGGGTGACGCGTCTTTACGGACCAGCGATCCCGCACGGGTGACTTGGCCCCGCACGTCGAACAGGTCTTTGACTGCTACGTTCAGCCCTGATAGCGGCCCTTCGCCTTCGACCGGATCATCGAAAGTGCGGGTGAAATCGGGCGAGGTTGCACGCGCGCGGGCCGCGTCGAGGAGAGATTGAGGGGTCTGTGTCATCAAATCAGCCTTTAAATCGTTTGCTCTACAAGCCATGTCGCGATGCCGGGGAAAGCCGTCAGCAGGATTACGGCCAGCACAAGGATCAAGAAGTAGGGGACGATCATACGAGTGATCTCGAAGATCGACTTGCCTGTCAGGTTCTGGATCACGAACAGGTTGAACCCCAGCGGCGGCGTGATCTGCGCCATTTCGACGACGATGATCAGATAGATCCCGAACCATACCGGATCGATCCCAACGGCAGCCACGGCGGGCATCACAACCGAGGTCGTGAGCACCACGATGGAAATTCCGTCTAGGAAACAGCCAAGCAACACGAAGAACACCGTCAGCACAGCAATCAACCCCGGTGCGCCCAACCCACTGTCAGAGATGATTTCGGCGAGTTGCCCGGGCAAGCCGGAGAAGCTCATGGCCGAAGTGAGAAAGGCCGCGCCCAGCAGGATCAGGCCGATCATGGCAGAGGTGCGGGTGGCCCCCAAAAGCGAGGCGATAAAACTGTCGCGGTTCAGCGAGCGGCCAAAGGCCGCGATGATGAGCGCCCCGGCCACACCGATGGCGGCGGCTTCGGTCGCGGTGGCGACCCCGGCATAGATCGACCCGATGACCCCGATGATCAAACCGACCACCGGCAGCAACATGCGCAGGCGGTGCAGGCGCTCAGCGATCGGTAGGCGGGGTTCGGGGGCGGGCACGCCATCGGGGTTCATTTTTGACCAGATGGCGATATAGCCCGAGAACAGCGCCATGAGCATCAGCCCCGGCACCACGCCCGCAATGAACAGACGGTTCACGGACACTTGGGCCGCGACGCCAAAGACGATCATCACGATCGACGGCGGGATCAACAGGCCAAGCGTGCCCGATCCAGCCAAAGAGCCGATGGCGAGACGGTCGGCATAGCCGCGCGATTTCAGCTCGGGCAGGGAAATGCGGCCAACGGTGGCGGTGGTGGCAGCCGATGATCCCGACACAGCGGCAAAGATACCGCAGCCCGCAACGTTGACATGCGCCAACCCACCGGGCAGCCGCCCGACCCAAGGGGCGAGACCGGAAAACAGGTCTTCGGCCAGACGGGTGCGGTAGAGAATTTCGCCCATCCAGATGAACAGCGGCAGCGCCGTTAGCGTCCAGCTGGCGGAATGCGCCCACATAGTGGTGCCGAGGATCGCATCGACCGGCGTCGAGGTGAACATCATGAAGATCACGACGCCCGATGCCATGAGTGCCACGCCAACCCAGATGCCCAAGCCCAAAAGTATGAGCAGGGACACGACCAGAACGGCGGATTGCAGAAAAATATCCATGATTATTCGCCCCGACCTTGTTCGTTTGTATCGTCGCTTTCGACCGGTAGGCCGAGAATGAGGCGCAGCGTGCGCTCGGCAAAGGCTAGCGCAAAGAGCACCGACCCCAAAACCATCGCAGATTGAGGCCACCAAAGCGGAACCGCCACCACACCTTGGCTAACTTCGTTGTAGGTCCAGCTTTCGTGGACATAGCCAAAGATCGCCCAAGCGACCCAGCCCATCATCGCGGTGGCAAAGGCAGCGGCCAGAATGTCAGCGATATGTCCCAGACGATCCGGCATCAGCTGGCGTAACGACGTGACGCGGATATGATCGCCCCGTATCAGGGTCGCCGGCAGCGCAAGGAAAATCGATGCGCTCAGCCCCCATGCCGCGAAATCATCCGCCGACGGGATTTGACTTCCCATCAGGCGAAGGCCGATTTGCGACAGGATCAGGGCCGCGATCCCCAGAAGGGACAGCGCGGCCAAGGCTCCGCAAAAGTTGAATAAATGGCGGGTTAGCAACATGGCGGGGGGCTCCGGATTGGTGGGGCGGGCGGGGTAGGGACACCCCTAGCTGTTTGCATAAAGGCCCGGGCATTTGACAGCCCGAGCCTGCTTGGATCAGTTCAACGCATCGACGATCTTTTGACCGTCTTCACCTGCCTGTTCCAGCCATTCTGCACGCATGGTCGCGGCAATCGTCTCGAAGTCGGCAGCCAGTCCTTCGGGGGTCGGCAGCACGTTCATGCCATTGTCAGCCATTGTATTTGTCGCTTCGGTAGTGGCCACTTCGGCCATTTCAAAGCCACGGGTTTCCGCCAGTTCAGCCGCTTCTTGCAGCGCGGTTTTCACCTCGTCGGACAGACCGTCGTAGGCCCCTTTGTTCACGATCACCATGTTCTTGGGCAGGAAGGCCTGAACGTCATAGTAATGCGACACGAAATCCCACGCTTGGCTGTCCACACCCGTCGACGGCGAGGTGATCATACCGTTGATGACCCCGGTGGAGAAGGCTTGGCTGATCTCGGAGGTGGCGATGGTGGCGGGAACGGCACCCAAAAGCTCGGCCAGGCGCGCGGTCGATGGGTTATAGGCGCGGAATTTCACCCCGTCGAAAGAGGAGCCGTCGGTCACCTCTTGGTTCATGTAGACGCCTTGCGGTGGCCAAGGGGCAGCGAACAGCAGAACCAGTCCATCGTCGGCCAGTTTTTCTTCGTAGATGGGGCGGGAGGCTTCCCAAAGCGCGCGGGCCTCGTCAAATGTGGTCGCCAAAAGCGGTACGGCATCGGCAGAGTAAACGGCGTCTTCGTTGCCAAGGGCCGAGATCAGGACCTCGCCGATGGGAACGATGCCGCGCTGAACGCCGCGCTTCAGTTCGGGGCGCTTGAGCAGGACCGAGTTCGACACAACGTCGATTTCCAGCGCGCCATCCGACAGGCGGGCCACGTCATCGGCGAAGGCGCGGATGTTCTGGGTCAGATAGTTGCCGTCTGGTGCGTCCGCTGACATTTTCCACGTTTCGGCATGGGCCAGACCGGCTGTCAGGGCTGCGATCGCAGTTCCGATGAGAAGGTGTTTCATGTGGGGTATCTCCTGTTGGGGTGGTTTGTTGTTCTTGCCCTGCCGTTGTGGCAGGGCAGGGTGGTTCACTCAGTCTTCTAATACGGGCAGGTCCTGCGCATCCAATGACCACATCAGGCGGAAGGTTTCGGCCTCGCGCACCGCGCCGCCCAATTTCTCGGTCAATTGGCGCAGGGTCGCTTCGGCGATAGGCTCTGACGTCACATCTATCGCGATGCAAGGGGCCAGAACGCGCCCTTCGATGGTTTCGGACGGCAGCGGGGTCGAAAGGGTCTCGTCGGGGATCATATGATGTACGCGCAGCACGCCTTCTTCGGCCATCAACTTCCCAAGCACGTTGCTGACGGCGTCGGTATCCATTGCATTCGGCACCAGTTCGATCAGCACCAGTGCGCCGCCCCAGCCAAAGCCGCCCTCTTGCGCGACATGCATCACCCGGCGGCGGGTGTTGGACATGCGCCCGAAGTTGGTGATCGACCACTGGGTCTGTTTGGTAAAGGCTTTGCGGTAGGCGTCGGAGGTGAAATCGGCAAGGCTGCTGGCGCGGTAAAGCGCAAGGTATCGCCGGGCCGAGCCGGATACCGCACGATAGCGCCGCGCACCGGTGAAGCCCGGAATGCGAACGCGCTCCTCCATATGCTCTCTGTCATACCACTGGTTGAAATCTGCTTCATGATCTGGGTCGATATCGCTCCAGACGAAAAGCTGTGCCTGATCGGTTGTACGGATATTGCTCATTCTGCATCCTGATCTTGGACATAGCTTTCCCGTCACGTGGCGGGGCACGGCCCGCCTCCGTCGAGGTGCGGTCAAGCTCTGTCGATTGTTGTTGGGGCACCCTTGCCGAGATGGGGCCCAACGACAAACGGGATTATTCAGGGGGGGGTGATAGGGTTTTCCGATCAGGCCCGTTTCAGACCGCGTCAGGTTGGCGCTGATGACGCTCTGCACAGACCCGCGCAAGATCGGCGATTGCCTTGTAAGTGGCCACATCGGAACTGCGCCGCCAGATGCAATACAGCGGCAGCGGCGGCAGTTCCGCATCGACATCAAGCTCGTAAATACCTGGCCCGGCCAAATCACAGGCCAGTGGCATGGTCGCAATCCCAAGTCCGCGCTGCGTCAACCGCGCAATCGCAGCCATCGAGGTGATGCAATGCACGATCGAAGGCCGCAGGCCGCGATCGCTGAAAAGCGCGAGTACATTGGCATGGGGGCGCGAATTGCGGGTGAAGGTGATCAGCGGGCTGGTGACAACATCAGCGAGGGAGAGTTTTTCGTCGCGCATCCCCTCTGGCCCGAACCAGCCCATGGCCAGTGGCGGCAAGTCGGCGCAAACACAGGTTTGATCGTGGCGGTCATCTGTCGTCAGCAACATATCCAAAGCACCGCGTTCAAAGGCTGTTGCGATGTTCGGTGTAGGCTCAACCGTCAATTCAAGCTCCAGCCGTGGGTAGCAGCGCGCCACTTCTTCAATCAGGTCACAGAGCCAGGTATGAACGACTGAAGATACCAGCCCCAGACGCACCCGCCCCACGGCGGTGGTCGGATCGGACAAGGTGGCGCGCAGATTGCGCTCCGTCGCTAGCATCTCTTGCGCTGTTTCAAGAATCATGGCTCCGGCCACGGTGATCCGGGTGGCGTGAAACTCACGGTCAAACAGGTCGACCTGAAGGTCCGTCTCCAGCGACGAAATCCGGCTGGAGACCGTCGCTTGGCTCACATTCAATTGCTCGGCCGCCGCTCGGAAACTGCCTAAATTGGCGACTGTGACGAATGTCTCTAAAAAGCGCGTGTTCACGGAGAGCCTCTATTTCTTGTTTCGGTCGCGAAGGAAGAGGGTAATTCAGCCCGACGGTGAAGTCACCTGTCGTCAAAGAACGCTGGACCAATCAGGTGGTGAGCAACAATTGGGCGGTGAGGGCCCTTCGCTATAGCATTTGTAGATGTCCGGTGTGCGGGACTTAGCTGTCTTTGAGAATTGTCATACAGACGGCCGTTTCACCCAAAAACCGTGTGCATGCGGTAAAAACGGAAAATGTCAGGCGGTTTTGAACCAACTCAATTAAGGCTGTCTTGATATTGACATTCAGGACGTGCAGCCGGAAATTTGGAGTGCAGCACGGTGCGTCGAAGAAGATGTCAATTTGGCCAATAGGGCGATGAGCTTGCCGAACTTGCCTCGGTAGGAACGATTTGGCATGCATAGATCAACCGATCGGATAAGAGGTCGATATCTATGAAAAAGTTCATATGGTTAGTTTCTGGCATCGTCGTATTGGGAGGCGCAGTTGCTTCCTGCTCTAATAACGAACGCCTCTTATGCTTTAACCCAACAGGCTATTGTGGGGGAAGCAGCACGCCGGACCCTGATCGCATCGGAGGACCGTCTTGGTTCCTTTGGCAATCCAGCGCCGAGGAAAGATTGGCGTATTACCGTGAGGAATGCTCAACCAGCACCATGCCGATGCCCTCCAACGATGTGACGACATGTGCGCTTGAGCGCATTAAGTATCAGACCCATTCAAATTGCGTTCAGTACTATCTGCCGCCGACCAGGCCCAAGGACGCAGCTGAGGAAGCGCAGCGCAACACGGCTTTTGAACGCTGCAAGCGCGATATTCTCAATCAACATGATTTGTAAAAAGTGATCGGTGCCGTTAACGGCCCAGACCGTCCACTCCCACGTTGTGCCGACGCCGCAGCGCAGGTGCAAAGGTGTGGAACGCGGACTTATGAGACCTTCGCAATCAGGCATCGCAGGTCCGCTTCCATCAGAGCAAGTTTGATCCGCTCACTTTCCGATGGGTATCCATATCTCGATATTGCCGGTTCCTGTTTCCGTATCGAAATCCTCGCCATAGCGTTCCAACTGCGGTGCATCGACCGGTTTGTATTCCGCTTCTGGCAGCCAGTCAGCGAAGATGGATTTCCAAGTTCGGCCGATTTCGGCCACATGGCCCTCGTGCCGGAACACGGCATAGGTTTGCGCGGCAATACGGATGCCAACCAGCTCTTTAGTGGCTTCCGGATATTTGCTGACTTCGACCCCGGTGATGTAGTCGATGTTACCATCGTCATCGCTGTTGCACAGCACGCCAAAGGCCACATTCCCCTTTTGGTTATCAATGTTGCCGATATGCGCTTGAAACGCTTGCCACTGCGACGACATCTGCGTGCTCGTTTCATCGTCGTAACGCCTCTTCAGTCCAACGATCACCATCGCATCACCATCGACAATCCGGGGTTCGGATAGATCAGTTGACGTGTCTTTCTTGTTGTCGTCCATCTTAATAGGCTCCACAATTTGGATAGTCTCAAAGGAAGGGTTTCTTCGGAACTGGTCCGGCGTAATCCCGAACTTTTATTTGAACGCCCGGGTGAATGCCTCGTGAGAGTTGTAACCGGCTTCAAGTGCTACATCGAGAATGCCACTCGACTCTATAGTAAGCCGTTTTGCGGCTTCGCTGAGACGTCTGGCACGGACATACCGCATGACCGAGCGTCCCGCATAGGTGCCGAACGCCCGGACAAGATGGAATTTGGACAGACCGCATGCCCGAGCCACGCCCGTAAGCGATATCTCGTTGCCAAAGTGCATTTCTATATACCAGGCTGCTCTACCGATTGGGTTCATAATTCTCTCTCACAAGCCACAGTTAAGATACGGGGTGTGGAAAGGGAATTCTTGACCGGGATTGCGGTAGTCCCGATCAGAAAAAATTGCTGAAGCGTTCTTGTGCAAAACGCAGCATCCGCGACATCGGGCTCAAAGCCGACCTCGGATGCGGCGCAGCATCATATGGTATGATGTCTTGTCAACGTCGGGTTGTCGATGTGGGAGGGCGTGGTGGATCGGAGGATGCATCATGGAAACATCAAACTTACCGGCCATCCGCGCCTTACGCCCAGCCTTGAACAAAGGCCGGATCGTCGGCCAGAAAAGGCCGCTCAAGCCCAAACACGTCTGGGCGATCAGGGTGCGGCTGGAATTGGCCGAGAACCACCGTGATCTGGCCCTCTTCAATCTTGCCATCGACAGCAAGCTGCGCGGCTGCGATCTGGTGAAAATGAGGGTGGTCGATGTCATGGCCTCAGGCCAAATCAAAGAACGCGCGTCGGTTCTTCAGAGCAAGACCCAGAAATCTGTGCGCTTTGAAAGCTCCGAAGGCACCCGTGCATCGCTGGCAAGATGGATGCGGGAGCCGCTGATGGTCGGATCCGAACACCTCTGGCCTGGGCGTTTTCACGAGCGGCTTCACATCTCTACCCGCCAGTACGCGCGCATTGTGCGTGACTGGGTGACATCCATTGGTCTGGAGGCAAGCGCCTATGGCACGCACTCGATGCGGCGAACGAAGGTCACGCAGATTTACAAGAAGGCAGGCAACCTGCGGGCGGTCCAGCTGCTGTTGGGTCACACCAAGATGGACAGCACTGTCAGGTACCTCGGCGTCGAGCTTGAAGATGCGCTGGTGATCGCCGAAGCTATCGAAATCTAAACCGCTGGGCCGTCGCCACAGACGGCCCTTAGCTGCCGTCCGGGTCTTAGAGTATTGCTGCGCAACAGCATGCAGAAAGCCGACATTCCACTGCGGTCGGCGAACGTTCTGATCCTTTGGAAACCAAAGGGCAATCTTCGCGTGTTTGCCGCACCTTCAAACGCGGTACACAACAATCCTTCATGTTCCGTCCAGTTCGGATCAATCTGTTTCGCCCACAGTCCCATCTGACAGCACCGTGAGGAGAGGACACTCTGGACTGTCCGAACCGCTGCACTTCGCAATCGTTTCCGCCAAGACGGCCTCGATGTTCTGAAGATCCATTATCTTCGTCCGCACGACGTCGAGATGATGCCGCCCGCGCTTCTCAACTTCTGCACAAGTATGGCTGCCGCGATCTACCATGCTGAGCAGTCCTCGGATTTCCTCCATCGTAAAGCCCAGTTCACGCGCCCGGATGATAAAGCCAAGCCGCTCGACATGCGTCGGCCCATAGCGGCGGTGTCCAGCGGGGCTGCGCGGTGGGTCGGGCATCAGACCGACGCCTTCATAATAGCGGATAGTCTCAAGGTTGCAGCCGGTCAGGCGTGCAAGGTCAGAGCGTTTAAGGTCTCTCACAACACCGTGATCATCAACCATGCGTTTTCTCCTTGATCCTGTAGTTGCTACAGACCCTATCTTGCAAGTCATCACAGGGCAACAATGAGCAAAGAGATGACAGATCACACCCCCGCGACCACAGACCAGCACGAAGACCGATCCGGTTGGCTCGCCACCGGCGCTGGCGTGATTGGCGCGCTCGCCATGACCTCCTGCTGCATACTACCGCTTGTTCTGGTCAGTCTGGGTGTGACCGGGGTCTTCATTGGTCAGCTTACCGCCCTTTATGCCTACAAGTGGGTGACTTTGAGCTTCGCGGCAGCGGCGCTCGCCTATGGGTTCTGGAAAGCTTATCGCCCAGTCCCTACTGACGCCTGCGCGGACGGCACCTGTGCGCGCCCAATTGATCGCGGGCTGATGCGCGGGCTGCTCTGGGGCGCTTTGCTTGTCGTGCTTCTCGCCTTGGCCTTTCCGGCACTCTCGCCCTTCCTTTTGACATTCTGACCATGAGGTCTCCCATGAAACTTCTTATCTCCACCGCTGCGCTCATCCTTTCAGCCAGCGTAGCAATGGCCGCAGAGGCCACCACACGCGTCGCTGTTGAGGGGCTCACTTGCCCTTCGTGCAGCTACATCGTCGCCACCGCGATGAAGCGCGTGGAAAGCGTCGAAATCCTTGAGTTCATCGAGGGCGATACGGAAAACGGTCTTTATGTCCTGCGCTATGACAATGCGCTCACCGACCCGGAGGCCATCGTCGCTGCCGTGACCGGCGTAGGCTATGGCGCGTCATTGGCCACGGAGAGCGGATCGTGAAGGAAGCAAAGACACCCGACAACCAGAGCCGTCTGCTCAAGGTTGGTCTTATCGGCACGGTTATCGCTGCCCTCTGCTGCTTCACGCCTGTGCTGGTCATTTTGTTCGGCGTGGTCGGACTGTCGGCGTTGCTGGGCTGGCTCGACTACGTGCTGCTGCCCGCGCTCGCCGTCTTTATCGGCATCACAGTTTACGCGCTCTGGAAGCGCCGTAATTCGGAGAACCCCTCATGAAAGATAGCAGTTCACCCCAAAACGGCCCCTATGATCTCGCCGTGATCGGCGCCGGCTCCGCTGGTTTCTCCGCTGCCATCACCGCGGCCGAAGCTGGTGCGCGCGTGGCACTGATTGGCGCAGGCACCATCGGCGGCACCTGCGTTAACGTGGGCTGCGTGCCATCCAAAGCCCTGATCCGCGCGGTCGAGAGCCTGCACCACGCGCGTGCGGCGGGTCGGTTCGATGGGATTGAGGCCGAGGCCCGCGTGACTGATTGGGCGGCTACAGTTGCGCAGAAACAGGCGCTGGTCGAAGAGTTGCGCCAAGCGAAATACGCGGATGTTCTGCCCCGGCATGAGAATGTTGATTACGTTGAAGGCCGGGCGACATTCGATGATGAAGGCAAGTTGACGGTCGATGGCAGCCTCTTTCCGGCGGGAAAGTTCATCATCGCCACCGGCTCACGCCCGCATGTGCCTGCCATCCCGGGGATTGAGGAGGTCGATACGCTCGACAGCACATCAGCGCTGGAGTTGACCGCATTGCCATCCTCCTTGTTGGTTCTCGGCGCGGGCTATATCGGCGTGGAACTGGCGCAGCTTTTCGCGCGCGCCGGTGTCGACGTGACGCTGGTTAGCCGTCGTGGCGTGCTGCCCGAAGCGGAGCCCGAGGTTTCGGCGGCGCTTGAGGGCTATTTGGCGGACGAGGGCATCCGACTGGTGCGTGCAAAAGGCTATGATCGCATCTCAAAGCAAGGCGCCGCCATCGCACTGAACCTTTCGGATGACCAAGTGCTGACAGCAGAACGGCTCGTGCTCGCAACGGGCCGCGTGCCAAACAGTGACGGGCTGAACCTCGCGGCTGCCGGGATCACGGTGGGCGCGCGCGGAGGCATCCAGACCGATCCTCATATGCGCACCACCAACCCTAACATCTGGGCGGCAGGTGATGTTACTGGCCGCGATCAGTTCGTCTATATGGCCGCCTATGGAGCCAAGATCGCCGCCCGGAATGCTGTGGCGGATGAGACACGCACCTACGACAACGCGACCATGCCTTGGGTCGTCTTTTCTGATCCGCAAGTGGCCGGTGTCGGGCTTAGTGAAGCGCAGGCCCGCGCCGCTGGCCTTGAGGTCGTGACCTCCATTCTCCCACTTGACGCTGTGCCGCGTGCGCTGGCGGCCCGCGATACGCGCGGGTTGATCAAGCTGTTGTCCGAAGCCGGGAGCAAACGGCTGCTCGGCGCACAGATCCTCGCGCCAGAAGGTGCCGATAGCATCCAAACCGCGGCCATGGCGCTGAAAGCCGGGCTGACTTACGAGGAACTTGGCGATACCATCATGCCCTATTTAACGACGGTCGAAGGGCTGAAACTGGCAGCACAGACCTTCGAGAAGGATGTGGCCGCCCTGTCGTGCTGCGCGGGGTGAAGACATGGCAGACCGCTCAAACCACGATTGGCTGAGCACCCGGCGCGACAGCCTGCT
Organism: Sulfitobacter sp. UBA1132; assembly: GCF_002311545.1. Classification (NCBI taxonomy): domain Bacteria; kingdom Pseudomonadati; phylum Pseudomonadota; class Alphaproteobacteria; order Rhodobacterales; family Roseobacteraceae; genus Sulfitobacter; species Sulfitobacter sp. UBA1132. The sequence goes on along the minus strand of NZ_DCAN01000015.1, from coordinate 33,707 downwards.
TGCTTGGTGGCTCCCCATCGGCGCAATGCTTCTGGCGATTCCGCTTGCCGATGGCCCCAAAACCGCGTTCTGGGTCGCCGCACTGGCTTGGATGGGCATCGCCTGTCTGCACAATGCCCATCGCTGTGGCCCTGTGCATTGCCGCTACACAGGACCGTTTCTGCTGGCGATGACACTACCGGTGCTGGCGTATGGCGCAGGCGTGTTGCCGTTGGGCGGCGACGATTGGCGCTGGCTTGGGCTCTCGATCGGTCTCGGCGTGATTGGAAACTGGTGGCATAGTGAACGAATGCTCGGGCGATATCGTTGAGCCTGCGACAGACGCGTTCCGAACTCTCGACTTTAAGGAAATCTCATGACCGAAACACTTGACCTGATCGTCATCGGCGCCGGCATGGCCGGGGTCAACGCTGCGAAAAAGGCCGCGCGTGCAGGCTGGTCAGTCGCCATTGTGGACGAGCTCCCCTACGGCGGCACCTGTGCCCTGCGGGGCTGTGATCCAAAGAAAATGTTGCGCGCCGGGGCCGAGACGGTCGACGCCGCGCGGCTGCTGAGCGGCAAGGGAGTGGCCGGTGACACGCGGATCGATTGGCCCGCGCTGATGCAGCACAAGGAAAGCTTCACCGACCCGGTGCCTGAGAACATGGAGGACGGGCTGAAGAAAGCCGGTGTGCAAACCTTGCATGGATCAGTCCGCTTCACCGCAGCGGATCGGATCGAAATCGATGGCCATGGCGAAATCACATTCGGTCACGCGCTGATCGCCACTGGCGCGAAACCGCGTCCGCTGGATTTTCCTGGTGCCGAGCGCCTAATCGACAGCACTGATTTCTTAAACCTGTCGAACCTGCCAAAGCGCATCATCTTCGTGGGGGGCGGCTACATCTCATTCGAATTTGCTCATATCGCCGCACGAGCGGGCGCCGAGGTCACGATCCTTGACCACGGCGCACGGCAGCTCAAGCTGTTCGATCCTGATCTTGTCGATATGCTGCTGGAGCGCAGTCGCGCGGCGGGGATCGCAATCATTTCCGAAGCAACCCCCGAAAAGATTGAAGCTGCAGGCAAAGCGCAGCGCATTTTCTACGGCAAAGACGGTAATACTCATGTCAAAGAGGCCGACCTCATGGTTCACGGCGCAGGTCGCATGCCGGCCGTCGATGAGTTGAATCTAAGCGCTGCTGGAATCGAAGCCGAGCATGGCGGTGTGAAGGTAAGCCCTTGGCTGCAATCCACCTCCAACCCCCGCGTCTACGCAGCCGGTGACGCCGCAGCCTCCCCGGGCAAGCCTCTAACCCCGGTGGCTGTCTTCGAAGGCAAGATCGCCACTTCGAACATGCTGAAAGGCAAGCAGACCGAGCCGGATTACACAGGCGTGCCCAGCGTGGTGTTCACCATCCCCGAGCTCGCACGGGTCGGCATGCTGGAAGAAGAAGCGCGCGAGACCGGCGATGTAGAGGTATCATTCACAGATACTTCCGGCTGGTTCTCCCAGAAACGTCTGGGCGAGACCCATGCAGGTGCCAAGATCATCTCGAATTCAGAGGGCAAGATCTTGGGCGCGCATATGTTCGGTCCGGACTACGCGGAACTCATCAATATCTTTTCTTTGGCAATCAAGCTGGGGCTCACGGTTGATCAGATCAAGACGATGCCCGCGGCATATCCAACGGGGGCGTCGGACATCGGTTCGATGCTCTAAGGTTGCCGAGTTGCTGCCAACCCCCGCTTCGAGAGCATGCGACGCGGCACCCTAACATGACCAAAAGGACGTCATAAACCAGTATGTCAGATGCATTGCGCGAGCGTCTGCTCTTAATGTCGCGGGGGGGCTCTCTTGCGCCCGCAGCGAACGACCGCTTTCCGCCGATTCTGTGGAAAAACTAACGTTTGCAAACGCAGAAATAGCTGTTCCAGATCCGGCGCGTGCGCCTTTCCTATCAGGCTTTGCGCGTTTGCTGCGGCGCAGGAAAGATCTTAGCAAGTTTCCGGAGGTTTTGGACGGTTGCGGCGAGGAGGAATTCATCATTTGCGCCGCATGGACCACGTAATCGGAGCCGCCCCAAGCCAAGGATGCGTTTGAGGTGTGCGAAGAGCATCTCGACTTTCTTTCGCAACCGCATCGAGATCGCATACTGCTTGGTCTTGGCAATATCACGGGCGGCCTGCCGGGCATCTTCGTGTTCTTCGCGGGTGATCTTGCGTGCATCGGCTTTCGGACAGCACTTCATCTTCGATGGGCAGGCCTGACAGGTGTGTTTCAAAGCCTGATACTTGGCGACGCCTTTGCCGGTGGGACCACGGTTTGGATCTGAGTAGTTGCGGCGGAATTGCTTGAGCGGCTGGCCTTCCGGGCAGATGTATTGGTTGTTCTCAGGGTCCCATTCAAAGTCGGCGCGAGACCAGGTGCTGTCAGTCCGTCCAGCTTTATCCAGCACTGGAATGTGGGGTTTGATGTTACGATCAACCAGCCATCCCAACATTGGCCCTGATCCATAAGCAGTGTCTGCGATCAGTCTTTCTGGATCAATGTCGTGCCGGTCTTTGATGCGATCCAACATGGTGCGCACTGACCCGACCTCTGCCTGCCGGATCGACCGCGTTCCCTCAACGTCCACGATGACGCTATGGCCGGTATCAATCAGATAATTGGTAGAATAGCTGAAGAACGCGGGGCCTTTCCGAGCTGCGGTCCACTGGCTGGCGGGATCAGAATGGGACGTAAACTTGGTTTCAACCTCGGATGCTGCACCAAAATCCGCGTCATCCAAGACGTTGAGATATTCCTTCACCGCACGCGGCGCATCTTTTGGATCGATGGCACTGCGGTCCCAATCTTCCTTCGGTGTAGAGTTCTGTTTGTTCGCATCAGCCTCAATCAGGCTGACACCTGCCGCAAGGCGTTGCCCGCTCACCAAGCCATCAGCGATACACCGTGCAACGGTCTTCTCGAACAGGTGGCGCAGAAGTTTGCTTTTCTGAAAGAGCCCGTGCCGGTTCTTGGAGAACGTCGAATGGGTTTCTGATTCATCGTAGCCTTTAAGGAGCGAAGATGAACAAGAAGCCCGGAACATCGAAAGATGCAGCTGACAAGCTGGTCAAAAACATCCGCCGCAAGACCCGCCAGACCTACTCGGCGGAGGAGAAGATCCGCATTGTTTTGGCCGGATTGCGCGGGGAGGAAAGCATCTCTGCGTTATGTCGCCGCGAGGGTATCTCTGACAGCCTGTATTATACTTGGTCGAAGGAATTCCTTGAGGCTGGAAAGCGTCGCCTTTCCGGCGGTGAAGGGGACCGTGGCCCCGGTGGGGCCGCGAAAGCCCCGAAACGCGCGTCAAGCGACATCGCCTGAGGTAAAGGATCTGCGATCCGAGGCCATGGCTCTGAAGGAATGCGTGGCTGACCTAACCCTTGAGAACCGTCTGCTCAAAAAAAGCATGACAGGGGCTGGGGAGTTCGAGGAATGAGGTATCCAGCAACCGAGAAGTTGGAGATCATTCGCACAGTTGAAGGGTCGCATCTGCCAACCAAGAAGACCCTTGATATGCTGGGCATCCCGCGCACCACATTTTACCGACACATCTCTCACATGCTGCGCATGTGCTGCCGGTCAGCGGGATATGGCCGATATGTCGAAGGTGGCTTTGATACCCTGGCAGATCGTTCGCCACGTCCAAAGTCGGTCTGGAACCGCATCCCTGATGTCCGCCGTGACGATCTGATCGAGTTTGCGTTGGAGCATGAGGCACTGACCACACGCGAGCTGGCCGTTAAATATACCGATGAGAAGCGATATTTTGTCTCTGAATCATCGGTTTACCGCATCCTGAAAGCCGCTGATCTGATTACTGCGCCGGACTACGTGGTGATCAAGGCCGCCCCCTCTCGGCAGATTGCTTTGCAATCGCCTGCCGGGCAATGGATGAGTTCACGGACAAGACCACCGCCATCAACCAGATGTGGCAGACTGACTTTACCTACTTCAAGATCATTGGCTGGGGCTGGTATTACCTGTCCACCATCCTCGACGACTACAGCCGCTACATCATCGCCTGGAAGCTCTGCACGAACATGCAGGCCGAGGATGTGACCAGCACGATCGAGCTGGCGCTTCAGGCATCGGGCTGCGACCAAGCCGTGGTCCGACACAAACCCCGTCTGCTCAGCGACAACGGCTCCTGCTATATCTCTGGCGATCTGGCCAAATGGCTGACCGATCAGAAAATGGACCACGTTCGCGGGGCGCCATTCCACCCACAAACCCAGGGCAAAATCGAACGCTGGCACCAGACCATGAAGAACCGTGTTCTGCTGGAGAATTACTACCTGCCCGGTGATCTCGAACAACAGATCGGGGCCTTCGTCGACTACTACAACAACCAGCGCTACCACGAGAGCCTGAACAACGTCACACTCGCCGACGTCTACTTTGGACGGGACAAAGCCATTCTGAGAGAAAGGGAGAAGATCAAGAAACTGACGATCCGACAGCGCCGCTTGCAACATCAAAAACAAGCCGCATAATCAATCACGCAACCGAACCAGAGCCTCCAATGTTCAAGCCGCTCTGATGTCCCATTTTATATGACGACTGACAATTCAGACATCGGGGGTCTCCTAACGATAACTTCATTCAATCAATTGCTTGAATGATAGCTATTTTGCTGTGCCAGACAATCCGGAAAGCTTCTTTTGATGTTTGAGACCTTTCTCTCTGCCGAACCCATGATCCGCCTTGCTGCCTTTCTGGGTGTGCTTGTGGCTATGGCCCTCTGGGAAGTCGCGGCGCCGCGGCGTCGGCGGCAGATCCCGCGGGTGATCCGTTGAACGAACAACCTCGCGCTGGTGGCCGTCGACACGATCATCTTGCGGCTCTCATTTCCGATCGTAGCGGTTGGCCTTGCCGTCATGGCTGAAGAACGGGGCTGGGGGTTCTTTAATAACTTTGACTTGCCCGTCTGGGTGGCAATTACCGCCTCAATGCTGCTGCTTGATCTGACGATCTACCTACAGCACGTGATGTTCCACGCGGTCCCCGGCCTCTGGCGGCTGCACCGCATGTATCACGCCGACCTCGAGTTCGATGCGACAACAGGGTTGCGGTTCCACCCGGTTGCAATTCTCATATCGATGGGCATCAAGCTCGCGGTGGTCGCCGCCATCGGCCCGCCCGCCGTGGCAGTGATGCTGTTCGAGGTGGTCTTGAACGCGACCGCGATGTTCAACCACGCCAATATCCACCTGCCGCGCCCGGTGGATCGGATACTGCGCCTTTTTGTGGTGACCCCTGACATGCACCGTGTTCACCATTCCGTCGATCCACGTGAGACCAACTCGAATTACGGCTTTAACCTGCCGTGGTGGGACCACCTTTTGGGGACGTATGTTGCGCAGCCAGCCAAAGGGCATGAGGGGATGGAGATCGGGATTGAGCAGTTCCGCAAGCGCCGGGACCTCTGGCTTGATCGCATGTTGATCCAGCCGGTTCGCGGCCCAGCCTCGGGCGGCGCACTCGACCCGAAGGTCACGACGAAAGAGCCTGTCGATTGATCAGAGTTCATCCGGAATGGGCCTGGCGCGGGCCCGTCATATTCAGAACTGCGTGCGAGACACACCCACGTTGTCCGACTCGTCAGCGGGCCAAAAGCGCAAAGCTGCTACGATCCCGAACGCAGCCAAACCCCCCAGCAGTATAAACGCCGGAGCCGTTCCGAATGCGGTCATGGTCCAACCTGCCAAAGGATAAGTGACCAGCCAGCAGGCATGAGACAACGCGAATTGCGCTGCAAATACAGCAGGCCGGTCTTCTGGCTGGGCTGATCGGCGCAAGAGACGGCCCGAGGGTGTCAAAACCGCAGAATTGCCCAGACCGATAAGCATCCAAATCGTCAGCAGGAGAGGCCAAGATAAGCCGAAACCTATGATGCCCGCTGCGATCCCAAACAGAGCCAGCATCATCAGCCAAGCCCCTGTCAACATGACGGGTCTATCCGGGAATTTGTCCAGCACTCTGGGCAGAGCCAGCGCCGCGATCATGCTGCCAGCCCCGAAGGCAAACATCGACCAAGCCAGTGCTATATCATCAAGCCCCAGTTGCCCCCGCACCAACACTACCGAGTTTACCAGAACCATCGCGCCCGCAGACGACACAGCGAGGTTCAGCCCCAGCAGTCCGCGCAACCGGGGCGTTGCGAGGTAGATCCGAAGCCCCCGCGTGGTGCGATCATAAATCCCGCGCGCGACTGTCGCCTTGGGAACGGGCAGAATGACCGTCAACACCAGCAGCGCCGAGGCCCCAAAACCCGCGACCGTCCCAAGAAACAGGGTGTTATAGCTCATCACCGCCAGCAGCACAGCGGCCAGCGCGGGCGAGATGATGTTTTCCAGATCATAGGCCAAGCGGGACAAGGACAGAGCCCTGGTATAGCGCGCCTCATCCGGTAGCACGTCAGGGATGGTTGCCTGAAAGGTCGGCGTGAAGGCGGCTGAGGCCGATTGCAGGAAGAAGATCAGGATATAGATCTGCCAAACCTCGGTTACGAAGGGGAGGGCCAAGGCCACCGCAGCCCGCACCAAGTCCAACGTGACCAATAGAGCACGGCGCGGCAGACGCTCGGCAAAGGCGCCGGCAATTGGCGCGATGCCGACATAGGCCACCATTTTGATCGTGAAGACGGTGCCAAGCACCATGGCAGCCCGATCCCCGGCCAGATCATAGGCCAATAGGCCAAGCGCCATCGTTGCCAATCCAGTGCCAAGTAACGCGACAACTTGGGCAAAGAACAGATGTCTGTAGGTGCGGTCCGATAGAACAGCCAGCATGATGCCCTCAGAGGTAACGGGTGATAGCTTTGAGTTCCGCACGGTCACTCTCGGAGCCATCGACCTCAAGGCAATGGTCGATGTGGTCATGGATCAACACGCGTTTGGCGTTGGTCACGGCCTTCTCGACGGCTTGCAACTGCTGGGCCACATCAACGCAAGGCTTGCCTGCTTCCAACATCGCGATCACCGCACGCAGATGCCCATCGGCACGTTTCAGCCGGGCAATGAGGGCGGGATGACTTGCATGAATATGGGTATCTGACATACTAAGACTCTATCCCCCTGGGGGGGATAGAGCAAGACGGCGAAAAGCGCCGCGTAATTGACGAGAGGGCAGACAGGACAGATGACTTTTCTACGGACAACTGGGCAAGCCGCTTTTGCGATGCTCCTCTGTATGGCCGTGCTCGTCTGGTCCGTGGTGCCGACCTCTTCCCATGTTCCTGCGGTGTTGGATGTTCTTCAAGAACATGAACAGATGATCGCGGATCACGGGCACTCTCACGGGTTAGAAGAAGACCTTGCTTGGGCCATGCATGGGCACAGCCACGACAATGCGGACCATGATCATAGCCAAGCCGTCGTGTTTGGCCGCGCCTTGGCCGCGCAACCTGTTGAGGTCTACAGGGCCGCATGGCGGCTGAGTGCCGCTTCTGCAAATACTTCAAGGGTCTACCTGATCGAACGACCGCCGCGCGTGTGACTGGCCGCGCCATTGGCGCTCCCATTCCTCACAAATCACATACGCGGAGTTCAATCCATGAACACAGTCCCACGGGGCTGGACCGATTTTGGCGCACGCCGGATCGCGATCCTGTCCCTTGTCACAGTTACCTTGCTCATTCAGAGCGCAAGCTATGCCATGGCGCATAACGTCACGCCCGGGGATGCGGGCTATATTCAGGAGATCTGGGGGGTGAACATCATTCCCTTCATGTATCTCGGTGCCAAACACATGGTGACGGGTTACGACCACATCCTGTTTTTGTTTGGCGTCGTCTTCTTTCTCTACAAGATGAAAGACGTAGGCATCTATGTCAGCATCTTTGCTGTGGGGCATTCGACGACGATGCTGGCGGGTGTCTGGTTCGGCTGGGGCATCAACGCCTATATCGTTGATGCCATCATCGGTCTGTCGGTCGTCTATAAGGCGCTCGACAACCTTGGCGCTTATCAACGCTGGTTCGGCGCGCAGCCCAATACCAAGGTCGCCACGCTGATCTTTGGCTTCTTCCACGGCACCGGTCTGGCCACCAAGCTTCTCGACTACGAGATCGCCCCGGACGGCCTATTGGCTAACCTTCTGGCGTTCAATGTGGGCGTCGAGATGGGCCAACTGATGGCGCTTGCCGTCATCCTTATCGTCATGGGCTTTTGGCGGAAATCACCTAACTTCTTCCGCCAAGCCTACACCGCAAACGTCATCATGATGGCTATGGGGTTCATCCTCATGGGCCTTCAAATCACCGGCTATTTCGTAGCCGCTTAACCAATTAGGAGAACCACATGTTCAACGCAGAAAAACCAAGCCTCAACGAATTGCCAACCTCCGCGCAACTCATCCGCTCCACCGCCATTGCTGCGGCCAGTGCCGCAGTGATCCTCGTGACCGTGGTGCTGCCCGCGGAATACGACATCGACCCTACGGGGATCGGCGGCGTGCTCGGTCTGGCCGAAATGGGCGAGATCAAAAGCCAGCTTGCCGCAGAGGCCGAAGCGGACCGCATCAAAGCGCTGGAAGAGCAGGGCGCGCTTGTGCCCCAAGAGCAGTCAAGCCTGATGAACGACATCTTCAGCGTCTTCGTCGGGGCCGCCCATGCAGAAGAAGTGCCGTCTGAACCCGTGCAAGAATGGCGCGATGAGATCACCTTTACGCTGGCACCGGGCGAGTCCGCCGAGTGGAAGTTGGTGATGGAAGAAGGCCAGACCGCGGAATATGTCATGTTGGTCGACGGGGGGCGCGTGAACTTTGACCTGCACGGTCATGGCTCGGGCCAATCCGAGACCTATGAAAAGGGCCGCGGCTCGACAGGTGAACAGGGCGAAATCACCGCCGGTTTCGCAGGTCAGCACGGTTGGTTCTGGCGCAACCGTGACAAGACTGAGGTGACTGTGACCGTTCAGGTGCGCGGCGAATACGACGAATTCAAAGACGCCAGCTAAACCGCGTGGCTGCCGGCCCTTTGAGGAGGGTCGGCAGCCTATCCGGCGCGGGGCGCGAGAATAATCACCGCTGCGCCAAGAATGCAGAGGCCTGCCCCGGCAGCATCCCAAAGATCAAGCCGCTGCCCTTCTACAGCCCACATCCACACAAGCGAAGCCGCGATATAGATACCGCCATAGGCCGCAAAAGCGCGCCCGGCGAACCCGGCTTCGACCAAGGCCAACAACCCCGCAAACAGCGCCAAGCTCAGCAGCCCCGGCACCAGCCATAGCGGCGAAGCGCCGCGCCACCACGCCCAGACCGCGAAACACCCGACGATCTCAGCCAATGCCGCAAGCGGATAGAGCAGGGCAGCGGGCATCAGGCGGTGGTCCCGTGATCGGCAAGGCATTCTTCATGGTCGCGCAGCACCTCAAGAATGCGACAATCAGCCACCCGATCCGCATTGCACGCCCCGATCATGCGCTGCAATTCAACGCGGAGGGCTTCGAGCCGCACCAGCCGCGCCTCGACGTCGCGAAGTTGCTTTTGGGCGATCGCATCGACCTCAGCGCAGGACCGGTCTGGCGTGTCAGAGAGGTCCAACAACTCCCGAATTGCCTCGAGCGAAAAGCCGAGCTGGCGGGAATGACGGATGAAGGAGAGACGGTCCAGTTCCGCATCGCCGTAACGCCGCTGGCCGCCTTCGGTCCGGCCGGGCTCGGGCATCAGACCTATCTGTTCGTAATACCGGATCGTCTGCACTTTGGTGCCGGTGCGTTTTGCGAGTGTGCCGATGGCAAGCATATCTGGTCCCTTTCATTCTACAGTCTCTGTAGGTTTTTGAAGGGTGTCGCGCAAGTCGGCAGCCCGTGAACGGGGTGCTACCCCGGGCTAAATTTCTGCAACTCGTCGTATCATACTCCACCACGAGGCCATTCCCGCAGCCTAAAAGAAAGATGATCGGGAGAAAAAAAGATCTAAAAAAGCGCTTGAAGCTACAGTTGCTGTAGGTCGTATCTCTGCGTCTGACGGTGAATCGGATTGGAAACAGACATGGCGGACGGCAGCACGGCACAACGGGAATGGCGCGTCACGGGGATGGACTGCGGCGCCTGCGCAGGCAAGGTGCGCGGCGCGGTGGAGCGATTGCCAGGGGTTGCGGATGTCGATGTCGCGCTGATGTCCGAGCGCCTGCGCCTGACGCTGGATGAGAGTGAGACCGCGCCCGATCGGATCGAGAAAGCCGTGCGCGGCATCGGTTTTGGCATCTCTCCGAAGGGGGCAAAGGCAGAGAGGCCGAAGGGCGGTTTCATCCTACCGGACGATGCGTTGATCGGCGGGGCAGGGGCCGTGCCTCAGGGGCCTGCGCCCGAAGAGACAGCAGACTCCGCGTGGCATCAAACTGCAAAAGGCCGCTTGGTCCTAGGCAGCGGCGCTTTGCTCGCGGCGGCTTGGGTGTCGCGGCTCTTCCTGCCGGCTGAGGTTCCCCACTGGGGATTTGTTATCGCTACGCTGATCGGGCTGATCCCTGTCGCCCGTCGCGCGGTTGCCATGGCGAGGGTGGGCATGCCGTTTACCATCGAAATGCTGATGACGATCGCCGCGAGTGGTGCGTTGGTGATCGGAGAGTCGGAGGAAGCCGCGTTGGTAGTCTTTCTTTTTGCCGTAGGCGAATTGTTGGAGGGTGTCTCCGCCGGCAAGGCGCGCAATAGCATTCGGGCTCTGACAAACTTGGTGCCGAAGTCGGCGCGGCTTGAGGTCGGCCGCAAAACGCGGGAGGTGGCGGCTGAGACACTCCGTGTCGGGCAGATTGTGCAGGTGCGCCCCGGTGATCGAGTGCCATGTGACGGCGAAGTGGTCAGCGGCACTTCGGGCGTCGACGAAAGCCCCGTAACAGGCGAGAGCGTGCCTCGGCTCAAAGAGCCGGGATCGGATGTCTTTGCCGGGTCGATCAACACCGAAGCCATGTTGCGCGTGCGGGTTGCCAAAGCCGCTGCGGACAATACCATCGCCCGCATCGTGCGGCTGGTGGAAGAGGCCGAAAGTGCCCGAGCGCCGACCGAGCGTTTCATTGATCGGTTCAGCCGCGTCTACATGCCCGCTGTAGTTGGCATGGCCGCTTTGGTGGCCGTAGTGCCGCCGCTCGTCTTCGGAGGCGCTTGGGGCGAATGGGTCTATCGAGCGCTGGCTTTGCTGCTGATCGGTTGCCCCTGTGCGCTGGTGATCTCGGTGCCTGCGTCGATCACCTCGGCCCTGTCCACCGGGGCGCGCAACGGGTTGCTGATGAAGGGCGGCGCGGTGATTGAAGCTGCGGCGCAGATCACCCAGATCGCCTTTGACAAGACCGGGACGCTGACCCAAGGCAAGCCGCGGGTAACCGACGTGCAGGTGCTTGTAGGAAATGAAGACGATCTATTGTCCCTTGCCGCCGGTGTCGAGAACGGCGCAAGCCACCCACTTGGCCAGGCAATTTGCGGCGCAGCTAATGCGCGTGAAATTGAGGCCGCTGCCGCGACACAGTCCCGCGCCTTGCCCGGCAAAGGGGCCGAGGCGTTGATCGCCGGGGCGACCATCTGCGTCGGTTCGCCCCGTTTGGCGGCAGAGCGCGGGGCGCTGTCAGACACATTGCGCGCCCAAGTGGAAACGCTCGAAGCACAGGGTAAAACCGTGGTAATCGTGTTGCGCGATGACGTGGCCCACGGTCTCATCGCGCTGCGCGATGAACCGCGTGCCGATGCCGCAGAGGCGGTGGCGCAATTGAACGCCTTGGGAATTTCGTCGGTGATGCTCACTGGGGACAACCAACGCACAGCAGCGGCCATCGCTGAAGGGCTGGGTATAGACCACCGTGCTGAGTTGATGCCCGAAGATAAGGTCGCGGCCATTCAAAACCTCACGGCTGAGGCGAAGGTCATGATGATCGGCGACGGCATCAATGACGCCCCTGCATTGGCCGCAGCGCACGTGGGTGTCGCAATGGGCTCCGGCACCGATGTGGCGCTCGAGACCGCCGATGCCGCGATCTTGCGTGACCGGGTGACAGACGTGCCCGGCCAGATCCGTCTCGCCCGCGCCGCGATGGGCAATATTCGGCAGAATATCGCCATAGCGCTCGGGCTAAAGGTCGTGTTCCTTGTCACCACAGTGCTCGGCATTACCGGCCTCTGGATTGCGATTTTGGCGGATACCGGGGCGACTGTGTTGGTGACGCTCAACGCCCTGCGGCTGCTGTATTTCCGCCCGTCCACCGCCGAGCGGTTGGCCATCCTCGGCCGCCGCCCTACAACCCATGCGACCTATGAAACGACCGCTTGAACCTTTGAAAGGACTTCTCATGTTTCTCACACGACGTAGCCTGCTGGCCTGTTCCGCAAGCTTTGCCGCCGCCGCACCATTCGCCGCCTGGGCCGAAGACAAGCCCTCCATCCACGTGATGAAAGACCCCAACTGCGGCTGCTGTTCGGCGTGGATCGAGATTCTGGAGAACGAAGGTTTTGCCGTCACCACCGAACGCAGCATGGGAACGCTCTTGATCAAATACAAGCAAGACAACGGCATCCCGCAGAAAATGGCCTCTTGTCACACCGGAAAGATCGACGGCTATATGATCGAAGGTCACGTCCCACCTGCCGACATCCGCAACCTGCTGGCCGAGCGCCCAGATGCCATCGGTCTTGCCGTGCCGGGGATGCCCTATGGCTCGCCGGGGATGGGGCCGGAGAGTGAGCGCGACGCCTATGACGTCTATCTGATTGCCCGTGATGGCAGCAGCGAGGTGTTCTCAAGCTATGACGCTACATAGGGCCATGCGCTGAGAGTGGCTTGGCGTCGTGCCCCCTGGAACTTGCATGTCGGCCTTCGGGTTTTCACCCTGTTACCCAATGAAGGAGTAAGATCATGCAAGTTCAGGAAATCATGACGAGCAACCCGACCTGCTGCGGCCCCGACGCCTCGGTTCAGGAGGCCGCGAAGCTGATGGATGACAATTCGGTCGGCTCCATTCCGGTGGTGAACGACGCCGGCGCGCCGTTTGCCGTTGTTACGGATCGCGACATTTGCTGCGGTGCGGTTGCGCAGGGAAAAGGCACCGATACGCGCGCGTCTGACGTCATGTCAAAAGACGTGCTGACTACCGCGCCCGACGATGATGTCGAGGAGTGCTGCACCAAGATGGAAGAGAAGCAGGTAAGGCGTGCAGTAGTCACTGATGCGGCTGGTAAATGCTGGGGCATCGTCGCACAGGCCGATGTGGCACGGGAAGCCAGCGGCAACGAAACAGCAAAACTGGTGCAGAAAATCTCCCGTGACGAAAAAACATCGGGCTGCTGCTAACCAGGCTTTGCTTTGCTTGCGGGGCAAGACATCAAAACGCGGGGCGCCCCGCGTTTTGATACACATAGCATTAAAGGGAAACGCTGATGGCACATGATCATGCTCATATTGACCCCGAGAGCGGCGACCGCAAAGTATCATTGGCCATCTGGGCGAATGCCCTACTGACCGTGGCGCAAATCATTGGCGGTATTCTTGCGGGGTCGCTCGCGCTTATTGCGGACGCGCTGCATAATTTTTCCGATATGGCGTCGCTTGTCATCGCCTTCGTTGCACGTAAGATCGCGCGGCGCCCGGCAGATGCTCGGATGACATTTGGCTATGGCCGGATCGAAATCGTCGCGGCGCTGATTAACTACACCACGCTTATTCTCGTTGGAGTATATTTGATCTACGAAGGCGGGATGCGCATGATTGATCCACCTCAGGTGGCAGGGTGGACGGTAGTCATTCTGGGTGGTGTCGCGCTCATGGTCGATACGCTGACGGCGCTGCTGACCTATTCGATGCAAAAGGGCAGCGTTAACATCAGGGCCTTGTTCTTGCACAACCTGTCGGATGCGCTGGCTTCGGTAGCGGTAATCATTGGTGGCACACTGATCATTCTATATGACCTTCGCTGGGTCGATCCCGCGATCACCATCGGTATCGCGCTTTACATCCTTTACCTCGCACTTACCGAAATCGGGAGCCCGATCCGCATGCTGATGCTGGGCAGCCCGCCCGACATGGATGCTGGCGCAGTGGTTAAGGCGATGACCGATGTCGAGGGCGTCCGCGATGTGCATCACGTCCATCTCTGGCAGATGCAAGAGCATGAAGTGGCGCTTGATTGTCATGTGGTGTTGAGCGGACGAGATTGGACGGACTTGGAGGTTGTAAAGCAGGCGGTCAAGAAAAGTCTCGCAGACGAATTCGGCATTGGCCACTCGAGTCTTGAATTTGAAACTTCTGGGAATTCCCATAAGCATGCCGCGCTGTTCGGGCATGAAGGCGGTGCGACGGGCGCTGGCGAAGAGGGAAAACTCAGTGATGGGGCGTCGCACGACCGCTGAGGTCGCTTGCCATGCGCTGCGTCTTGCTGATCTATGAGCGTGCGGCGTTTTGCGCACCCTCACTTTCTGGTGAGGGGATCGACAGCAACACATCGGGTCCCTATATCTCTTCCATGCGCATCCTGCTTCGCCTTGCCACATTCTGCCTCTCGCTCGTGCTTTTAACGGGCATCTTGGCGCATGATTTGGCGGCGGCGAACATGTCGATGCAGATGTCAGGTGTGACCTCATCCGCAATAATGGAAGAGGACGGTGGCTGCACCGCTTGTTTGCAGGAAAATCAAGGCGAAGCGGTGTGCGACATTGATTGCACAGCACCCGTCTTTGTGACCTCGCAGATGCTTCAGTCCCAACCCGAAAGCGTCCAGGGCTTCTTTGTGCCGGTGCCGGGCGATCTTGACCTCACCGGGGTCGATCCCGGGTCTGATCCTTTCCCACCGCGAACCATCTCCCTGAGTTGACCGGCCGCACCCAAGGGTGACGGCCCGGTTTCGCGACGCTTGCTGCCAACGGGCAGCGGCGCGCTCGACCCTACCTGTCACTTTCGGGAACGACCCTCATGCCTATTCAATCCACTCGCGCGATGTCGCGCAGGCGTGTGCTGACCGGCGGACTTGCCGCAGTTGGTGCCACGCTGATCCTACCTGATCCCTCTTTCGCGCTATCAAAAGGGGTGCCGATCCAAGCCTTGGGTTTCGACGGCGCCGTGCTTGTCGCGGCCTCAAAGCGCAGGCTATGGTACCTGTCATCTTCGCAAGAAGCCAAGCCTTCGCCGGTGGAGCGCTCAATTGCCGCAATCGCAAGCCATCCCGAGACTCCTGGCACGATGTTCGCGGCAATCGATCCTGTCGGGCTCATGCGCAGTCGCGATGGGGGCAGCACATGGGCCGACGCCGGCGCGGGCCTGCCCGCGACCCGCGTCACGGCACTGACCCATAGTGCGCTCGAGCCAGACATGCTCTACGCCGCTCTTGCAGAGGACGGGCTTTGGCGCAGCATAGATGCGGGTGAAAGCTGGGAGTTCGTCATGGATCGGCCCTACCTCAACGGGGCTGAACGCGAAGTGCTGACGCTCGCATCGGTTGGCAATCCGACCGGCATGGGCGGCATCTGGCTCTATGCCGGAACCGACGCCGGGCTGACCCGCGTGCCTGATTGCTTTTGCCGCTGGCAGGATGTGACACCGGGCGACGCGATGGATGCGCTGGCTGCGGGCAAGACACCGCCGTCTGCCGAACCCTTGCCTGAGGGACAGTCTGTCCGCCATCTCGCGCTGTCGCCCAAAGCGTCTGAACGGCTCTATGCCGGGCTGGAAAGCGGCCTTTGGACGTCGACAGATGCTGGAGTGAATTGGACGCGCGCGGCGGCGGGAAAGATCGACGCGCTGGCTGTCGATCCTGTCGACCCTCAGCATCTTGCCGCCGTTCGCGACGGCATTCTTTCCGTCAGCCGCGATGGCGGCATGACCTTTGAACCTCTCAACATCCCTCAAGGAGATCAGACATGAACAGGAAATACACCTTCGGCGCGGCCGCGGCCGTAGCCGCCGCCGGTATCATCGGCTTTGCCACCTTCGGCATGGCTGAAAGCGACAACACGACGCCCGCCGACACTGCGGCAAGCACCGTCCCCGCAGATCGCCAAATGACCATCTGGCGCGATCCGTCCTGCGGCTGCTGCGATGCTTACGCCGATTATGCCGAAGAGAATGGCTATCACGTCACCCGTATTGACGACCGGAATTTCGACAAACGCTCGGTCGAGGTCGGCGTGCCAGAACAGGGGCTGGGGTGCCACCTTGCCGAGGTCGATGGCTACTACGTCAGCGGTTTGGTGCCTGTTGAGATTATCCAGCGTCTGACATCCGAGCGCCCCGAGGTCACCGGCATCACGCTGCCCGGTATGCCCCAGAACGCGCCCGGCATGGCAGGCAAGAGCGGCACGCTCAAGACCTACGCCTTCGGTGAGGACGGCGTGGCCGTGTATTCAAATGAATGAGGATAGAATGATGGGCATGATGAACGGGCCGATGTCGGTCGGAATGATTATCGTCTGTGGCCTGCTCTTCCTCTTGGTGCTAGCGGTGCTGGTGCTGGGTGTGCTGGCCTTGATCAAATACCTGCGGCGGCCCGCATGAACCGGTTGGGTCTGACCGCCGCTATCGGTGTCGCGGGCGCGGCGGCGGTCGCTGTCTGGGCCGGGGGGAAGGAGGACAGCCCTCCGGCGCTCGCCGTGTTCGGCGTGCCGGTGGACGCAGAGATGATTGAGCTTGGCGCGGGACTCTATGAGGAGACCTGCGCCTCCTGCCACGGCACAGACCTCGAGGGCCAACCTGACTGGCGCAGGCGGCTCGACAATGGCCGCATGCCCGCACCGCCGCATGATGAAACGGGTCATACATGGCACCACGCGGATCAGCAGCTTTTCGACATTACCAAGAACGGGCTGGCCTCGGTTGTGCCCGGTTATGAAAGCGACATGCCGGTGTTTGATGGCATTTTAAGCGATGACGAAATTACGGCGATCCTCGGCTATATCAAGAGCACTTGGCCCGAGCGGGAACGCGACTATCAAGCCGAGATTACCTCCAGAAGCGAGGAGGGATCATGAGCGGTATTGAGCGAAATGTCCGCAAGCCGCGATGGTTTGTGCTAATCGCCGCACTTCCTGTGACGGTCTTCGTAGCAATCGCAGCGGCCTTCCTGTGGGGGCTGTTCAACAATGAAGACAGCCTTCCCAGCACAATGCTCGGCCGGGACATCCCGGAGTTTGATCTGCCCCCCATTGACGGACGCGAAAACGGCTTGTCTGCGGCAGATCTGCACGGCGAAGTTTCACTGGTGAACGTCTGGGCTTCTTGGTGCGTGCCATGCCGGGTTGAGATGCCGCTGCTGGTGGAACTGGCCCAAACGAAAACCGTGCTGATCCACGGTATTAACCTCAAGGACAAGCCCGCTGCCGCCCGAAGATTTCTGGCTGAGCTTGGCGACCCCTATGACCGGATCGGTGCCGATAGTTCTGGCCGGACCTCAATCGACTGGGGCGTCTATGGCGTGCCGGAAACCTTTGTTATCGATGCCGAAGGGAGCATCGCTTACAAACATGTCGGTCCATTTGACCGGCAGTCTCTGGAGAACGACATTCTTCCAGTGGTGCGTCGTCTGCAACAGGAGCAGGGGGCGTGAAGCGGCGCGTTTTTCTGGGCGGCGCACTGGCGCTTGGGTCCACGCCTGTCGCGGCGCGGACCCTGATGGTAGAGCATCAAAAGCCTTTACCTATGCTGTCGCCGCCCATCACGGATGGGGCCGGGCGGAGCCTGACTTTGGCAGAGTTTCGTGGCCGGACGCTTTTGCTCAACATCTGGGCGACATGGTGCGCTCCCTGCCGCCATGAGATGCCGACCCTTGACCGGCTTCAGGAACGATTGGGTGGCCCGGAGTTTCACGTTCTTGCACTCTCAATCGACAAGGGCGGGTTCGACGCTGTGCGCGCGTTCTATACGGAGATCGGCATCACGCATCTCGACCTTTATCTGGCAAATCAGTTGCGGGGGATGATGGCCTTTGGCGTTGTCGGCCTGCCCACAACACTGCTGGTTAACCCCCAAGGCCGCGAGGTTGCCCGCAAGATTGGCCCCGCTGCGTGGGACAGCCGGGCAGCAATTTCTCAAATCCAACGCGTCATTACAAAAGGATGAACCCAACTATGACCCATTTTGCAAAAGCGAACCGGCCCTCATTCGCGATCACCATGCCTTCGCGGCGCCAGATCCTCATGCTGACCGGCTTTGCCGCCATCGGTGGAGGTGCAGCGCTGAATTGGGAGTGGTTGACCGCCGTGGGGGCCGCTCCCTTGCTCCTCAGTCTCGCCCCTTGTGCCGCCATGTGCGCCCTAGGGCTGTGCATGCGCGGCGGCTCTGGCTGCGCCAAAAACGATCCGGTGGCAAAACCGGACACCTCGACAGACTAAACCTCAATCGAAAGGAACTAACATGACCTACACAGTGAAACTTACCACCGCAGCCCTGACAGGTTTGCTGCTTGTCGCCACTATCGCTCAGGCGCAGGAGGCTAAACCCGAGACCGGGGATATGCCGATGGCCGATGGCGAGCATATGAAAGGCGACATGGCTGACATGAAGGGCATGGAAGGGATGATGCCCATGATGAAAATGATGGCCGAGATGGGGCCGATGATGGAGACCTGCAACGAGATGATGCAGTCCATGAAAGAGCATATGGAAACGCCCCATACCGAAGATCAAAAAGGCTGACGCCCTTGGTTCGCCCGTCCAGGAGGCGGGCGAACCACCAGTGAAAGACATACTATGACCAAGATCACCACGACCCATCGTCGGCTTCGCATAATTCTTTGGACCACAGCAATCGCAGCTGTTGTTGTCGTTGCAGGTTTTGCGGTTATGCGCCCCGGCCATATCCCCTCGCATCAGGCCGTCTATCGCGGCGACGCAGATATTCGTTCCGAATTCGCGTTAATCGATCACGACGAGCAGGCCGTCACCCAAGACGATTATAAAGGTCGTTGGCAGCTTGTATTCTTCGGCTTTACCAATTGCCCGGACATCTGCCCAACCACTCTGGCCTATATGGGTAGCGTGCTGGACAAGCTTGGATCTGAAGCAAATCAGGTCGCCCCGCTGTTTGTGACCGTGGACCCAGAGCGCGACACACCTGAGGTTCTCAAGGACTATGTTGCAAATTTCCATCCGCAATTGACCGGGTTGACGGGCAGCACAGCGCAGGTTTCCGCGGCAGCGGATGCCTTCAAGGTCTACCATGAGAAACTCTCGAACGAGACCGCGCCGGACGGCTACATGATGGCCCATGCGGGTCACATTTACCTGATGGCCCCTGACGGTCGGTTTGATGCTGTATTTCTCGAAAGCGCGCAGCCGGTCGAAGAAATGGCTGAACAAATTTCTATGCGCATCGCGAAAGAGAAGAGAAACCATTGACACAGAATTTACTGTTACCACCCCGCTTCGGGTTGCGGGCTGCGCGCATTTGCGCCGCGATGCTGTTCACCGTAACGCCTGCCTTTGCGGACCACCCAGGGGAGAACCTGAACCAAGCGATGGTGGGCAAGGAGGCCGCGTTTGAACCCATTGCGGCGCGAGAGGTGCCAGAGGTGAAATGGACGGCACCAGATGGCGACACGGGCTCTCTGGACGCAATGAGGGGCAAGATCACGGTGCTTAGTTTTGCTCCTGATGCTTGCGGCAGCCCCTGTGACGCGCAGCAGGACCAACTCAGCAAAACGCTTGCCGCGCTCAATGCCAGTGCCATGCGCGAAATGGTCATCTTTGTCACCCTGCGCGATACGGCACCTGCGGTCCCGGCCGAGCAGAACTGGACAGCTGCGCAACTTTCCGACGTTGATCGCCTTGGTGACACGGTGAATGCCTTCGCCTCTGTGAGCGCCCGGAAAGATGGAGCCCCGATGGTGCATTTGCTCAACCGTGAGGGTGCGCAGGTTGGCATATTCCACGGGTCAGACTTTGAGCCGATAAACCTCGTTCTTTACATCAACGGGCTGACGCACCAGCGGCCCCATGCCGAACCCGGTTTTTGGCAACGCATAACGGGGTGGTTTCAATGACAAGCCAAAGTCTGGTCAGGCCACATTGGCTCACCACCCTGCGCCGTTTTGCCTTGCTAACGCTGCTGGGGCACCTTTTTTGGGAGGTTGCCCATATTCCGCTCTATACAATCTGGGTTGAGGGGACATGGGGCGATATCATCTTTGCCGTGGTCCATTGCACCGGAGGCGACCTGCTAATCGCCATGAGCAGCCTTCTGCTTGCGTTGTTCATCTTTAGCACAGGCGCATGGCCACGGGCGCGGGTCTATCCCGTATTCACCGCGATGATAGCGATCGGGTTTGGATACACGATTTTTAGCGAATGGCTCAATATCGAGGTCCGTGAGGCTTGGGCCTACCGCGAGATCATGCCAGTCATCCCGTTCATCGACGCAGGACTGACACCGATGTTGCAATGGCTCGTCGTGCCTTTCGCAGCTTACTTCGGTGCGCTCAGGCGCTTATCAAAGGGGAAGGAGGCGCCGGGTGCTTGATGTCTCCTCCCTCGGGGTGATTGCCGCTTTACTGGCCGGAACGATCTCCTTTGTCTCGCCCTGTGTCTTGCCGCTGGTGCCGGGCTACGTCTCTTATATTGCCGGGCGCACTGGCGCCGCGGGCGCGGAGCGTAGTCGGAGCCAAGCGGTTTGGCTGAGCTTCTGCTTTGTGTTGGGGTTCTCAACGATCTTCATGGCGCTCGGTGCATCGGCCACAGCATTGGGGCAGGCGCTCTTGCGCTGGCGGTTCGAGCTGAACCTGATCGGGGGCGCGGTCGTGATCCTGTTTGGGTTGTTCATGCTGGGGGCCGCGCGCGTTCAAACAATGGAGCGTGACCTGCGGTTTAACCTCGACCTTCCCGGCGGGCAGCCGGTGGCGGCCTATGTCCTGGGCCTTGCCTTCGGCTTTGGTTGGACCCCCTGTATTGGACCGATCCTTGGTGCGATCCTGACAGCCAGTGCAGCAAGCGCCACGATATCAGAAGGCGTTTGGCTGTTAGGGATCTATTCGGCAGGTCTTGGCGTGCCGTTTTTGATCGTGGCCGCTTTTACCGATCAGGTTGCAACGCGCTTGCGGACGATTGGTGCGGTCGGGCGGCGTCTGCATCAAGTGGCGGGCGCGGTCATGGTCCTGATGGGGATCGGGATGATGACGGGTCAGCTTAGCGCCTTTTCTTGGTGGCTATTGGAAACATTCCCAATCCTGGGAGCAATCGGGTGAAACTATGTCGGAACCTTCCAGCGGAGGAGGTTGGTTGAGTCTGTATAACCTAGTTTCGGAGGGGCTCAGTAAGGAGAAAAGCGATGATGAACGGTGATATGATGGGCGGGGGCATGATGTTTGGCATGGGGGTCGGCTGGCTTCTGGTTATCGTGCTTTTGGTTTTGGTGATCGCGGCGTTGGTTAAATATCTGCGTAAGTAAGACGATAGGTGGGGTATGGAAACGTCGGATAAGCCAGTCGTCGTCGTGACCGGATCAAGCGGCTATCTTGGTGCGGCGGTCGTTAAGCGATTGCACGAAAATTACCGCGTTGTGGGGTTGGACCGCAGCTCGCCCCCGCATCCGCCCCATCAGGCTGAATGTGTTTGTTTCGACATCACTGACCAGGGCAGCGTCGACAAAGCCTTGGCGCGACTGCGGTTGGCCTACGGAGACCGTATCGCGGCCTGCGTCCATCTTGCGGCGTTTTTTGACCTGAGCGGGGAGGACGATCCGGCCTATGACGCGGTGACGGTAGAGGGGAGCAAGCGGCTGCTGAAAGGGCTCCAAAATTTCGAGCTGGAACAATTCATTTTCACCTCCACCATGCTGGCACATGCGCCCACCGTGCAAGGCGACAAGATAGACGAAGAAGCACCCTTCGACCCCAAGCTGCCCTACCGCGCCTCGAAAATCCGCACCGAGGCGATGTTGCGCGAGGAAAAGGGCGAGGAAAAACTTGTTCTCATGCGGCCTGCTGGCATCTACGATGATGACGGGCATTCGACCTTCTTGGCTCATCAAATATCCCGTATTTACGAAAAGCGGCTGAGCGCTAAAGTTTATCCCGGTGACCTGTCCCGCGGACAGGCGTTTTTGCATCTCGACGATCTCCTCAATGCCATTGAACGCATCGTCGACCGCCGCCAGACCCTGCCGGAAGTCTTTCCCGTGTTGTTGGGCGAAGCTGAGCCAATCCCCTTTGGCGAATTGCAGCGGTTGATCGGACGCGAACTGCATGGCGAAGATTGGGTGACATGGAATATCCCGCCCGCCGCCGCGAAACTTGGGGCATGGGCCGAGAACCGCATTTTTGGCGAGGACGCCTTTATCCGTGCGTGGATGGTGGATATCTCCAGCGATCACTACGAGCTTGATCTGTCACAGGCTAAGGAGCATCTGGGATGGACCCCGAAGCACAGCCTGCGTCACGATATGCCCCTCATGCTGCAAAAGCTGAAAGACGATCCGTATCGCTGGTATAAGGACAACGGCTTGAACGCCGCACGGGTTTCTGCGGCCAAGGTGGAGCAGGCGGCAGAAAAGGCTGCAGCCGAGGAGAAAGACGAGGGTGCCGCCGGACAGCAAATTGCTGTGCGCGAGCACGACAAACATATGCGCATGATGCATTTCCAAATGCTTTGGGTGCATTGGCTGGTTGCGGCATTGGGCCTCTGGCTCGCCACCGCGCCCTCGGTGTTCGGAACATTTGACCAGACCGAATTCAGCGCCGCCGTGCAGCGCGTGACCGAAGATCGCGGGCTCTGGGCGGCTTCAATGCGCAGTTGGCTTACGGCGTGGAACAATGTCTTTACCGGTCTGGCCATCACCGCGCTGGCCTTCATCTCGATGAAACCCGGCAACGGTTGGGCGCAATGGGCGAATGCGGCGCTTGGGGTCTGGCTGCTTGCCGCGCCCTTGGTGTTCTGGACGCCTGACCCTGCGGTTTATGCCAATGACACCCTGATCGGCGCGCTGGTGATCGCGCTGACGATCCTGATCCCGATGATGCCCGGCATGTCGCGCGAGGGCATGATGGACGACGGGGACATTCCGCCGGGGTGGACCTATTGCCCCTCCACTTACGTCCAGCGGGTGCCAATTATCGCGCTCGGGGTGGTCGGTTTCCTGCTATCGCGCATTCTCTCGGCCTATCAATTGGGGCATGTCGATGGAATCTGGGAGCCGTTCTTTTCCTCTCCATCCAACCTCAACGGCAGCGAATATATTGTTACCTCAGATGTCTCCAAGGCTTGGCCCATCGCTGACGGTGGCTTGGGGGCGATGAGCTATATGTTCGAGATCCTTATGGGGGTTATGGGCAGCCGTATGCGCTGGCGCACGATGCCGTGGATGGTGGCGCTTTTTGGCATTGTCGTAGGTCCGCTGGGGGTGATCAGCATCTATTTTATTATCATCCAGCCCATCGCAATCGGAACCTATTGCACGATCTGTCTGCTGGCCGCCGCCGCGATGCTGATCATGATCCCGTTCTCTTTGGATGAAATCGTCGCGATGCTGCAGTTCATGGTCTGGAACACCCGCCGTGGGCGCCCCTTTTGGCGGGCGTTTTTCCGGGGCGATGCGCTGCCGGGCTCAAGCAAAGGCGGCACGATGAGTTTTGATGCGCACCCTCGCGAGATCGCCCGGCAAAGTGCGCGGGGGGTCACTGTGCCTTGGACCTTAGGGGTGAGCGCTGCCATCGGCCTGTTTTTGATGTTGTCGCGTGCGATTTTTGACAATGCCCTGCCGCTGGCGGGCAGTGATCACTTGGTTGGCGCATTGGTGCTGACGACCGCTGTCATCGCCTGGGCCGAAGTTGCGCGGCCGTTTCGGTTTTTGAACATTGGCTTTGGGCTGTGGCTGATCGTGGCACCTTGGGTTCTGGGAGGCGGCACCATCGCGGGCAGCCTGATCGGTGTGCTGTCGGGCGTCGCGCTGCTGGGGTTGACCCTGCCGCGTGGAAAGCGCAACGCGGAGCATTATGGCAGTTGGGACCGCTATATCGTTTGAAGTCGAAGTGTCCAGAATTCGCATGCGGTAACCGCGTCGAGTTTCTAGAGTGCGTGTTACGCCTAAAAATGAAGACTAACTCCCAAATAACTGCCTCTTGATAGCCCCAGTGCAACATATCGAGTTTGACCAACTCCGGTTTGGGCCGTCGCCTGTAAAGAATGCGAGGTTGCGACTGCGCATAGCTCCAAGCGTGACACGGTCACTAAGGGGCTCAGAGCAGCCTTGCGGCGATGCAGCGAAAGATCTCATGCAATACTGGGGTGGATGTTGGCTTCCTCTGCCTCGGCAAGTATAGGGCGCGTCTGCGGCGAAAGACCGGTTTCCGCCCATTCTGTGGAAAAACAGCGTGTTGCTTGCGCAGAAAGCTGCGCTTTGAAGAGCGCGCGAGCGTCTTTCCTATCAGGCTTTGCGCGTTTGCTGCGGTGCAGGAAAAATCCTAGCCAGTTTGCGGAGGTTTTGGGCGGTTGCGGCGAGGAGGAATTCGTCATTTGCACCGCATGGGCCGCGTAATCGCAGTCGTCCCAGCCCGAGAATGCGTTTTAGGTGGGCAAAGAGCATTTCGACCTTTTTTCTGAGCTTCATCGCAATCTGATACTCTTCAGTTTTGGCCAAATCTCTGGCAACCTGACGCGCGTCTTCGTGCTCCTCGCGGGTGATCTTGCGCGCCTCAGCGTTGGGGCAGCATTTTTGCTTGGACGGGCAGAGCTGGCAGACTTCTTTCAATGCGCGATAGTGCGCGGTGCCCTTGCCCGTCGGCCCCCGGCTTGGATCAGAGTAATTCCGGCGGAACTGTTTGAGCGCGTGGCCCTCGGGGCAGATGTATTGGTCGTTCAGCGCATCCCAGTCAAAATCTGTGCGCGTCCAGGTCCCATCGGGGCGTCCGGCCTTGTCGATCACAGGGATGTAAGGATCGATCTTGCGTTCCACGAGCCAGCCGAGCATGGGGCCTGAACCATAGGCTGTGTCGGCGATCATCCAGTCGGGGATCAGGCCGAACTTGGCTTTCACCCGTGAAAGCATGGTCTGGGTCGATCCAACCTCGGCTTGTCGGATCGAACGGGTGCCTTCGACGTCCAATATGACACCATGATCCGTGTCTATCAGGTAGTTATCGGAATAGCTGAAGAATGCCGGACCCTTACGCGCCGCCGTCCATTGGCTGGCGGGATCAGAATGCGAGGTGAACTTGGGCTGCACCTTGCTGGCCGCGCCAAATGCAGCCTTATCCAGCGTGTCGAGGTACTCGCGCACGGCGCGGGGCGCATCAGCCGGATCAATGTGCGTTGCGTCCCAGTCTTCCTTCGGCGTGGAGTTCTGCTTGTTCGCATCGGCTTTGATCAGGCTGGCGTCAATCGCCATTCGCTGGCCGCCGACCAGTCCTTCGGCGATGCAGCGCGCGACAGTCGTCTCAAACAGGTGGCGCAGCAGTTCGCTGTCGCGAAAACGCCCATGCCGGTTCTTGGAAAACGTCGAGTGATCCGGGACCCGGTCGCTCAGATCGAGGCGGCAGAACCAGCGATACGCGAGGTTCAGATGCACCTCTTCGCAGAGCCGTCGCTCAGAGCGAATGCCGAAGCAATAGCCGACCAGCAACATCCGGATCAGCAGCTCGGGATCGACCGACGGGCGGCCGGTATGGCTGTAGAAATCCGCAAGGTGGGCGCGGATGCTGCTCAGGTCAACGAACCGATCAATGGATCGAAGCAGGTGATCTTGGGGAACATGATCCTCCAGCGAGAACTCGTAGGGTAATCCCCCCATTTTTAATGGGGTCCAGCCGTAGAATTCAGGCGGCTGTTTTCAGTTTCATGGCGGGTGTCATGCCGCCGATACCCATGTTGGGTCGCTCGTTGTTGTAAGTCCAGAGCCATTCAGTTGCTTGGTCTTGTGCCTCCTCGATGGTTTCGAAGATGTATTGCCCAAGCCATTCGCCGCGAACGGTGCGGTTGTAGCGTTCAATGTAGGCATTTTGTTGTGGCTTGCCTGGCTGGATGTATTCCAGTCGAACATTGCGTTTTTCGGCCCATTCCATCAGCTTACCACTAATATATTCTGGGCCATTATCGACGCGAATTGTCTGCGGTTGACCGCGCCATTCGATGATCTGGTTTAAGCTTCTGACCACTCTCTCTGCGGGCAGCGAGAAGTCCACTTCGATGCATAGGCCCTCACGATTGAAGTCATCCAGCACGTTCAATGTCCTGATCGAGCGCCCATCTGCCAGCTGATCCGCCATGAAATCCATCGACCATGTCTCATTGGGCTTATCAGGCACAGACAGGGGTTCCGGCTTGTCCCGCTTCAAGCGTTTCTTGGGCTTGATACGCAGGTTTAGCTCCAGCTCGCAGTAGATCCGATAGACCCGCTTGTGGTTCCAGCCGTAACCCTGGACGTTGCGCAGATACAGAAAGCACAGGCCGAAGCCCCAGTTGCGCTTGTTTGCTGTCAGACGTTCCAGCCAATCGGCGATCTCTTCATTCTCGTCACTCATTACAGGGCTGTATCTGTAGCAGGTCTCGCTGATCTCGAACGCCCGGCACGCCGACGCGATGCTTACGCCGTGTCGTGCGACCGCATTCATGGCCATCTCTCGTCGCAGAGACGGCCTTAACGCTTTTTTCCAAGGGCTTCCTTCAGCAGATCATTTTGCATGCTCATCTCGGCATACATGCGCTTCAGACGACGGTTCTCTTCCGCCATATCCTTCATCTCGGACATCAAGGACGCGTCCACTCTCGGGATCATGCTACGCATAACCCTGCCGTGCAGTGCATGCCGCCAAACTTAGCGCGCCACTTATAGAAACTGGCGCTGCTCATGCCATGCTCACGGCACAGCTCAGAGACCGGCACACCGCCCTCCGCCTGCTTCAACACTGCCATGATTTGCGCGTCGCTGTATCGTCCGTTCTTCATCGTAAATCTCCTCAGATATCTTGCCGAGAAAATTCTACTTTTGAACACCGCTAATTTTGGGGGGGATTACCCGTATAACAGCGCCGGTTGCGCCTCCTGTCGTGGTCCCATCATCGCCAATACTCCCCCCGAATAAAGGAATTGAATCAGCAGTTCAGGCCGCGATTAAGGAAGAGTTTTTCAACAAAATAAGCCCAAAGATGCGTTTCGGTGACAATTAACAGACGGCGAGAATAAATGATGCTTACGGCACCATGGCGTATTAAAGTTAGTTTAGCAGTTCACTTCGATCGGCCAGTGCAGCAGCAACTTGTTCTGCGATCTCCACTTCTCGCGAACTGAAGGCCGGATCGCCACGCAAGTAATTGACCGTACCCAAAACCGATTGGTCACGAACAATCGGAACATTCAACACAGCATTGAGCCCGAGCCCAAGAATGGTTTCGTAATCCGAAAATGCCCATCTGATATCAGCGGCCCCGAAACCGAGGTTTATCTTTCGATCGATCAGAACGTTTTTGCCCCATTCCGTATCCCGCTTTGGTTTGCGACCGCTGACGGGGTAGCTCTCGGGCAAGGTAGAGTGAAGGCGTTCCACCTCCATCGTTGTGGCGTGGAAGCGCATCGCGGTGAACAACTGATTGTCGAGAGCTTCACCGCAGAGGTCAAACGCCTCCTTCAGCGGTATGTTCTGATCGGCGATGCGTTTGCAAATGTCCGTTGTCATGGTTTCGCTCCAGTTTTGGCCGTGCCCGCGCGCCGCGGGTCGGCGACCGCGTCCACGCCGGCCCCGTCGCGCAGGGCGATGCAGATCCCGCCCGCCATCCAGGTTCGGGCGGGCCATTCTTCGAGATCATGTCCGCGTGCGCGTAAGTCCTTTATCTGCTCCAGTGGCAGATCGGCTTCGTATAGCACCTTGTTAGGATGGACGTCATGTGGCGCGAAGCTGCCGGGATAGGCATATGAAGCCACGCGGGGCGCCTCGACCGCCGCATGCGGAGCCTGTCCGTGGTCCAGCATGCCTAACAATACCTGCGCCATGGCCTGAACCTGTACGTCGCCGCCGGGCGTGCCCATGGCGAGCCAAGGTTTGCCATCCTTCAGTCCCAGAATAGGGTTCGGTGTGAGCCGCGGACGCTTGCCCGGTGCGAGAGCATTTAGGTGACCAGGGATCGCACGGCTCTGCGACCCGCGTGAGGAGACCGACAGCCCGGTGCCGGGGATCACCACGGTGTCATAGCTTGGATCGCTCGGGGTGGCGGAGAAGATGTTGCCGGCACCGTCGATGACGCTGACGTGAGATGTATCGGCGCAGCCTACCTCGAACACCGGGCGTTCGCCCGAAGCCGCAAGAGCCGGGGCCATAGGGGCAGGAAGCGGATCGGAGGTCTCTTGAATGCTGCGCAGCCGGTCTGCGATGAAGGCGGGGTCCAGCAGTGCCTCGGGGGCGATCTGCATGTAGCGAGGGTCGGTGACATGCGCTTCGCGGTCGGCGAACACTCGTTTCAGCACTTCGAGCAAGAAATGCAGTTTAATCTGTTCCTTGTCGCGGGTGGCGTCAGGGCCGGCCTGCTCTAGCATGGCAAGCGTCTGCGCCATTGAGATGCCCTGGCACCACGCGCCGCAGCAGTGGATTTGCGTGCCCCGGAATTCGACGGCGAAGGTAGGCTCTTCGCGGACCTCGTACGAGGAGAGGTCCTCGGCCCGCAGCAGGCCGCCGTCCTTGGCGTGAAAGGCAACGATCTTTTGCGCGATCGGGCCAGTGTAGAAAGCCGCACGGGCGGCGGCCAGGCCGGCGCGCCGATCTCCACCCTCGGCACGGGTGGCGCTTTCGGCGTCGATCAGCAGTTGCAAGGTTTTTGCAAGGTCAGTCTGAACGAAAAGCTCTCCGACCTTCGGCGGGCGGCCATCGGGGAGGAAGATCGCCGCCGTGGACGGAAAGCGCGCGTATTTTTCCACCCGCGATGCGATGAAATCGGCCAGCAGGGGATAGACGTCGAAACCATCGCGGGCGGCCTGCACCGCCTCTTGCGCGACATCGCCGAAACCGAAAGTGCCGTGGGTCGCCAGAACCTTGATCCAGCTTGCCGGGGCGGCGGGGACGACGGTGCGCAGCAGGCCCTCGGGCACGTGGTCACCGTGATCGCGCTGCATCTGCACCACGTCAGCGGCCTGCGGCCAGACCCCGACACCGTCATAGCTGGTCACATGCTCGCGCGCCGCGTCATAGAGGATTACCGGCGCGACCCCGGCAAAGGACACCAGATCGGGCTGCACAACGGCCAGCGCTATCCCGGCGGCCACCCCGGCATCCACGGCGTTGCCGCCTGCGCGCAGCACCCGCTCCGCAGCCCCGGTGGCGGTGGGGTGTCCGGTTGCCACTGCCCATTCTTCGCTCATCTCCACCCTCTCAACGCTGCAATATATTCCTGTGACAATTATTAACTACGTAGTTGACAAGTGCAATACCCCTCGTTCTATGATAGTTGTATGGAAATCTCGTCAGATAGACTGTCCCTCGAGACCTTGGTCACCGCATGGGAAGACACGGCTCCCGATGGCAAGGGTCGGCCCAAGTACCTGCGTCTGAGCGAGGCGTTTACCCGCTGCATTCAGGACGGGACCTTCGCGCCCGGCGGCCAGCTTCCCGGCGAGACCGAGATCGCCGCCGCGCTGCCCATCGGCCTGTCCACGGTGCAAAAGGGCCTGTCGCGGCTGGTCGAGCAGGGGCTGATCGTGCGCCACCGCAAGCGCGGCAGCTTCATCGCCGACGCACGTCATCAAGTGCCCGAGGTGCATGTCTACCGCTTCCGCGACCCCGAGACGGGGGATTGGAAGATGCCCTATACCCGGGTTGTCGATATCCAGCGTCTGCCCACCGCCGAATCCGGGCCGCTGCTCATCGGCTTCGAAGCCGAGCAGGTGATCCGCATCGACAGGTTGGTCTGGGTCACCGGATCGCAACCTGCCTTCGGCACTATGTACTTGCGGTTCGACCACGCCGAAGCGCTGCTGTCGCGTCCCTTGGAAGAACTGCACGGGATTTCCTATCATCGCATGCTCTGGGAGCAGTTCCAGATCCGAACCGCCAAAGTCCGCCACGAGGCGCGCGCCGATCTGCTGTCGCGACAGGCGTGCCAGCATCTCGACCTTGCCGCGCCTCATGTGGGGATGATCTGGGACGCCCATGAGCATGACGCTCAAGACAGGCTGCAACTGATCCAACGCTTCGAATTGCCCCGGGGCCACCGCCCAATGGAATTGGTGGAAAGCAAACCGGGCTTCTGACGACCAAAAAAACAAACAACCCAATCAACAGTGGAGAGACCATGAAACGTATTCTGATGACCACCGCCGCTACCGCCCTGCTGGCCGCCGGGCCCGCGCTGGCCGAATGGAACCCTGACGGCCCGATCCGCCTGTGGATCGGCTATGGAGCCGGCGGCGGGACCGACGTGCAGGGCCGGACCCTTGCGAAGGAGATCGAGGCCAACCGTGGCTGGCAGGTGATCCCCGAAAACAAGGCGGGCGACGACGGCACCGTGATGTCGGCGCAGCTCAAGGGAGAGGCACCCGACGGCCAGACCTTGGGCTTTGCGATCACCACTACCTATGATTTCGCGCCGATGAACAGTGACAACCTGTCGCCCGAGGATTTCACCTATATCACCACGACCGCAGGCTCGCAGATGGCGGTTCTGGCGCGCGCCGAAAGTGGCTGGAAGACGCTCGACGACCTAAAGGCTGCCGCCGCCAATGAGCCCATCGTGTGGGCCAACTGGGGCACGCAGGTCGAGGCCGGAGCCGAAATCGTCGCCCGCGCGCTCGGGATCGACGTGAACCACCTGCGCATGAAGGGTGGCCGAGGCACGCTCAATGCGCTGGTGTCGATGGACGCCAACGTCGCCTGGGGTGGCGGTGTGCAGAAACCGCTGGTTGAGGCGGGCGAACTGGTGATCCTCTCCTCCGCCGAGACCGGTCCGGTCGCGCTCGCCCCGGAGATGCCGACGCTGATGGATCAGGGCATCGACCTGAACCTCGGCTACCAGTATATCATCACCGCCCCCGTGGGCATGCCTGACGAGATCCGCGACGAGATCGGCAGCGTAATCGCCGAGATCCTCGCCGACCCCGAGAGTGAGACACGTCAGTTCATCGAAAAGCAGTACCCACCTGCGCCGATCGTGACGCAGGGCGCGGAGCTGCGCGAGCAGATACTCTCGACCTATGAGGCCAACGTATCGATGATGAAGGCACTGGCCGAATGACGCGAGGTCCCGTGGACACCGATGAAGGCGCCCCCTCTGGGGGGTGCTGGAACCTCTGGCTGGGCGGGGGCACGCTGGCGCTTGTCGCGCTTTGCCTTCTGGTTTGGTTTCCGCGGGACATCAGCAGCGGATTCCTAAAGAAGAGCCTGACCGGCAATACCATTCCCGGTGACGCCTTCTTTCCCACGCTACTGGTTCTGCTGATGGTGCCGCTGGCGCTCTTGCTGATTGCGGGAGAGTTGCGGTCCAAAGGTCGCAAGGCGGGAGAGCCCGTTGGGCGTCTCGGTCTCGACAACCTTTTGTTTCTGACCCGCGCCGGTCTCGTCACCACTGCTTCGCTGGCGTTGATGACATGGGGCGGGCCGATGGTGGTATGGGCCAGCAACGCCGCGGGCTTCTCCGATTTCTCCGGCTACCGAGCGGCCTCGGGGCGGTTTCCCTACAATGTGGCCGGGTTCTTCCTCGGCGGTACGGCGCTAAGCGCCAGCTATATTTACATCACCCGCCGCAGTCTCCGGACGCGGGACATCGTGGTCTCCATGCTCTCGACCGCTTTTTTGATCCTGCTGTTTGCCGGCTTGCTCGACAACATCCAACTGCCGCCGAACGCCGACCTCTGAAGGACACCCCTTGGACCTATTGCTGCAATATCTCGCGCTCGGAATCACTTCCGTCTTCACAGCCGCCGATGGCGGCCTTTGGCTTTTGCCTATGGGCATGGTGCTGACCGGGGTGGTGATCGGCATTCTTGTTGGTGCCACCCCGGGACTGTCTGGCCCCTTCGCCATGGCCATCGCGCTGCCGGTTCTGGTGTCGATCTTCGGCTACGGGAACGAGGCGCTCTATCCAGTGCTGGGCTGCCTCCTGGGGATCATGAAAGGCGCGACCGTGGGTGGCGCGGTGCCAGCGATCCTGTTCAACACCCCCGGCACGCCCGATGCCTTCCTGACTACGGTCGACGGCTATCCGCTGGCGCAGAAGGGACAGGGGCGCAGGGCGATCCAGACGGCTCACTTCGCCTCCGTCGTGGGGGACAACTTTTCCGACCTCGTGCTTTTCATCGCCGCCCCGGTGCTGGCGGTGGCGGTGGAGCGGGTACTGGACCTGCCCGAGAAATCGGCCCTGATTATCCTGTCGCTATGTTTCATGGCTGCCGTTGTCGGCAAGGCCCCGTTGAAGGGCTTGATAGGCGGCCTTCTGGGGATGTTCGTTTCACTCGTGGGGACAACGATGTCGGGCGACGGGCCGCGCATGACGCTTGGCATCCCCGAGCTTGGCGGCGGGCTGCCGCTAACCTCCTGCGTACTGGGCGTGCTGGTACTATCCGAAGTGCTGATCGCGGTCGAAGACATGCGCCGCGATCGGGCGGCGGCCAAGGGGCCGGTCTCCGCTCCCGAAATGGGGCCGCGGCTGAGCTGGGCCGAGCGTTGGCGGATGATGCCGGCGATCTTGCGCGGCGCCAGCATCGGCACGATGATCGGCGCGCTGCCGGGGATCGGCACCACTACCGCCGCGACCCTGTCGCATGACACGGCGCGGCGCCGCTCGAAATCTCCCGACACCTTCGGCAAAGGCGCGATCGAGGGCGTGGTGGCGACGGAATCGGCGAACTCGGCCGTTTCCGGCGCAAACCTCATTCCAGTAATGAGCCTTGGCATTCCTGGCAATTTCGCCGCCGTCTTCATTATCCTGGCGGTCGAGACAATTGGCGATTTCGCCTTTGGGCCGCAGGTCTTCCGGTTCACTCCGATTAAAGAGATCGAGGGTTTCGATACGATCATGAACCGCGATCTGGTCATGGCCTTCGGCCTCTTTACGATGATGGTGATCGCCAACTTCTGCAACTGGAGCGTCGGCAGTTTCCTGATGAGCCAGTTGGGCCGTCTCATTCGGATTCCGAAGGACGTGATGTTGCCGGTGATCCTGACCGTCTCGCTCACCGCGGCCTATGTGCAGGACGGCGGCTATGTCGGCCTGCTGAGTGCCTGCGTCTTTGCCTTGATTGGCTACGTGCTGCGGCGCCTCGGGATTTCGATCCTGCCTTTTGTCATCGGTTTCCTGCTGGCCCCGGCCCTCGAAGGGCTGATCCGCGGCAGCTTTACCGCCTCGGGCGGCGATCCGTGGTTTCTCCTGAAGTCGCCCATCGCGCTTGTGATGCTTGCGCTGTCCGTCTGGTTGCTGGTGCGAATGTTCCGGCAGAATCGCGCGTAGCTTGAAGTTCTTTAATAAGAAAATGCCCACATTCTGAGCTAGCTCAAGTGGCAAAACCTTATTGTTTCGTAGAGCGATGATGTAGTGTGGACTCACATTGAAGCGCAATTTCTGATTTGCAATGTTATTCCAATCGGTTCCTGATTTCCATCAGCCTGCTTTCAAAGACCTCAGCGGGCGTCCAGTAGTCTAGGCACTTGCGCGGCGTTGCGTTGAGGCGGTGGCAAATCGATCTCAAATATCGATTTGTCAGCGCCGTCGGGTCGGTTGAGCGGGGCAGGTACTTCCGCAGCCTGTTGTTCGTGTTCTCGACCGTGCCTTTCTGATAGGGCGCTTGCGGGTCGCAAAACATGGGGTAATCG